>JANXYO010000097.1 GCA_025356015.1 Spirochaetaceae bacterium
CGGAGCCCGGCCCGGCCCGGCAGGGAGGGAAGGCGGGGCTTCATCCTCCAGGCCCACCTCGACATGGTCCCCCAGGCCAACGCCGATGTCCGTCACGACTTCTCAAGGGATCCCATAGTTCCCCGCATCGATCCCGCCGATCCCGCCTGGCTAGGCGCCACCGGGACCACCCTTGGCGCCGACGACGGCATAGGCCTCGCCGCGGCGATCGCCCTCATCGAGGACCAGAGCCTCGACCGCGGAGCCCTTGAGTGTCTGTTCACGGTCAACGAGGAGGCGGGCATGGACGGGGCCCACGGCCTGGCCCCCGGGCTCTTCGAAGGTGACCTCCTGCTCAACCTCGATGGTGAGCAGGAGGGGGAGCTGACCATCGGCTCGGCCGGGGGCTGTCGTCTCATAGCCGAAATCCCCGTCTCGTCGGGGCAGGCGCCCTCTGGCCTTGTCTGGCTTGAGGTCTCCGTGAAGGGCCTTCTCGGCGGCCATTCGGGCGGGGACATCCACCTTGGGCGGGGCAACGCCATCATCGCCCTGGCTCGGATCCTCGAGACCGCGGGCCGCGAGAGCGGCCAGGCCTGGCGTCTCTCCGGCTTCCGGGGCGGCTCGGTGCCCAACGCCATCCCCCGCGAGGCCCAGGCCCTCGTGGGAGTCGATCGCGCCGGCCTTGAGTCCTGGCGACGGGCAGGGGAGGCCGAAGCCCGCCGAATCGCCTCCTCCTTGGCCAGAGCCGACCCGGGCCTGAGCTTCGAGGCCCGGGTCTGCAGCACGGGGGCCCCCGCCACTGCCTACGCTCCCGGGACCGAGACGCGGCTTGTGGCGGCCATATCGGCCCTGACCAACGGTGTCCAGGAGATGAGCCCCGACATCCCCGACATGGTCCTTCGCTCGAGCAACCTGGGCCTCGTGGGGCCGGCCGAGGGCGGGGAGGGCCGGCTCGAGCTGCGCATCCTCGCGCGGGCCGCCGCAGACGCGGCATTGCTCGCCTACCTCGCCGAGCTCGAGCGCTACCTTCTCGGCGCGGGATTCGCCTGCAGGCGTCTTGAGCCCAATGCCGCCTGGGCTCCCGACCTCTCATCCCCCCTGCTCGCCCTTGCCCGGAAGGTCCATGCCGAATGCCTGGGTGTGGAGCCCGGTCTCCGCGCCACCCACGGCGGTCTCGAGTGCGGTCTCTTCCACGCCTCCTATCCAGGCTGGGACATGCTCTCAATCGGCCCGAGCATCCGCTTCCCCCATTCCCCCGACGAGGCTATCGAGATCGCGTCGGTCGGCCGCTTCTGGACCTTCCTGCGCGCCCTGGTCGCCCAGGACATGCCTTAGGGCCGCGAGGCCCTAAGGCACGAAGGGGAGGGGCCCTGGCGGGCAGTCCTCCTCGGGCCGCAAATTTCCGCGCATTTTCTGGCTTGACAACTCCGGTAACGTGCACTATTTTACGGTAACGTTACCGCGAAATGGTAATCAGCAAGCAAAGGAGGCAGGAATGAAAGCATTTGCTGTCGTGGCGGCCTTGTTCGGGATCCTCATGTTCGCCGTGGGCGCAGGAAACGTGGCGGCCCAGGACCAGAAGATCATCATCGACACCTTCCCCGATCTCTGGCCCCAGTACATGACCGAGGCCCTTCAGAAGGCCGGTCTCGCCGACAAGGTCGAGATCAGGACGGTCCCGCAGAACCAGTACGAGAACAAGCTCAAGCTCATGATCGCCGGCGGAGATGTCGGGGACGTCATCTGCATGGACGCGCCCAACATCGCCTACTATGCCAACGAAGGCGCCCTCGAGAGCCTCAACGCCTATTGGGACAAGGCCGACTTCGCCGACCTCGTGGGCTCGGCCCGCCAGGCCATGACCTGGAACGGCAAGATCTGGGCGGCCCCCCTCAACGAGTCCAACTGCGTGCTTTACTACAACAAGGACATGTTCAAGGCGGCCGGGCTCAAGGCCCCCGAGAAGCTCGCCGACGCCTGGACCACCGACCAGCTCCTGGCCGCCGCGGTAAAGCTGACGAAGAAGGACGCCACGGGCAAGGTCTCGGTCTACGGGATCATGCCGCAGATGTTCTCCATCGACAACCGCAATGAGGGCATGACCTACACCCAGGTGCTCTGGACCTGGTGGTTCGGAGCCGACATCCTGAGCAAGGACGGGACGGCGGCCAAGGGCTTCTTCGACAGCCCCGCCAACCTCAAGGCCCTCCACTTCTACCAGGACCTCTTCCAGAAATACAAAGCCGCGCCCGCCATGCCCATCACCGGTGGCTTCGAGGCCGAGAGGATCGCGATGTGGATCAACGGCCCCTGGATGGTCGGCGAGTGGCAGCGCAACTTCCCCGAGTTCTACAAGTCCAAGTGGGGCGCCATGCCCCTGCCCAAGGGCCTGGCCGCGGCGAGCAACTCCGGCAGCTGGAACCTCGCGATCACCGCCCAGTCCAAGAACAAGAAGCTGGCCTGGGAGGTTGTCAAGGCGATCACCGGGGCCCAGGGCGCCCAGATCTACTGCGACAGGACCGGCAACCTGCCCGCGCGCCAGTCGGTGCTCGCGAAGACCGACATGTCCAAGCTTCCCTACTCCATTATCAAGGAGCAGCTCGTGCAGACGGCCAGGTCGCGGCCGGTCACGCCCAACTACCCGGCGATCTCCGAGGCAGCGATGGACTGCTACAACGCCATCGCCTACGGGGCCGACGTCGACAAGACGGTCGCCGAGGCTGTCGCCAAGATGGAACGCGCGCTCAAATAGCCTGTTATGGGAGGAAGGGGCCGCCCTCGCGGGCGGCCCCCGCACAATGCCATGAGGAAACCAGGACTTGCAGCCCGCGGGGCCAGGCGTTTCGGAGCCTACCTGTATCTGGCTCCCGCCCTCGCCGTCATCGGGGTCTTCGTGATCTACCCCACGGCGAACCTTTTCTACCTCAGCCTCTGCAAGGCCAGCATCATGGGCCGCACGAGGTTCATAGGCCTTGGCAACTTCTCCTCCCTCTTCTCGAGCTCGGACTTCCTCTCCTCGCTCAGGACGACAGCCATCTTCATGGTCGCCGTCGTCGTCATCCAGACCCTCGTGGCCCTCATCGTCGCCATCCTGGTCGAGCAGGAGTCCAGGTCCATGGGGCTTATGAGGACGATCTTCTTCCTCCCCGTGGTCCTCCCCTTCGTGGTCGCGGCCTTTCTCTGGAAGTTCCTCTACAATCCCGACTTCGGCCTCTTTGGCGCCGTCCTCTCCTGGCTCGGCCTGCCAAGGCAGGGCTTCCTCGCCGAGCCCTCCCAGGCCCTGCCAAGCCTCATCGCGGCCTGCATCTGGAAGTCCTGGGCCTTCTTCATGATGATCTTCGTGGCAGGCCTGAAGGAGATCCCGAAGGAGCTCCACGAGTGCGCCTTTCTCGAGGGCGCCGGCCCCTGGCAGAGGGCGCGTTATGTGACCTTGCCCCTCCTGCGGAGGACGATCCTCTTCGTCGTTATCGTCACCACCATGGACTCGGTTGCCAAGGTCTTCACCCCGGTTTTCGTCATGACAGGCGGCGGCCCACGCGGGGCCACCGAGCTCCTCGTCTACCTGGTCTGGCGGACGGCCTTCAGGCTCGGAGACATTGGCTACGCCTCGGCGATGGCCGTCTTCATGTTCCTCTTCGTCCTCGCCGTCAACCTCGTGCAGCTCAAGCTTGGGAGGCAGTCCGATGAGTAGGCCCTCCCTGCCGCTGGCGGCGGCCGCGCGCTGGCTCGTCCTCGCCTTCCTGGGTCTGACCGTCCTCATTCCCGTCCTCTGGAACCTCTCCCTGGTCTTCCGGAGCAACGAGGAGATCGTGAAGATCAGCGGCCTTTCCCTCCAGACCTTCGTCCCCGGGACCTTCACCCTTGATAACTTCAGACAGCTTTTCGCCGCCGTGGACATGCTCCGGGTCTTTTCCCTCACCCTCTTCGTCTGCGTCTCGGTCACGGCCTTGAGCCTCTTCTTCAACTCCCTCGCGGCCTACGCCTTCGCGCGGATGGACTTCCCGGGCAAGGGCCTCATCTTCGCCCTGGTCATCGCCACCATGATCCTGCCCATCGAGATCCTGGTGGTACCCCTTTATCGCGTCGTGAAGGGTCTCGGCCTCATGAACACGATAGCCTCGCTGATCCTGCCATTCGCTGCGAGCGGTTTCGGGATCTTCTTCATGAGGCAGTTCCTCTCCGGCGTGCCCCGGGAACTCGACGAGGCAGCCGTGATCGACGGCTGCGGCAGGGCAGGTATCTTCTTCAGGATCCTGCTGCCCCTCGCGAGGACACCCCTGGTCACCCTCGGCCTCATCGTCTTCCTTCAGCAGTGGGACAGTTTCCTCGTGCCGGTCACCTTCATCTCGAAGAAGGAGAACACCCTGCTCCAGGTGGCGATCAACAACCTCTACGCCCACATCTACTTCAGCGACACCGCCCTCCTCTCCGCCGGCATGGTGGTGGGGGCTCTGCCGGTCATCGCCCTCTTCGTGTTCATGCAGAGGTACTACATCGCGGGGATATCCTCCTCGGGGATCAAAGGATAGCGACACCCATGTGGCTCAATGAAAGCAAGACCAGGATCTTCTTCGACATGCACCTTCCCGCCTGGCCTGGCAAGGGCATCGCCGAGGGCTTCGACCCGCCCCGCATCGCAGAGGCCTTCGCTACGGCCGGGGCAGACTCGGCCATCCTCTACGCCAAGTGCCAGTACGGCAATTTCTATACAAGGCTCGAGGGGGAAGGTCTCCATCCTGGCCTTGGCGGCAGGGACCTCCTCGAGGAGCTTGCCGGAGAGCTGCGCGCGAGGGGGATCAGGTCCCTGGCCTACTACTCGGTTTCCTGGGACGAGCGCATCGCTGCGGAAAGGCCCGAGTGGCTCGCCGAAAATGGGGCCGGGGACCGGGGAGCCGGGCCCTATCGCTGGAAGACCCTCTGCATTGGCAGCCCCTACGCCGATCTCATAGAACGGCAGCTCCGGGCGATCGCGGCCAAGAGGGTCGACGGGATCTGGCTCGACATGACCATAATCGGCGACGGGAACTGCCACTGCAAGCGCTGCAGCGAGGCCTTCCGCAACGCCTACGGAAGGCCACTGCCGAGGGAGCCCCGGGGCGCCGACAGGCGGGATTTCCTAGAGTTCCGCTATGGCCAGGTCGAGGCTTTCTATGCCCGGATCCGCTCCAGCCTGAGGGAGGCCGCTCCTGAGCTCGTCTTCACGAACAACTACTGGGGCTATCCCTACTCCTCGACCGGCATGGGCAGCCGGGCCGTCGGCGCGGCGAGACAGACAGACTTCGTTACCGGCGAGGCCTACTCGGACTGGACAGGGCTGCGCTCCACCTCCTTCTTCCCCATCTTCCTGCGCGGTGTGGCCGCGGGCAGACCCTATGAGGCCCTCGTGGGGCGCTTCATCAATACCTGGGACTACACCAAGAAGCCAAAGCCCTTCCTGGCCTACGAGTCCTACGCCCTCTTCGCACACGGAGCCACCGTGACCGTCGACGACATGCCCTACCACGACGGGAGGATCGACGAGGATCTCTACGGCAGCGACCTCGCCGAGATCTTCGGCCAGATGAGGCTCCACGCCCCGGCTGTCGCCGGCCGGCCCCTGCGCTACGCCGCCGTCTACCACTCCCAGAAGACCAAGGACGCCCTGACCGAGCAGGTGGCCTTCGTCCGGGCCGTCTCGGGGGCCTTCCGCCTCCTGCGGGACCTCCACCTGAGCGTCGAGTTCCTCTTCGACGAGTCCATCGCACAGGCCGATCTCCGGGGCCTCAGGCTCATCGTCCTTCCCGAGGTCTCGCTCCTCGATGAGGCTGAGTGGAGGATCCTTGAAGCCTTCATGGCCGCGGGCGGCCTCGTCGTGGCCACCGGGAGCCTCGCGGGCGCCGGAGCCCGGCTTGCGATGGAGCTTTTCGGACTCGAGGGCGGGGAGCTCTCGCCCTTCTCGATCTCCTACCTGCGAGGAAGCCCTGGCAGCAGCCGCGACCTCCTCGTGCGTGGCCACTATGCCCACTACGAGGCCCGGGAGCCGGGCCGGGGCGAGATCGTCGATCCGCTTTGCGAGACGAGCGCGACAGAGTTCTTCCACAACAACCTTCCCCCGCCCTTCAGGGCCACCGGGCTGCCGGCCATCCATGAGTATGGCCACGGAAGCGGAGCTTTTGTCCTCTTCCCCCAGCCCCTCTTCTCCCACTATGCCAAGGAGCCCTCGAGCGAGCTTAAGACCCTGGTCGGCTCCCTTGCGGCAAGCCGGGCAGGAGCTCCAGCCGTCGAGCTTCGCATACCAATGAAGATGGACTTCTCCCTCGTCGAGGACGGTGATACCCTGCATGTCCATCTGCTGAACCCCAACGCCGAGAGCTCGCTCTGCTGCGGACTCATGGACACCCTCGACGGGCATTTCGAGCGCTCCTATGAGTACATGGAGGAGACAGTACCGGTCCGTGACCTCGGCATCATCTTGAGGCGCGATGACGTCGAATCGGCCGAGTGCCTGCGTGAGGGCTCGGCCCTCGAGATCAGACGGATTCCCGACGGCGTCGAGATCAGGGTCGACAGGGTCGAGCTCTGGGAGATCGTAAGGATAAGGTTCGCGAGCAAAGGACAGGGGCATGGGCGTCACGACTAAGGACCTCGCCCGCATATGCGGCGTCTCCCTCGGCACGATAGACCGCGCCTTCAGGAACCGGCCCGGGATCAAGACCGAGACGCGGGACCGGATCCTCGCGGCAGCGAGGGAATACGGCTACAAGCCCAACCTCCTCGCGCGGAACCTGAAGTTCCAGAGGACGGGCGACATAGGCCTTGTCGTCCACGACCTCGAGAACGAGTTCTTCGCCCAGCTTGTCAACGCCATCCAGGAGATCGCATGGAAGCGGGACTGCTTCCTGCAGATCGCGATCTCCCGGCGCGACCACCAGCGCGAGCGCGCCGCCCTTGAGCACATGGCCGGCAGGAACGTGGACGGCATCCTCCTTTTCCCCGCGGGGAAGGGGGAGGACTTCGACGCCTTCCTCACGGGCCTCGACCGGCCCATAGTGACAATAGCGAACAAGGTCTCGCCGCTGTGGCCCTTCGTCGGGCTTTCCGACAGGCCGGTGATGCGCAGGCTCACCGAGGCTGTGATAGCCAAGGGCTACAGGCGCCTCGTCTTCGTCGGCCCCCTCGAGGCCCGGAGCGAGGGGATCAACCTCTACGAGATCGAGGAGCGCTACGCCGGCTTCGTCGAGGCTGTCGATGCGGCGCCCGGGGTAGAGCGCCATCTCGCCGCGGGCGGGGACTACCTCGAGCAGGTGTGCGCCCTCGGGCTCAAGGAGGCCAGGACGGCCGTCCTCTGCTGCAGCGACATCTTTGCCCTCGAGCTCCTGAACGACTTCCGCGGCCGGGGACTGTCAGTGCCCGGGGACGTGGGTCTCGCGGGTTTCGACTCGATCGACGCCCTGCGGTTTATCAGCCCGCGGATCACCACCGTGGAGTACCCGATCCAGAAGATGGGTGAACTTGCCTTCGAGCTGCTCGCCGCTGGGCAGGTGGGTGCCGAGCTTCCCCAGATCGAGCTCGAGCCCAAGATACTCTGGGGTGAGTCAATCTAGCCTGCGAGGCTAGAGCTCGATCTCGGCCAGGGTCTCCCCCTCTCCCAGGACAGCGTATCTCCCGCCTCCACGGCCGACGAGGCTGGGCGGGACAGCCTTGAGGGTGGTCTCCTCGTCCCCGGCGCGGACCGCGCAGGCCCATAGGGTCTCCCCGGGAAGGACAGGCCCTCGGAGCAGGGGAATGATGCCGCTGGGCTCAAGCAGGTTGAGGTCGGGCGAAAGACACAGAGACTCGCCGATGCGCGGCGCTGAGCCTGGCGGCAAGCGCAGACCATCGATGCGGGAGCCTGCCCAGGGGAAGGCGACGCAGGATGCCTCGGGGCCGAGGCCGAGCCTGGGCTCGATCGCCGCCTCGGTGCCGTGGAAACGCGGGATGGAAAAGCCTCCCTCGACGGCCTCGAGCCTCCTGGCCGAGCGGATGCGATGGACGCGCAGGTGCGAGGAGCCGAGGGCCACGAGGACCGTGACGATCTCGACGTCCCTCCACGGCTTCCATACCCCCCTCGTCCAATTCAGACCGGACTCCTGGCCCCTGGTCTCCCTCCTTTCCCTCCAATAGCCGTCGCCCTCGGACAGGACGGGGGAGGAGTCGCAGCCTGTCTGTTGCAGGGCGTAGGAGCCCCGTGACACGGAGAAGCCAAAGCGCGCGGAGTAGGCGAACTTGCCGTACTTGGCGGAGGCCTGGACGGCTTCCCAGGAGGGATAGCCGCCGAGGCAGAGGAGCTGGGCGTCATCCGCGCTCCGGTTGAGCAGGAAGTGGGTCTGCGGAAGCCGCGTCACCGCCTGGATCTCGGGAAGGGGAGCCTCCTCGGCGCGCCAGAAGGGATGCTCCTTGCCGAGGGCGAGGGGGAGGTGGGCCTTGAATGCCCAGTAGGGCGAGCCCGGCGAGTTGTACTGCTCGGCCATCACAAGGTTCGGATAGGCGTAGCCCACGGTGAGGACTCCGGCCGCGTCCAGTATGGGCTCCGAGAACCACCAGCGGAAACTCCTCAGGACCAGTCCCTTCATGACCGGCCAGGGCAGGGCCTCGACACCAGCGAAGGCGCAGGCGGAGAAGAAGGAGACGGCGGCGAAGCGGTAGCCAAGGCTCCTTCCGTAGGCGATGTTCGACCCGTCGGCGCGGAAGAAGCCGAGGAACTGCGGGGCGAAGAGCCTGGCCCGCTCGACATAGCTCCTGGCCCGTTCCGGAAAGAGGTCGCCCATGAGCCGCGCGTAGACCAGGCCGTAGAAATGGAAGCCGAATGGGTTGTAGAAATCATAGCTGCCATTGCTCCCGTCGATGTACCAGCCGTCTCCGCGGTACATGGATTCGACCAGCTCAAAGGACTCGTCCTCGGCGGCCTGGTCAAAGGGCAAGCCAAGGTGCCTGAAGGCCGAGCAGACCAGGATTCGGAAGAAGTGCCAGTTGTTCGCAGGCAGGGCCCTGGTCTGTATCGTCGAAAGCCAGGCGTGCAGCCCTTCCTTCTCGCTTGCGGATAGGGGGTCCCAGTTGCTCTGCCTCGCGATGAGCAGGCTCAGGGCGATAGCGGCCATCTCGACAAGCCGCTGGTCGCTGTCTCCAGGCTCTCCCCAGTATGCGGGGTCGCGAGGATCGGTGCCCCGCCGCAGGCCCTCCAGATGCCTCCCCGCAGCGGGGAAGGAGCCGCCACCGGCGGTGAGCGGGGCGATGCCCCAGAGCACGCGGCTCCATCCCTCGAGGAGGGCCACCCGCGGGGAGTAGTGGGTGCCGGTTGCGCCTAACGCGAGGCCTGCGTTGCCTTCCGAGTACCTGTCCTCAAGGGGCCCCAGCAGGTCAAGCAGGGAGCGCTCGAGGTCCTGCCTGTCCTTTAGCGGGTTCTGGGCCAGGGCCTCCCCGGTTGTGGTCGCTCGCATCTAAACGGCCCCCTTCACCAGTAGGGCTTCCAGCCGAGGAGGGCGCGCACCAGGGCTTCCACGTAGAAGTAGTCGCCCCAGATGACTGCCTCGTCCACGCCCTCGCCCTTGGGCTTGTTGTAGACACCGCGGAGGAGGAGGGCGTTCGAGCGCGGGTCGGGGGAGCCACTGCAGCTTTCCGTGAGGGCGCCGATGAGCCGCAGCGCGGCGTTCTCGTAGACCCTCTTGTGGGGATCGGCGGGCGGGAGGGCGCCAGAGAGCTCGAGGAGGCCGCAGGCCGCGATGGCCACCGCCGAGCTGTCGCGCTCCTCGGGGCCATCGGTGAAGACGAGGTCCCAGTATGCGATGAGATCGTCGCCCAGGCGGTTGAGGAAATAGTGGGCGACGCCGCGCGCGGTCTCGAGGTATCCTGGATCGCGGACGTAGCGGTAGCAGAGGGCGTTGCCCAGGATCGCCTAGGCCTGTCCGCGTGCCCAGCACGAGTCGTCAGAGTAGCCCTGGTGCGTGATGCCTTTCTGCGCCTGTCCCGTCACGGTGTCGAAGTAGTAGGTGTGGTAGCTCGACCAGTCGCCTCGGATGAGGTACTCGTTGGCGCGCCCCAGGTGGCTGATCGCCGCTTCGCGGTAATAGGGGTTTCTCGTCTCGTTCGCGGCCCAGTGGAGAAGCGGCAGGTTCATCGCGCAGTCGATGATGATGCGTCCCCTCTGCTGGGGATCGTCGAGGTCGCCCCAGGCCTGGATGATGCCCGCCTTTTCGTGGTAGCGGGGCATGAGGAGGTCGGTCGCCTTGAGGGCCGTGGCCCGCGCCGACTCGTCGCCTTCAAGCCTCTAGGCGGGCACGCAGGAGAGCGAGTAGAGGAAGCCCAGGTCGTGGGTGCCGGTAGCCCTGCGCGTGTCCAACCTGGCGCGGAAATCTGGCAGATGGGCGACCGCGGCGTCGCGGTAGATCCTTTCGCCGCTGGCCTCGTAGGCCAGCCAGAGCATGCCCGGCCAGAACGAGGAGGTCCACTCGTCGTTAGGGATCGGAAAGACGTTGCGCAAGCTCGATGGGGCGGGGTAGCGGTCCGGGGCGAAGGCGTCGAGGTTGAGACGGATCCTGCCTAGCGCGAACTCGAGGGCCTTGCGGCACCGGGACTCGTCGAAACCGGTCGCTGATGAAAAGAGAGCCGCCCGCGAGAGCGGCTCGATGGGTCCCCTTGGTGCGTTCGCGCTGGACATGTTCCTCTCCTTGGAATTGTCCCGAAACGCCGACTCTAGGAGGGGGATGGGCGCTTCGAAAGTCGATACTACGATGAAGGGCCTATCCTGTCACGGGCAAATCGGCGCCTTTTCCCTCGCTTTCCGTGGTATCATGGCTGATGGCCCATCTTCTGCTAGGGAGCTCCCGCCGCTTTATCCGGCGCGATTTCCTCGCCATGTTCATCCCCATCGCGGCGGCCCTTTCGGTCGCCACTGGGACAAGTTCGCCGAGATCTCGAAGAAACTCTCCTCGTGGGGCGGGAACATCTACGGCTCGACCATCTATGTCTGGGGCTCGAGCCAGCTCCTCATGGAAGCCCAGCGCGGAAAGCCCATAATCGACGCCAAGGGCAAGATCGACTACGACAACGCGATCCTGCGGTCATTTGCGATGCGCAAGGGCCTCGAGGACGCCAAGGCGATGTGGCCCCTCAACGACATGAAGGTCACCAAGACCCACTACTCCAAGGCCTTCTACGATGGAAGGGCGGCGATGCTCCTCATTGGCGAGTGGTTCCCCGGCTTCATGATCTCCGGCCGCGACAAGAACCTCCTCCAGGGCTTCACCTGGAACGACTGGGGCGTCACGCGCCTGCCCTGCGACGAGAAGAGCTATTCCACCTTCGGTTCACCGACCTTCAACCACGTGACCTCCTATGCGAAGAACAAGGAAGCTGCCTTCAAGTTCATCGCCTAGATGGGCGGCCCCGAAGGCGCGAAGGTCGCGGCCGAGGCGGGCGTGCTGCCTGCGATGGTCGATCCCGGCGTCAAGGCCGTCCTTGCGAAGGCCTTCCCCGACGCCCAGTCGCTCGAGTACTTCGCCGAGGCCAAGAAGTCCTATCCCCTGCTCATGACCAAGTACGGCTCAAGGATCGAGGCCCAGGTCAACACCATGATCGAGGAATACCTGCTCGGCAAGTTGAGCGATTCCGAGTTCGACGCCAAGTTCAGGGATGGCCTCAAGGACATCATCGCCACGTCCAACTAAGGTTCGTCGAAGGTCCCATGGACAGGAAGTCCTGGGGCCCGCCTTTTCATGCGGGGGGCTCCGTGCCCCCCGCATATGGAGCCTGGAATGCAGAGAATCAAGCGCACGCCCTGGCCGGTCGTGGCGGCCTTTGTCCTGCCGAGCCTGCTCGGTTTCGCCCTCTTCGTCGTCGCGCCGATCATCATGGCCTTCGGCATCTCGCTCACCAATTTCTCGGGCGGTCCCAGGTTCCGCTTCCTTGGACTGACCAACTTCGCGATCGCCTTCAGCAACGCGAAATTCCTGGGCTCCCTCGGCGTCACCTTCGTCTTCACGATCTGGACCGTGCTGCTGCAGATCCTCCTCGGTCTGGCCTTCGCCCTGGTCCTGAATGACAGGCTGGGCGGCCGCACACTCTTCCGCGGCCTCATTTTCCTGCCGAACGTGCTCTCCTCCATCGCCGTGGGACTCGCCTTCATGCTCATCCTCGACCCGAGGCGCGGACCCTTGAACATGCTCATCCGCTCGCTGGGCCTGCCGGCGCCCCAGTGGCTGGCGAGCGAGAAGACCTCGCTCGCCACCATCGTGATGGTCACGGTCTGGCAGAGCTTCGGCTACTACATGGTCCTCTTCCTCGGGGGGCTGCAGACGATCAACAGGTCCCTGTACGAGGCCGCTGCCATTGATTGGGCGGGGCCTGTGCGGCGCTTCGTGTCGGTCACGCTGCCCGGGCTCTCGCCCATCATGTTCTATTCGATCACGATCGCCATCATCAGGGCCTTCTAGGTCTTCGACCAGGTCTTCATCATGACCGGGGGGCAGCTCGGCGGCGGCACGGCGGGCTCCACCTCCGTCCTCGTGTTCGACATCTACAAGAACGGGTTCTCGCAGTTCCGCTTTGGCTATGCGGCCGCTGAATCCGTCTCACTCCTGTTGATCGTGCTCGTGGTGACCCTGGTGCAGCAGCGGGGGCAGAAGAGGTGGGTGAACTATGACGTCGTCTAGCGCTCGCCGCCCAGGGATCGTCTATCGCATCCTGCGGATGGCGCTTCTCGTCGCGACCTCGGCCATCATCATCATGCCCCTTGTCGTCATCGCCTCGACCGCCTTCAAGAGCGACGGCCAGATCTACGATTTTCCCATGCGCGTGATCCCCAAGACGCCAACCCTCGAGAATTTCTCCAAGCTGATGGACCGCTTCCCGATCTACATTTGGAACTCGGTGAAGCTGACGACGATCATCGTGGTGGTGCAGCTCATAACGGCCACGACCGGCGCCTATGCCTTCTCCAAGCTCCATTGGAGGGGCAGGGACTCCCTGTTCATGCTCTACGTCGTGTCAATCATGATCCCCATCCAGGCGATCATCATCCCGCAGTTCATCATCGTAAGGAACCTCGGGCTCTACGACACCCACCTCGCCCTGATCTTCACCGGGGCCTTCACCGCCTTCGGCACCTTCCTCGTGAAGCAGTTCTTCATGACGATCCCCGACAGCTATGTCGAGGCCGCGCACATAGACGGGGCCGACGAGTTCAAGATCTTCTTCCGGATCATGCTGCCCCTGTCAAAGCCGGTCATTGCCACTCAGGTGATATTCAGCTTCCGCTTCTTCTGGAACGACTTCTTCGGGCCCCTGGTCTACCTGACGAACCAGAACCTGAAGACCCTGCCCCTGGGCATGGCGGACTTCGCCACCGAGACCTACACCTATGTCGGCCCCCAGATGGCGGCCTCGTTCATCTCGATCATCCCAGTCCTCATGATCTTCCTGGCCGGCCAGAAATACTTTGTCGAAGGTGTCGCGGCAAGCGGAGTCAAGGGATAGGCGCAAAAGGAGCCTTCGATGTCAGAGAAAGCCGGTACCCACATCTCGCACATACACGACGCCGACTACGAGGCGCCCTATCTGGAGAAGATGCTCACGAGCGCCGCTCTGGTGAACGAGACGGGGTGGGGACTTGAGTCCCTTAACGGGAAGTGGAACTTCGGTGTCGACTGGTACGACACCTCGCGGCGCGCGAAGTGGTTCCTGGAGGAAGGCCGCGACCCGGGCGGGAGGCCCCTGCCGGTGGACTGGGACTGGGAGGCCTGGGAGCGCATCTGTGTGCCCTCCTGCTGGAATCTCGCGCGAAAGGAGCTGCGCTACTTCGAGGGTTCCGGGGTCTACACCCGGACTTTCCGCTATCTTCCGGAAAGGGAGGGCGAGCGGGCCTTCCTGCGTTTTGAGGGCTCCTCATACCGCACGAGCGTCTTCCTCAATGGATCCTACCTGGGAACGCACGATGGCGCATCCACTCCCTTCTGCGCGGAGATCAGCGCCGTGGCCAAGGCCGACAACCGCATCGTCGTCGTGGCCCGACGGCGCGTGGACCGGGTGCCGATGGAGAACATCGACTGGTTCAACTACGGAGGAATCTACCGCGACGTCCTCCTGTTGCGCACCCCGCCAGCCTTCATCAAGGACTGGTTCCTCAGGCTCGTTCCCGATGGCAAGTTCCAGACCATCGCCCTCGATGTGGAAGCCGCCGCGCCTGGTGGACTGCCGGCCGAGGGCGAGGCCCGGCTGCGAATCCCCGACTTGGGCATGGAGCTGCCCATCCCCGTGCGCAAGGGCAAGGGCTCGATCCGCTTCTCCGCCAGACCCGAGCTCTGGTCTCCAGGGAATCCCAGGCTCTATGAGATCGAGCTGGGTTTCGCGGGATCCGCGGCGGCAAGCTCCGACACCGTGAGCGAGAGGGTCGGTTTCCGGGAGATCACTGTCCGGGGGCGGGACATCCTCCTCAACGGCAAGCCGATCTTCCTCAAGGGCATCTGCGTGCACGAGGACCACATCGAGACCGGGAAGACCACAGACGAGGCGACGATACGCGCGACCATAGCCCACTTGAGGGAGCTCAACGGCAACTATCTGCGGCTCGCGCACTATCCCCACGATGGCCGCTTCGCGCGGATAGCCGACGAGCTGGGCGTCCTGCTCTGGAGCGAGGTCCCCGTCTACTGGGCGATCGCCTTCGACAATCCCGCCACCTACGCCGATGCTGAGAACCAGCTCGCCGAGCTCGTGCTGCGCGACCGCAACCGCGCCAGCGTGGTCATCTGGTCGGTCGGCAACGAGAACGACGACACCGACGCCCGCCTCTCCTTCATGTCCCGCCTGGCCGCGAAGGCCCGCGAGCTTGACGGGACGAGGCCGATCTCCGCCGCCTGCCTGATCAACCACGAGAAGCTGGCCATCGAGGACCGCCTCGCCGACCAGCTCGACATCATCGGAGTCAACGAGTACTACGGCTGGTACGACCCCGATTTCTCCAAACTGCCACGGATCATTGAGAACTCGAAGCCCTCAAAACCCGTCGTGCTCTGCGAGTTCGGCGGCGATGCCCGCTCGGGCGAGAGAGGTAGCGTCGATGACCTCTGGACCGAGGACAAGCAGGCGCGGCTCTACGAGAAACAGGTTGAGGTGATCGGCGCCTGCCCCTACATAAAGGGCACGAGTCCATGGATCCTCTACGATTTCCGCTGCCCGAGGCGCCTGAACCGATATCAGGAGCTCTTCAACCGCAAGGGTCTCGTCGATGCCGACAGGAAGACGAAGAAGCTCGCCTTCTCGGTGATGGGGGATTTCTACCGCTCCCTGCCGGATTAGGGGATTGGCGCCTTCGCTGTCAGGAGGCGCTCCCTCAGGAACTCGTAGGCCCGCCTCCCCGAGATGCGGTGCCGGCCCTCGAACTCGTCCAGTTCGACGGCCGACCCGGCCCCCCGCCCAAAGTTCGCGTAGGAGGCACGCGCCGTCTGCACCGCCGTCCTGACTGCCGCGATCGGGAAGATGGGGTCGCGGCTGCCCGCCTCGACCAGGAAGGGCCGGGGCGCCGCGAGGGCGGCCACGTCGCTCATCTCGCACAGGGCGAGGAGGCCGGGGACGAAGTTGCAGCTGCAGTGGTCGACGGCGAGGATGCTCGACCGGAAGGACGAGTAGTAGCCCGAGACGACGAAGGCCCGGACGCGCTCGTCGAGGGCGGCGAGGAAGAGGGTGAGCATGCCGCCGCCCGATATCCCCATCGCGCCGAGCCGCCCCGAGTCGGCCTCTTCGAGGCCGCCGACGAAATCGATGAGCCGCATCGAGTCGCGAAGCCTCAGGCCGATGATGCTCCTGCCGAGCATCATCGCCCAGGTCGCTGCGTTGTGGCAGCTGCTGGGTTCGGGCTGGCCGAGGAGCCTGTCCAGATGCCCGTAGGCATTGCGCCTCTCTCCGAAGCAGGAGATCTCGGGCGCGGCCACGACGAAGCCGCGCTTCACGAGCTCGAGGGCGAAGTCGAAATGGTAGGCCTCAGGCACGGTCCGCTCGCTGCCATCCTCCCAGAGACCCACGATGTCCTTCACCCCGTAGCCGTGGCCGGCGTGGGCGATGACGACCGGAGCCCTGCCAGAGAGGCCCTTGGGCACAAGGACGTAGACGGGCATCAGGGAATGGGCCGAGGTCCGGAGCAGATATTTGCGCCTCAAGAAAGAGCCGCGGTCTGTCTGCTCGAGCAGGCGCGGCTCGCCCTCGACAGCCCTGTCGGAGACAAAGCCGACAAGTCCCGCGAGCTCCTCCCTTAGGGATTTCTGCCAGACCCTCGCCTCCTCGGCCGAGGCGGCCTTGAAGGCCATCGACCCGGCATGCGAGGACAGAGCCTCGAGCTCCGAGTTCGGCTCGAGCTCGGGATAGTCCTTCGCGCTCAAGGACGGATTCACGCGAGCCACCCAGCGTAGTCCGAGACGAGGAGCCTGTAGGGCTCCTCGTCCTCCTCGACCTCGGGGAAGCGCCCCCCCGGCTCGAGGAAACGGTTGTCTTTGGTGTCGTCGTTGACCATGCTCACCTCGCCGACAAGGACCCTGCCCCCCTCTCCCCAGAAGCGGTGGTAGAGGCCCTGATCGAGGCAGATGCTCTCCCCCGGACCCAGCCGCAGCTGGCCACCGGCGGGCAGCTCGCGCTCGATGCCATCGACCCTGACCCGGAGGCCCTCCATGGAGAGTCCCTCGGAAGGCGTCGAGCGGTAGAGCTCGACGACCAGCTTCCCGCCGCCCCGCACGATGATGTCCTCCATCTTGGACCAGTGGAAATGCATCGGGGTCTCCTGACCCTCCTCGACGACCATGACCTTCTCGGCATAGGTCTTGCGGTCCCTCGCTTGATTGCCGTTGCGCAGGGTGAAGAGCAGGAGGCCGCGCTTTGCGAAGACGCCAGAGCCGAAGTCGGTGAGGTCCCAGCCGAGCATGTTCTCGATGATCTCGGACTCGGCCACGGTCCCTGCCTTCCAGTCGCGCGGGGCGCGCTCTGACCAGGGCGGGAGGCGGAAGCCCTGCTCGTAAAAGAAGGCTTCGGCCCCGCGTATGCGCGCGTTGATCTCGCTTCGTTTCATGGCATCTGTCCTTTCATCCCCTCTGGCTTCCTTTATCTAAGATGGAAGAGCGGGGAGAGCAAGTTCCCCAAAGGCTAGCACGAAATCGATGCCACCGCACCGATCCACCCCCCTTGTCACGGCAATTTTTCGTGGGCGGCCAGGCCCTCCCGGCATCGCTTGACCACAGCCTTGGCCAGCTCCGGGTTGTCGAGGATCACGCACTGGCGGCCGAGGCCCAATACGACAAGTTCGGCGTAGAGCGAAGAGTCAAGCCCCATCTCGGCCCTGACCCAGCCGGGTCTCTCCCAGGGCCCGAGCACTTCGACACGGCCCGGGGCGATGCCCCGCAGATACTGCAGCCGTTCTTCGGGGAGGCCCAGGGAAAA
>JANXYO010000106.1 GCA_025356015.1 Spirochaetaceae bacterium
TCGTGGCGCTGCCGAAGGCGAGGAGGACCACCATGATAGGGCTGACCCAGGAGTTCATGCTGATGAAGGCTTCCATGGCCGTCCACTTCGATATGAGCATCCCGAAGGGAGCGACAAACATCACCGCGATGCCCACGATGAGGAGGAAGGCCACCCTCGGCATGCCGATGATGAGCCCGCCCATGTCCTCGATGTCGAGGCTGCCGGTGCCGACCGCCGCCGTTCCCACTGCGAGGAAGAGCAGGGCCTTCGCGATCGCGTGGAAGAGGATGAGGAAGAAGGCGACCCAGATGAGCTGGGGTGTGCCGATGCCCGCGCAGGCCACGATGAGTCCAAGGTTGGACACCGTGGAGAGTGCCAGGATGCGCTTCGAGTTGCGGCGGGAGACCGCGATGAAGGCGCCGGCGATGAAGGTGAGGATGCCCACGAAGGCGACGATATAGCCCGTGACCGTGTTCTGCATGGGCAGGGCCAGGCGAAGCAGGAGGAAGACTCCAGCCTTGACCATCGTGCTCGAGTGGAGGAGGGCCGACACCGGGGTCGGCGCGACCATGGCCCCGAGGAGCCAGGGGGTGAAGGGGAGCTGGGCCGACTTGACCAGGCCGGCGAAGGCCAGGCAGGCCACGGGGATGGCCGCGAGGCCCGCCCCGACCGCACCGAGCTCCGAGAGCTCGATCTTGCCGGTGGTGGCCGCGAGGACCACGTTGCCCGCCGCGAAGGCTATGCCGCCCAGGAGGTTGAGGTTCAGGGCCAGGAAGGAGTTCTTGACCGAGATATCGTCCTGGTTGTAGCCGATCAGGATGAAGCTCGCCCAGGTCGTGACTTCCCAGAAGAGGAGGACGATCCTGAGGTCGTTCGCGAGGACCAGGCCGTACATCGCGCCCAGGAAGACCAGGAAGACGAAGGAGAAGAGCTGTCTCCTGTCCTTTACCTCCGGATGCTCCTCGTGGAAGGTGCGCATGTAGCCGGTCGCGTAGATGACGATGAGGCCGCCCACGACGCCGATGACGAGGACCATGAGGACTGTCATCTGGTCGATGACAATCGTCGTGGCCGCCTCGACGCCGCCGGTCCAGTGCTCGCCGCCGATCGCTATCGCCGCCTGTACGAGGGCGAGGACGAGAGGCAGCAGGCGCTTGCGGCGCACCGCGGTGACCGCGAAGTACGCGGCCATGACCAGCTCTCCGCCCAGGATCCAGTAATCAAGGCCCGGGACCGAGAGGGTCATTTTGAGCGGCAGGGAGAACCAGGTAGTCGCGACCAGATAGATCGCGAGGCCGGCCTGTACGAGAGCCGCGATGGTGACGACCGTCCTGCGGAGGCGGTAGTCCTTGAGCAACAGGGCCAGTAGGCCGAATGCGCACGGCGTTGCCGTTAAAATGATTGGTATATTCATGTAGGGAACCGAGTACGGGTTTATACTGATTCCGTGATTATGTCAACCAAAAGGGCACTGTATACACCCGAAACAGCGTGAAATCTGCCTGTTTGGTGAAGACTAATTCTTATAGATAAGATGAGTTATTACATTCACCTGCTCGTCGCGGGATCTGGGACATCGGTTCCGCTCGCAGCGGCTCCGGGGATCGGGTGCAGGGGTGGGACGCCCGGGACCTGCACGGCCGCGGGTTCCTGCACAGGCTGCTTGGGGACCTGGGAATCCTGACTTTTGTCATGTGAAATCTGCGGAGCGGGGGCCTGCGCGGGGGGCCCAAGACCGGCCAGTTCCCCGAATTCGACATCCTCGATCACCTCTTTCTCGAGGAGGCGCTCGGCCACCTGGTCGAGGATGGCCCGCTTCGACCCGAGCAGGGACAGGACCAGGTCATAGCGTGCAGCCGCGATGCGCGCGATCTCTTCATCTATGTACTTCTGCGTGTCCTCGCTGTATTCCCTTCCCATCGCGGGTTCCGTCATCGCCCCGCCGAACATTCCGCCCCGCCTCGTGAGGGCGACGTGGCGGAAGCGCTCCGACATCCCGTAATCCGTGATCATCTTGCGGGCTATGTCAGTGGCGCGGGTGAGGTCGTTGGAGGCACCCGTCGAGATGCGGCCGAAGACCGTCTCTTCGGCTGCCCTGCCTCCGAGGAGGACGTCGATCTGGCCCAGGAGCTCCTCCTCGGCCACGACATAGCGGTCCTCGGTGGGGAGCTGGAGGGTGTAGCCCAGGGCCCCGAAGCCGCGGGGGACTATCGATATCTTGCGTACGGGGTCGGCGCCCTTGGTGAAGGCCGCGGTAAGGGCGTGGCCCGTCTCGTGGACGGCGATGATGCGGCGCTCGCGCGGGTTCATGACCCTGCTCTTCTTCTCCAGCCCGGCCACGATCTTCTCGATCGCGGCATCGAAATCGTGCTGGACCACTTTCTTCCTGCCAGAACGGACCGCCAGGAGGGCCGCCTCGTTGACCAGGTTGGCCAGGTCGGCACCGACGAAGCCCGGTGTGCCGCGCGCCACCTTGGAGAGCTCCACGCCCGCATCAAGCTTCACCGTCTTCGCGTGTATATGCAGGATCGCCTCGCGGCCGATCAGGTCCGGCCTGTCGACGAGGACCTGGCGGTCGAAACGGCCGGGCCGCAGCAGGGCCGGGTCGAGGACGTCGGGGCGGTTGGTGGCGGCCAGGATGATGAGGCCGCTCGTGGCGTCGAAGCCGTCCATCTCGACCAGGAGCTGGTTGAGGGTCTGTTCCCTCTCGTCGTTGCCGCCCAGGGCTCCCGTGAGCCTCGACTTGCCGATCGCGTCGAGCTCGTCGATGAAGACGATGCAGGGAGCCTTCTCCCTCGCCTGCTTGAAGAGGTCGCGGACGCGGGCGGCGCCCACGCCGACGAACATCTCGACGAACTCCGCGCCGCTCATGCGGAAGAAGGGCACGCCCGCCTCGCCGGCTACGGCGCGGGCGAGGAGGGTCTTGCCGGTCCCGGGTGGCCCGACCAGGAGGACGCCCTTGGGGATCTTGCCGCCTATGTCAGTGTATTTCTTGGGGTTCTTGAGGAAGTCGACCACCTCGACGAGCTCCTCCTTGGCCTCGTCGACGCCGGCAACATCGCCGAAGCGGGTCCTGACATCTCCCTCGGCCACGATGGTCGCCTTGTTCTGGCCAAAGGCGAGGACGTTGTTGTTTACGTTGCCGATGCGCTTGAAGACGACCCTCCAAAGGAAGAACATAAAGGCCAGGGGGAGGATCCAGTTGAGCACGAAGGAGAGGACGGCGTTGCCTTCGCGTGGGGTCGAGGAGTAGACGACCCCCTTCTCGTCAAGGAGGGTCGTGAAGGTAGGATCGGGGACGGGTACCGTCTTGACCACCGAGGGATTTCGCGTCCCGGGACCGAGGGTCGACGGCGCCGTCTTGCTCGCGTCGGGAAAGCCCGAGTAGTAGGTACTGTCCATTTCGACCCGCTTGATGTCCCCGCTCGCGATCTTCTGCTTGAAGACGCTGTAGGGGACGACGGAATCGTCGGCCTGGAAGAGGAAATAATTGAAGAGACTCACCGCGACTATCATCACGATGATGTAGCCCATGGAGAATCGGAACTGGAATCCGCCGAAATTCGGGGGCACGAGGGGCGGCTTGTCCCCGCCTTTCGGAGGTGTCGAGGATGGTTTCTTGCTCCAGCCGCCCTTCTTTCGCGCCACTTTGGTCTCCAAATTCGCGCCGGATCGCATTATGGCGGTCTTGATCGGCGCAATGCTCCAGGAATCCCTCTCGACCGCCAAACCAAATGTAATCATTCCGGGAGTCGAAAGCTATGAATGCCGGCCCCCGCCACCACTGCCTTGACCCCTCGCCGCTCTTTCCGTATATTTCAACTGCATAAACCATTACCCCCCACATGATACTCAGGAGGATTAGCGTATGAAAGTCAAACCCCTCGTCGACCGTGTGCTCATCAAGATCACAGAAGGCGAGAGCAAGTCAGCCGGCGGGATCATCATCCCCCAGACTGCCCAGGAGAAGACCCAGACCGGCGTGGTCGTCGCCGTTGGTACCGACAAGGACGTGATCAAGGTGAAGGAAGGCGACAAGGTCATGTACGACAAGTACGCCGGAACCCAGATCAAGATCGAAGGCACCGAGCACCTCATCGTCAAGATGCAGGACATCCTCGCGATCATCGAGTAGCCTTTTCCCAGAAGCCGCGCGAAGAAAAGGGCCGCCCCGATGGGGCGGCCCTCGCTTTGCGGATCCTGTATCTGGCTGTGGAGCTTACTGGGTAAGGACGCCAAGCACCTCTTCCGGGCTCTCGGCGGCGAGTATCGCAGCCCGCTTCTCGTCGCTGCGGAACAAGAGGCTCACCTCGGCGAGGAACTGAAGGTGGGGTCCGGTCTTGTCGGCCGGGGACAGGGTCATGATGAAGATCCTGCAGGGCTGGCGGTCCAGGGCCTCGAAGTCGACTGCCGTGTCGGACACGCCGATGCAGGCCACCAGGTCCTTGACCGTGTCGGTCTTGCCGTGGGGGATGGCGATGCCGTTCTTCATGCCCGTGCTCATGCGGCGTTCGCGTTCGAGGACGGCCTTCCTCGCCCCGCCAAGATCGGAGACCTTCCCCGAGCGCCCGGCTACCGCAAGCAACTCGTCGATGATCTCTTCCTTGCTCTTTCCTTTTAGGTGCAGGGCGACGCTTTCGCGGCCCAATACGCTCTTGAGGTCCATGACCTCATTCTACGGCTCCCATGTGCGAGGCGTCAAGCATGGGCCTAGATGTGGAACCTCGGCTCCTTCTCCTGGACGTGGCCCGACCTGCGCGCGAGCACCAGGGCCGCGCAGCCTGCCCACAGGGTATCGAGGAAGGCGCCGGCGGCGATCAGGGGCAGGGCGATCGGAGCGACGATCAGGTAGCCGTTCTCGAAACCCTTGCCGTACAGGGCGCAGAGGGATATGAGTGCGCTCATCGCGCCCCTTCCGGGCGAGGAGGCGAGGAGGAGGGTGACCAGGGGGACGGCGACGAGTATCGACAGGAAGTTGCCCAGGGTCACGCCCATGTTGGAGTAGGAGGAGAGGACGACGATGAACGAGGTCGCCGTCACCAGGGCGGTTCCCGCCCGGCCGAAGATGAAGGCCAGGGGCAGGGAGAGCATGTTCTCCCTCCGCCTGATGCCCAGGCTCTCCTTGGCGTGCTTCGCGAGTGCGCCGAAGGGGAAGTAGACGTCGCCCGAGACGAGGGCCGCGAGCGCGGGGGCGAGGAGGCCGTAGAGGGTCCTCCAGGGGTTCTTCTTGCCGCCGAGGAACCACAGGAAGGCAGGCACCACGACAAAGGCGACGAAGGCGACCTCCAGGGCTACGGTCGCGAGCAGGGGTCTGAAGATCTCTGACCTGGGCATGGCGCGCAGTGTGAGGACCGCGAAGGCGGTGACGGCGATGACCAGGACCCCCAGGAACTCGACGAAGAAGGAATTGATCTGGTAGAAGATGCGTGAGAGGGAATCGAAAAGCAGTAGGACGGGCTTTGTGGCCGGTCTGTCGTGGGAGAAGGCAAGGCCCATGAGTATCGCGAGGAAGTACACGGGCAGGAGGAACTGACCGGTCGACAGGGCGGCGAAGGGGCTCTCGGGGAAGACCGAGAGCAGAAGGTCGCGGAAGCCGATCGCGGGGACGGCGGCGCTCGTGTCGCCCTCGAGGGGGATCCGGGCGGGGTGCACGATGGCGGCCACGACGATGCCGACCAGGGTGAGGGCGACGATGCCTGCTACGAGGAGGACCAGGCTGCGACCCAGGCTCTTCCAGAATTCCCCGTCCTCGTTGAGCTCGAACACCGCGACCGGCACGGAGAAGAGCACGAGGGGAAGGAGTATGTACCGGCCAACCCGGATCGAAAGGTCGAAGAGGAAGGCGAGGATGGCTTTGAGAGCGGGGTCGTCTATGGGCAGGACCAGGGCCACCATGGCGCCGAGGACGGCGCCGAGCAGGTACTTCATCCATATCTTCATGGGCAGGGAGCATAGCCCCTGGCACTCCGGCCCGTCAATCGCGGTGGGCTTGCACTGCCACGATCGCCGCCGGTAGACTCCTTACCAGCTCATGCAGTTCAACAGTACAAGAGGCAAGGGTCTCCAGCGGAAACTCGAAGAAGCCGCCGTCTGGGGATATCCCGGGGCCGACGGACTTTACACCCTCGCCGGCGAGGTTGATCTCAGGAACGAGATCTACGCACCCGAGGCGAGCTTCCCCGAGATCGCAGCCTCCTTCATGTCGGCCCTGTTTCCCGAGAACATTGACCCCCGCATGGCCCAGAGGCTCGCCGAACTGTCCTTCGGGCCCGCCCCCCTCATCCATGACGCGGGCTCGGGGATCCTGGTCATGGATCTCGCGACCGGGCCCTCGGCGAGCGCTGCCGATTACGAGGCCGCCTTCCTCGCCGGCCTTCTGGCCGAGCACAAGGCCCGGGGCGAGAGGCTCGTGCTTGTCGCCCTTGGCCATGGTAGCGAAGCGGCCGCCCTCGCCGAGGCCACGGCGGGAATCCCCGGCATCGAGCTCGTCATCTTGGGCGCCCGCGATCCAATACGGGGCCTCAAGCCCTCGCGGCTCAGGCGCGAGGGTGGCCATGTCAGCATCCTGTCGCTGCGCTCCGGCGCCGCCGCCGCCCAGGCCCTGCTGCGCTCGGTCTCGGGCAGGAGGCTCGGATCCCTGCCTCTCATACCCGCGGGGCCCGCGAATCCGGCCCGTCTTGCCGCAAGGACGGTCCTCCAGATCGCGAGCTTTGTGCAGTGCCGAAGGGGAGTGGCTGGCGACATCCTCTACGCCCTGCCCGCCGACGACGGCTTTGCCCTGGCAGCGGGGCTCTGGGCATGGAATCTCGGCCTGCCTATGACGGGTTTCGTCCTCCCCATCGCTGCAGGCAAGGCCAGGACCGACGAAGGAAGGGAGCTTGTCGAGACCTTCGACAGGGAAAGACCGGGACTCCTGCGCTCGATCGTGGTCTACAAATCGGCAGACGAGGAACTCGGCGCCGCGAAGGCACTCGTCGAGGCCGGGGCCCCGGCCCTCGACGCCGCCTCGCTCCGGGGACTGGCCGCGGCACTGTCCCTCTCATTGGGCCTCAAGGGGCACGGCCGCATCATCGTCCCGCGACCGGCCCATCCCTGCTGGGATGAAGCCGGAGCTCCCGGCAGATGCCTCCTGCCCGAGGGACTGTCCTCGGCCCTCACCGACGCCCGCCCCGACGCCGAGATCGGAGGGAGCCTGGAAGAGCTCGAATCCGTCCTCGCGCGTCTCCTCGATATCCGGACAGCCTGACCGTGAAGTCAAGCTTCAGGAGCGTTCTCGCTCTCGCCCTGCCACTGATGGCGGGCAACCTGGTCGAGGCCCTCTACAGCCTTACCGACGCTTTTTTCCTGGGCAAGCTCGGCGCGGCCGAGATCGCCGCAGCCTCGGTCTCCTTCAATTTCGTCATCATCATGATCGTCGTGGGCACGGGCCTCTCGAACGCGGGGACCACCCTGATCGCCCAGGCCAGGGGGAGGGGGGAGCCTGAGGCGGCGAAGCGATATCTGAACCAGACGGCCGGCTTCCTCATCCTCGCCTCCCTCGGCCTGTCCCTCATGGGAGTGGCCCTCTCCGGCCCCCTGCTCCACCTGGTCGGAACCCCGAGCGCGGTTTTCGCCTTCGCCCTCGTGTATCTGCGGATAATCTTCCTGGGCCTGCCCTTCAGCTACTGCTACTTTATCCTGCAGGCATCGATGACGGCCGCTGGCGACGCCTTCAGCCCCCTGCGTGTCCACCTTTTCGCCGTGGGGGCGAACGTGATCCTCGCCCCCTTCCTCATATTCGGCCTCGGACCCTTCCCCCGTCTTGGCGTCGCGGGAGCTGCGATCGCGACAGTGACCGCCCAGGGCCTGGGCGCCCTGCTGTCGATGAGGATCCTCGCCCGCGGGAGGCATGGCCTCAGGCTTAGCCTCAAGGACATGCGCCCCGAGCTCCGGACCCTCGCCCTCGTCGCGAAGATAGGCCTGCCTTCCTCGATGGGAATGGCCTTCGAGGCCATCGGCTTCACCGTGCTGCAGGGCCTCGTCAACCGCTTCGGGCCCTCGGCCATAGCGGCCTTTGGCGTGGGGAACAGGATAATCAGCATGGTCTCGCTTCCAGCCGCGGGAATCGCCGGGGCGACGACTGCCCTGGTGGGCCACGCGATCGGGGCTGGAGACATCGATCGCGCGCATCGCGTCGTCCGCGCGTCCCTTCTGGCCTGTGTGGTCTTTCTCGTCCCGCCCCTCCTCCTCTCGGTCGCCTGGGGCGGCGGCCTCGTGAGGTTCTTCGTCGACGATCCGGAGGCCGTGAGGCTTGGCGCTGTCATGTTCAGGATCGTGAGTCCCTCCATCCTCGTCTTCGGACTCTTCATCGTTCTCACCGGAGCCTTCCAGGGCGCGGGGGCGACCAGGGTGATCATGACCCTCTCGATTGTCAGGCTCTGGGCGATCCGGGTGCCCCTGGCCTGGGCACTCGTCCTCCTCGGCGGCCTCGGTCCGGTTTCCATCTGGTACGCGATGTTCGCCTCGAACGCCGTCGTGGCTTTCGCAGGATTCCTCCATTATAGGGCGGGGCGCTGGACCAGGGCCCTCGCTCCGGAGCCTCCAAGAGTGAAGATCGCCGAAATAGCGGTGCGCGGCGTTGACAGCCACGGAAGCGATAGGTTAAATTAGATCGTGGTCGCCCAGCGACCAGGCCGCGAAAGCGGCCGGAGCCGCCCCCGGCCTGCCGAACAAGTTAAATGGCAGGTCGCCCGTGCGGCGCTATTTTTATATAGGCTCCTCGGAAGCAGCGGGGGCAGCAGATACAAACATGATCAAGCACTTTCGCGCCTCGGATCGGCGAAAGTGCGGTCCAACAATGAAAATGCGCGGCGTTTTCATTGTTGGACGAAGACCCAGTAGCTCAGTTGGATAGAGCGGCTGCCTCCTAAGCAGCAGGTCGGCGGTTCGAGACCGTCCTGGGCCAGATCCCATCTCGGGGCTTGGATAAACCTCCCTTTAGCTTTCTGCTCCCTCTCCTAAAGGAGGCCGGCGATCTTGTTCGCCAGCCTGCGTTCGCCCTTGAGGGCTTCCTCGCTCAGCTCCCTCGAGCCGGCCAGGGCCTCCTCGTCCTCGACGAGGAGTATGGATTTCTGGGCTGGGCTGCTCATGGCTTTGCCGTTTCCACGACGCTGTCTTCGTCCAGGGCAAAGCTGATGGAGATCGAGCTGCCGGGTCCCTCGCCGACGCTCATGCTGGCCTGGAGTTGCTGGGTCAGCATCCGCAGCAGGCTCATCCCCATGCTCGTCGAGCTCTGGGGGATGCCCTTGTCGCTGAAGCCGATGCCGTTGTCCGAGACCCTGAGGCTCATCCTCTTCTGGTCTGTCTCGAGGGCGACCGTGATGACTCCCGGGGAGGAGCCGGGGAAGGCGTGCTTCATGCAGTTGGTGAGGAGTTCGTTGAGGATCAGGCCGAGGCAGAGGGAGCGCTTGGTGTCGAGCTGGATGTCGGTGGCATCGATGGCCAGGTCTATCCTGTCCTCGGCGCAGCAGTAGGCCGCCAGAAGGGACCTCGCCAGCTCCTCGACATATTCGCCGAAATTGATCGTCTCCAGGTCCTCGGAATTGCACAGGAGCTCATAGATCGAGGACATCGACCTTATCCGCGATTCGGTGTCCATGAGGACGTTCCTGGCGCGCTCGTCCAGGGCCCCGTCCCTCGCGAGGCCAAGGAGGCTGGATATGATGCCGAGGCTGTTCTTGACCCTGTGCTGCAGCTCCTTCATGAGGGTTTCCCGGTGCGCGGCGAACTGCCTGAGGGCCTCTCCCTCCTTCTCCTGGTCGGTGACGTCGGTGAAGATCGTCGAGGCGCCGATGTATTTCCCCAAGGCATCGAAGACAGGGGAGGCGATCAGGCGCACCAATCTCCGGGAGCCATCGGCGCGCAGGATCGGCATCACATAGCTGTCGGATTTGCCGGAGCGTCTCTCGACAAGCTTTTCCTCGAGCAGCTTCCTGCCGCCGTCCTCGAGGAAGTCGATAAAGGAACGTCCCACGAGGCCGCCCTCGTCCAGGCCGAAGATCCTGTCGGCGGAAGGGTTCGCGAAGATGAACCTGGACTGCTCGTCGGTGTGGCAGAAGCCCTCGCCGATGGCATTGAGGAGGTCGTGGTAGCTCCTCTGGCTCCTTTCAAGCTCATCTTCCCGCCGCTTCCGGTCGCAGATGTCCCTGATGACTATGACCAGGCCCGAGGGGGTGCCGTCATCGCCGCGAAGCAGCTCCGAGTTGACCTCGGTGCTCAAGGCGGAGCCGTCCTTCCGGCACAGGATGTACTCGTCGCTCCTGGTCTTTCTTCCTCCCCCAATGTCCCTGATCGAGCTCAACGCCCTCTCCCGGTCAGAGGCCCCAAGGAATTGCAGGAAGTTCTGGCCCGGTCCGATCTCGGCCTCGTCATAGCCGAGCATGGCAGCGCATTGTGTCGAGGCGAAGATGATCGCGCCGTCCATCGACAGCACGGCGATGCCGTCGGGAGAGGCCGAGATCATGGTGCGCAGCCGGTTCTCGCTCTCGCGGCGGAGGTCCTCGGCCCGCTGGAGGAGGGCCTCGGACTTCTTCTGGTCGGTGATGTCGAGGCTGTGCGTGAAGAAATAGTCGCCCTGTCCGCTCTCATCCCTCACAAGCGAGACGCTCGAGTCGGCCCAGACGAGCTCCCCGCTGGCATGGACATACCTCTTGGTGAAGCGCACGCTCTCGGCCATCCCCTCCACGAGGAGCCTCTCCTTCTCGAGGCAGAGCCCGGCGTCGCCGGAGTAGGTGAGGGAAGGGAAGTCGGCTGAGCTGACTTCCAGCATGCCACGGCCGAGCATCTCGCAGAAGGCCCTGTTCGCCACCCGCAGCTGGCCGTTCAGGGAGGTCAGCGAGATGCCTGCGGGCGCGTTGGCGAAGACGGTCCTGAACCTGCGCTCCGACTCCTTGAGCTCGTTCTCGGTGTCCTTCCTCTGGGTGATGTCCCGGGTGATCGAGATGATGTGCATTGTGCC
>JANXYO010000108.1 GCA_025356015.1 Spirochaetaceae bacterium
GAGGCCCTGGCGGTAGAGGGTGCTGCGGTTGCGCCCGTCGGACTTGGACATGTAGAGGGCGCGGTCGGCCATCTCGACAAAGGTCTGGGGCTCGGAGCCGAGGGAGGGATCCAGCATGCAGCAGCCCAGGCTCACCGTCACCGACAGGGTCTGGGACTTGAATTCCACCCTTAGCTCCTCGATGGCGAGTCTGATGCGCTCGGCCATGTCGAAGAGCTGCTTCTCTCCACACTCGATAGCCAGTATGCAGAACTCCTCGCCGCCAAACCGGGCAGCCACGTCCTCCGACCTGACCTCGCGCTTGAGGGTGCGGGCTATCGCCGAAAGCATCACGTCACCGGCGACATGGCCATAGGTGTCGTTGAAAAGCTTGAAGTGGTCGACATCGAGGATGATCATGCCGGCGACCGAGTGATGGCGGTCTATCCGCGCGATCTCCTCCTCGAGGCGGCCCATGTAGTAGTAGTGGTTGTAGAGCCCCGTCTTGGAATCGGTGATCGAGCTCTCGAGGTGGAGGCTGTTCTGGATGGCGATCGACAGGAAGCGGGTGAGCCTGTTGACGTACATGGTCTCCACGTCGGTGTAGTCCCCTCCGACGATCTTCTTGCCAAAGAGGACGATGCCGTGGACCCCCCCAAGACCCAGGAGGGGGAAGAGCAGCTCGAGCTGGAAGCGCCTGATGTCGGCTTCGAAATGCTCCTTGCCAAGCCGGGTCTCGAGCTCGGCGAAGGTGATGGGGTAGGGCGAGGCCGAGAAGTACTCAAGCAGGGGCTTGCAGTAGGCCATGGGGAAATCGGCGTCGTCGCGCTTGAGGTTGCGGTAGTAGTAGCGCCTCGTCTTGCCGTCCTGGGGCGATTCGATGAGGAAGACCAGGTGCATGGGTATGAAGCGGTCCAGGAGGCGGTCGAGAACGAAGCCGATCATTTCCTCGACGCCCTTGAGCCCGAAAAGCCAGGCTGCGTCGTTGATCAGGGCATCGAGTTCGCGGTTCTCGCTGCGGAGCGCGGCCAGCTTGTCGAAGGCCCCGGCCTTCTCGAGGAGCTTGAACTGGTCGAGGTATCCGCCACCGGGGCCCTGGGCAGGCCTGGTCACCGCTTCGTCGCTGTCCACGCCTGCCAGTATAACTTATTAGTAACGATCTTGCGCACAAAAGATCCGCGAAATGCGCCCCGGCCCACCGGGATCAGTGGGTACGGGCGCCTTGCTCGAGGAAAGGATGTCTTTCCTGGCAGAGGGATCATCATGGAAGCTGTTATCGATCCGGATGATCAGACGCCCTTGGTCGACCCTCGACTTGAGTCTCATGAAGAGCCACAAGGCAGAGACAAAGGTCGTAAAGCACCAGTCGGTGAAAACAGGAAGATCTCAAGGAGAGCGATGGCTCATGAACTATGACATGGACGCAGCCATCGACCCGGCCGGCAATGCCGTCGCTGTTTGGCGCAAGTCCGACGGCGGCGGCGCCAGGTGCTGGTCCAATTACCACACGGTATCATAGCGGCCGGTCTTCCCTCGCGTACATTTGCCATCCGAAGCCCGGCTGGCCCTGGAAAAATAAGCCACCAAGCCCGAAGCCGTTCAGGGCAAAACCCCATGGCCTTGCACTATACTTCGCTCATGAGCAGCTCAGTCGACAGGCCCAACTCACCAGACAACGCCAAATCCATGAAGACCTTCGTCATAGACACCAATGTACTTATCCACTATCCCGAGTCGATCATGTCCTTCCGCGAAAATGAGATAGTCCTACCCTTGCAGGTCCTCGAGGAGCTCGACGGGCTCAAGACCTATGCAGACCAGAGGGGGAGGAGCGCCAGGGAGGCGATACGCTTCCTGGATTCCGTCGCCAGGAAGGGAAGCCTCAACGAGGGTGTGAAGCTTGAGAACGGCTCTGTTCTCAGGGTCTCGATCCGGCAGCCCGACGATCCCCCCGCTGGCCTGAGCTCGGACAAGAACGACAACAAGATCCTCATGTGCGCCTTCGCCCTCCAGCGGGAGGGGAAGCAGGTCTTCTTCGTCTCCAAGGACATAAACGCGCGGGTGAAGGCGACAGCCATCGGCCTGCGCGCCGTCGACTATGAGAAGCAGAAGGTCGACATCGCGACGCTCTACCAGGGCATGCGCGAGGTCGACGTCTCGGCCGAGAGCCTGGCCAAGTTCAGCGCCACGGGTGAGATGGCCTGGAAGGACAAGCTCCTGCCCAACGAGTATGCCCTCCTGCGCGACCGGGTCTCGGGCCAGACCGCCCTGGCCAGGGCCAGGCCCGAGGAGTCCAAGCTCATCGCCCTCGGCCCCTGGGAGGGCCCGGTGGCGGGGATTTCCCCCTTGAACGACCGCCAGCGTGTGGCCCTCGAGCTCCTCCTCGATGACGAGGTCAAGCTCGTCACCCTCGTGGGCAAGGCGGGCACGGGCAAGACCCTCCTGGCCATCGCGGCCGGCCTAAAGAAGACGGTGGAGGACAAGAAGTACTCACGCATGCTGGTGACGAGGCCCGTGGTTCCAGTGGGAAAGGACATCGGCTACCTTCCTGGCGAGAAGTCGGCCAAGATGTCAAACTGGATGCAGCCCCTCTTTGACAACCTCGAGCAGATTCTCGGGGCATACCATCGCCCCAACGTGAAGGGGGTGGACCAGCTGGTCAAGGACAAGCTCCTGGAGATCGAGGCTCTCTCCTTCATCCGCGGGCGTAGCCTGCCCAACCAGTACATGATCATTGACGAGGCCCAGAACCTCACTCCCCACGAGATCAAGACCCTCGTGTCGAGGGCGGGGGAGGGCACCAAGGTTGTCCTCACCGGCGATCCCTACCAGATCGACAACATGTACCTCGACGCGAATTCCAATGGCCTTTCCTACCTCGTCGAGTCCTTCAAGGGCCAGGGCCTCTACGGCCACGTGACCCTCACGCGCACCGAGAGGTCGAGCCTGGCCGAGCTCGCGGCGAGCCTGCTTTAGGAGGGCGGCATGAATGTCCGTTTTTGCGCTGTCTGCCGCAGCCTGATCCTGGCCGACTTCCGCTACTGCCCCTATTGCGGGGTTCCCGTGAGCAGGGGACCCGGCATGGAGGAGGCCCTCGAGGAACCATTCGAGCGCATCGCCGAGGACCTTGCGAAGCGGGAAGCCCTTGGCCGTTTCTCCTCCCTGGCGGAACGTCTCGACCGTCTCGAGAACGAGATGGACATCCTGCTCGCTGAGCACTGTCCCTCCCCCACAGAGGAGGAGTCCGCTCTGCCCGGATGCGGCGCTGATCTGGAGAGCCCCCTCGATGCGGAGCCCCGGAGCCCGCTCGGTGGTGGCCTCAAAAGGCGGGACTAAAAGACAGGGCCGGAACACGCCCTCATCCTTGCCCCTTTCTCGTCCGGGAGTGTAGAATCGGCACTCATACGACAGGGGGGTTCAAGGTGTACGGATCGCTAAAGGCCGAGCTCGAGACAAAGCTCTCGCAGATCAAGACTGAGGGTACCTACAAGGCCGAGCGGGTCATCGCGACGCCGCAGTCCGCCCTCATCCGCGTGAAGGACGGGGCCGAGGTCCTCAATTTCTGCGCGAACAACTACCTCGGCCTGGCCAACGACCCGAGCATCAGGGCGGCCGCGGCTGCGGCTCTCGAGCAGTGGGGCTATGGCATGGCCTCGGTCCGCTTCATCTGCGGGACCCAGTCTCCCCACAAGGCCCTCGAGCAGGCGATCGCCTCCTTCCTCGGCATGGAGGACGCCATCCTCTTCGGCTCCTGCTTCGACGCGAACGGCGCCGTCTTCGAGCCCCTCCTCGACGAGGACTGCGCCATCATCACCGACAGCCTCAACCACGCCTCGATCATCGACGGGGTCAGGCTCTGCAAGGCAAAGCGCTGGATCTACAAACACGCCGACTTCCGCGACCTCGAGGAGGCCGATCCCGATACCGGCAAGGCCGCCAAGGGTCTCGAGCGATGTCTCAAGGAGGCATCGTCCTGCAGGCTCAAGCTGATCGCCACCGACGGGGTCTTCTCCATGGACGGCGATGTCGCGGACCTCAAGAGCGTCTGCGACCTCGCCGAGAAGTACGGGGCCCTGGTCATGGTCGATGATTCCCATGCCTCAGGCTTCATGGGCAAGACGGGCCGAGGGACCCATGAGCATTGCGCCGTGATGGGAAGGGTCGACATCATCACGACGACCTTTGGCAAGGCCCTGGGCGGGGCCTCGGGTGGCTGCATCGCCGCAAAAAGGGAGATCGTCGAGTTCCTCAGGCAGAAGGCGAGGCCCTACCTCTTCTCGAACACCCTCGCGCCCTCGATAGTGGGCGGCACCCTGCGTTGTCTCGAGATGCTCTCGTCCTCGACGGCCCTGCGCGACCGCCTCGAGGCCAACACCCTGCGCTTCCGCGAGGGAATGAAAAAGGCCGGCTTCGACATTCGCCCTGGCGTCCATCCGATCTGCCCCGTCATGCTCTACGACGAGAAGCTCGCCCACAAAATGGCAGATGCCCTCCTTGAGGAGGGCATCTATGTGATCGGCTTCAGCTTCCCCGTCGTGCCCCGGGGCAAGGCCAGGATCCGCGTCCAGATCTCGGCCGGCCACAGCGCCGACCAGGTCGACCGCGCGATAGCGGCCTTCTCCCTGGTCGGCAAGCGGCTCGGCGTGATCAAATAGGGCTCGGGCTCTAGTCGTCGATCTCGGCAGAGCTCGCGGTGAAGGCCGAGCCAGAGAAGCTCCCCTTCACCACGACGGGGGTAGTGCCGAGGGTGATCAGGGCGGCGAAGGCCGTCCCGTTGGCCACGGCCGCCCCGCCGGAGTCCTTGAAGGTAGCGGTGCTGATATCGACCGCCTGGCCAAGGATTGTCAGGGAAGTGGCGTTCGCCGCGCTCACCGCTCCCCTGAGCATTGCGGTGGCAGAGGGGCTCTGCCTCTCGACCCTCCGCGCGAGGAAGTTCGGAAGGGCGCTGGCGGAATAGTAGCCGCTCAGCTCGACGGTGTCGCCAATCTGGACCGAGGCGAGGCCGAAGTGCTCGACAGGGCTCGATCCTTTCTCATCCCTGAATCTGGTGTTGGCATCGACGCTGATCGCGACTCCGTTGACCGTGAGGGAGCCGAGGGCGGTCGAGACCGCGTAAACCGATCCCATGAGCTCGGCGTTTGGCTCCTGCTCGGTCTTGACACTGCTGGCGACAAGGACGCCTGAGCTCATCACGCCCTTGACCTCGGCATGGATGCCGTTCGCGAAGCCCCCGGGCAGGAGGGTGGGGTCGGCGCTCACCTGGACATCATCGACGACAAAGCTCGCCGGGCTTCCCGCGACATAGCTGCTCACCACCCCGCTTACCTCGCCCTGTGACCTGTCCTCGGGGTTCAGGTGTGTCTCGCTCTTGATCTTGGCGGCGGCGACACTGATGGTCGAGCCGACGAGGTTCCCGGGCTGGAACTTGATCTCCACCGTCGAGCCATTGGCGATGCCAGTGGCGAGGCTGCCCGTAAAGTTGACAGTGTAGCTGCCGCTGCCATCGGCCAGGGTCAGGACGAAGGACGAGGGAGAGAGAACGCTCACGATGCCCTTTGTCTCGTAGTCCTCTGCCGTGACGGGCTTCTTTTGGACCCGGTCGGCCTTGAGGATCTTGCTGGCGAGGTCGACGGAGCCGCTCACCTCGACGCGGTCCCCGTTGTTCAAGGACGTGATGTCGGCCAAGCCGTCCCAGACCGTTGTCGCGTCGGTCGCGATGGTCCTGCCGAAGATCACGAAGGTCTTGGCCGTCAGGTTGATGGAGCTCACCGGTCCGTCGACGTCGGCGGAGTAGAGCACCTCCGTCGCCGTCCCCTTGCCCGTCGTCGAATCGGCGCTTCCCTTGACCTCGACGACCATTCCGACCTTGAGGTCGGAGTCGTTTCCGGCCGAATCGTTGACCGTGATCTTCGTGGCGCCCGTGTCGTATTCGATGCCGTTGACGAAGATGCTTCCTTTCGCGCTCACGACTCCCTTGGCGAAGGTTGGTACGGCGAGGTTGCCGGACGAGCTTGAGCAGCCCGACGCCACGAAGAGCGCGGCCGCGGCCATGATGGCGATAGCCTGTCCCCATTTGCCATTCACGGCCTTGCTTCCAAACCACATCATATAGTCCTCCCGAGCGGCAGCCAGTTCACATTCCGTGCCAAGCAGCCGTTCTTAGGTCCATATAATATCGCTAGAATGATATATTCCAAGGTTGCAATGTTAGAATACGGTTAGGCCGGATGGAGGGCCTAAAGGCGGGGCTGGATCGGGCAAGGACCGGGAATGCGGCGCAGGCTCCCCGCTATCGGCTACCCCGCCCCAAGGGGCAGGAGCTTTACCGAAAGCACGCCTTTCCTATATATTATACAAGCAAGCCATGCAAACTGAGGAAAAGCTATGCCGACCTACGAATACGTATGCAAATCCTGCGGCAAGAACTTCGACGTGTTCCAGAACATGTCAGATGAGCCCGTCAAGACCTGCCCCATCTGCGGTGAAGGCGTGAAGCGCAAGATCAACGGTGGCATGGGCGTCATCTTCAAGGGTTCGGGCTTCTACAAGAACGATTCGAGGAAGGCAGGTTCATCCTTCGACGCCAACTCCGCTTCCAGCTCGGGTGCCGCACCGGCCTCGAGCACTGCCTCGACCGCGGCCCCCGCCTGCGCTTCCTGCCCGGCGGCCCCGGCTTGTGACACTCCCAAGAAAGAAACGGCCTAGGCCGGCCCGTAGTCTGGCGAAGAGCCGAGGCATGAAGCGTCCCCGCTATTACTGCGAACGCTGCCATACCGAGGTGCGCAAGGACGCCCGGGTCTGCCCGCGCTGCGGGCGCTTCTTCTCCTCGGTGAAATGCCCCAAATGCTGCCACGTGGGCAAGGCCGACGACTTCGCCGTCGGCTGCCCGGTCTGCGGCTACGCCGATCCAGCCAACGCCCCGCCGGAGGGCCTGCGGCCCCTCCCCGAGCCCGCCAGTGCCCTGCCCTGGTGGACCTACCCCGCGGCCGGGCTCGTTCTCCTTGGCCTGGTCCTCCTCCTCCTTGATGTCCTTCGCTAGCCGAGGTTCTGGTCCAGCTTGCCAACCCTAAGCAGCTTGAACTTCCCTGTGGCCTCGTCGAGCTCGTAGATATTGAAGTTCGTGTCGATGTCGAAACCGGGGAACCTCACGGCGAAGTTCAACGAGACCGAGCCATCCTGTCCCGAAGTGATCCTGTGGAAGACCCTGGTCGGCCAGACGAGCATGCATGGCCCCTCGTAGAGGACCTGTCCGTCGTGGGTCACCCTGTCCGGGGTGACGACAAAGGTCTCGAGGCGCTTGTGCTCGAGGTTGTAGATCTCGGCAGTCCGCTGGCCCTCAAGGACAAGGAGGTTGTCCTCCTGGAAGGGATGGTAGTACCAGGTTCGCTTGAGGCTTCCCACGGGTCCGGGGGAGACGGCGCCATGCTCATGGACTACCCTGTCTATGCCCTCGACCCGGGGCAGGAACTCCATGGGCACGATGTCGAACTGCACCCCCGGCGTATGGCGGAAGGGCGCCAGCTTTATGACTCTCCAGAAGCCTTTCTCTTCGGCGACGAGATGGTTCATGTGGAAGTCCTCCTTTGCGGGCCCCTAGCTCTCGACGGACTGTGGGTCGGGCGGGAGCTCGAGGGATTCTGGATGGGTGACCAGATGCTGGAACAGCGAGGCGGCATGGGCGAAGTAGATCCCCTCTCCGATGCGCTCGTCTATGGAGACCTTGAGGTTTACGAAATGGCGCTTCGAGACCGAGCCGTCGGGCCTGCGGATCTCCTTCTGGAACATCCTGCCCATGACGACGAAGAGGCTCGCCGTGCCCCACTCGTAGAGGTGGTGGAAGGGGGTATCCAGGCCAAGGCTTCCAAGGTTGGCGAAATAGACCGAGGTGTACAGCGGGTCGTTCCTTAGCATCCAGCCTGGCGCGAGGTTGAAGTGGTCAAGCAGGCGAAAGACAAAGCTCACCAGGGCAAGGCCGCCGGGGATGCGATGTGCGATCTCGACCTCCATGTCGTCGGGGCCGGGCTCGTCGCTGCGCGCGCGCTCTATAGCCGCGTTTATCCTCTCCATGGCCTCGTGCAGGTCCCCCTCGGCCCTGAAGCGGACCTTCGCGTTGGTCTCGGCGGCCTCCTCGGTGAGTTTCTTCTTCACGATGAAGGAGATGGATATCTCGTTGCGCTGGTAGAAGGCCCGCCCGTGGATGAAACGGTTCATCCTCGGCTTGAGGGCTAGGGTGCGGGCTGCCGCCGCAAGGAGTATCCCGAAGAGGGAATACCTCGATTCGCCTAACTCGGCATTTTTTCGCCGGACGAAGCGCATCGCGTTCTCGATGTCGATGTCCTTCGCGAAGTAGACGACAGACTCGTTCCGCCTGCGCATGAGGTAGGGGATTGCTGCATTGAAGGCCGGGAGTCCCCTGACTCTCCGTCCATCGAAGCGGTCTATGAAAATCATTGGCACACTATAGCCGCCGCTTGTCGCGCCGTCAAAGCGAATCCTCTTCCTACCGAGCCGGGTGCAAATTGCCTTCCCGGCGCCTCGCCCTGTATAGTGGGCCGATGCATTCCATGAGCGACCAGGCCAGACTCGATCCTCTTTCCGTCTCCGCGGGCGAGCTCGTCCTGCTCGGCCTCCCCGCCGACGACCATTCCTCCTTCATGCGCGGCTCGGCGGCTGCACCCCAGGCGATCCGTTCGGCCCTGGCCAGCGATTCCTCGAATCTCTGCGCCGAGAACGGCATGGACCTGGGCGCCGCGCCACGCTTCAGGGACGCAGGCGATCTCGCCCTTGGCGGGAGGCTCGACCTCGCCGCGATAGAGAAGGGGATCTCGGCCTACCTCGGGCGTGGAGCCTCGGTGCTCTGCCTGGGCGGGGACCACTCCGTCAGCTTCCCCGCACTCAGGGCCCATGCTGCCCGCCACGGCAAGGGCCTCACCGTCCTCCACATCGACGCCCACCCCGACCTCTACGACAGCTTCCTGAGGGATCCCCTCTCGCACGCCTGTCCCTTCGCGAGGGCCATCGAGGAGGGCCTTGTCCGCCGACTCGTCCAGGTCGGGATCAGGGGCATGAACCCACTGCAGCGCGCCCAGGCCGAGCGCTTCGGTGTCGAGGTGATCGACATGGACGCCTGGAGCTCGGGACGAAGACCATCGATGCGGGGGGATTTCTACCTCTCCCTCGATCTTGACGGCCTTGACCCCGCCTTCGCCCCGGGCGTGTCGCACCGCGAACCGGGAGGGCTCTCGACCAGGGAGGCCATCGACCTCATCCGGAGGACGCAGGGCCGCTGCATCGGCGCCGACCTCGTCGAGTACAACCCGGCGAGGGACTGGGACGGCGTCACCGCCATGACAGCGGCGAAACTGGTCAAGGAAATCGCTGGCAGGATATTATCCGGGTAATATTGACAGAATTAATTTAACCCGGGTATAATCTGGGCATGGACACAGAAACCAGCTACACCGCCTTCGGTGGCTCGCGAATCGTGGCAAAAGGGAAGCTTGAGGCGATGCTTCTCGGGACAAAGACCTGGCTCGATGGGGGCGGAGCCGAGCGCCTCCTCATCTTCGAAGACCAGAGCGGGCGCCAGGTGGATTTCGACTTCCGTGGCACGGCGGCCGAGGTCCTCGAGCGGGCCCTGCCGAAGAAGGGGCCTGGCCGTCCGAGGCTCGGCGTCGTGAGCGCCGAGGTCTCCCTCCTGCCCCGGCACTGGGACTGGCTCGAGAGCCAGTCCAAGAACGTATCGGCAACCCTAAGGAGCCTCGTCGACGAGGCGCGAAAGAGGGAGCTCGGCTCGGGTAGCCCGAGGTCGGCCATCGAGGCGGCTGACCGCTTCATGTGGTCGATCGCCGGGGACCTGGGCGGCTGCGAGGAGGCCTCAAGGGCCATCTACGCCGGGGACAGGGCCAGGCTCGCGGCCCTGGTCGAGGCCTGGCCGGGCGACCTGGCCTCGCACGTCCTCTCCCTGCTCGACGGCGGACAGCCGGGCTAGAAGGCGGCTTGCCCCTCAGGGAGGGGGGAAGCTAGCATGGGGCGGACAAGGAGGGAACAAATGCTTAAGGGCATCCCCGACATAATCTCGCCAGAGCTGCTCAAGATCCTGCATGAGATGGGACATGGAGACGATCTCGTCATTGGCGACTCCAACTACCCCGCGGCCAGCACCGCGAGGCGCCTGGTCCGGGCAGATGGCCACGGCCTGAGCGAGCTCCTCGACGCCATCCTGAGCCTCTTTCCCCTGGACAGCTACATCGAGAAGCCCGTCCTCCTCATGCAGGTCGTGCCTGGTGACACAACACCGCCCGCCGTCCATCCCCGGGTCAAGGAGATAGTCCGAAAGCACGACAGCCGGGGCGACGAGGCCGTGGGCAGCCTCGAGCGCTTCGAGTTCTACGAGCGGGCCAAGGCCGCCTACGCGATAGTCGCGACGACCGAGAAGAGCGCCTACGGCTGCGTGATCCTCAAGAAAGGCGTCGTGCGCTGAATAGAAAAGCGAATCAAAGGCACACTACGGAGACACGGAGTTTTGCCACGGAGGGCACAAAGGAAGATCTGGAATCCCCCAATGGTTATTGGGTCTCCTCCGTGATCTCCTCTTCCCTCCGTGTCTCCGTGGTGTGCCTTGATATTCTCTTAAGTTACCTGAACAGCTTTGACCGCAGCCAGGCCACGGACTCTACCCCGTCGCCCTTGGCGACCAGGCCACGCAGCTCGGCCATCGCCTTTTCGTCGAGGATCTCGTCGATCTTCATCAGGAACTCCACCGAGCCGCGCAGGGCCCCCTGGCCGTCCTCGCGGTAGGGGTACTGGTCCATCGAGTACCAGCCCGAATAACCCGTCTCCTTGAGCCAGAACAGGAGCTCGACGAACTCGACGCAGTGCACCGAGCCCACGATCATGTCGTCGTCCCAGCCCCGGTAGTTGTCGTTGAAGTGCATGTGGAAGAGCTTCCTGCCAAAGTCGGTGAGGAGGACGGCCGCGTCGGCCACATTCTCCCCGGCCACGAAGGAGTGGCCGGTGTCGATGGTGACGCCGACGTTTGGCAGGCCTATCTCGCTCGCCACGATGAGGGTGTCGGCCGCCCTCGCCATGTAGGAATGGGTCCGGGGCTCCTTGGGCTTGTACTCGAGGGAAAAGCTGATGTCCGGATAGGCCTTCGCGGCCTTGGTCACGGCCTCGATGATCCAGCGCCTCTCCTGGCGGTAGTTGCCCTGGAGGACATAGTCATAGCCGTCCTGGCCGGGCCAGATGTTGATGAGGGAGCACTTGAGGGTCCTTGCCATATCGGCGGCGGCCATGGTCTCCTCGAGGGCCTGGGCCCTGATGGAGGGATCCTTGGCGGTGAAGGCCCCGCGGCCCCAGCGCTTCTGGGAGAAGTGGTCGGGGATTATCGAGACGCAGGCGAGGCCGTGCTTGGCGAGCAGCTCGCCGACCTCCTGTACATTCGAGGGCGTGACGTCCCAGGTGCCGACGAGCTCGATGCCCTTCACTCCCGGGATGGCGGCTGCCTGCCTCACCATCTCGGCCTTGCCCAGCTGGTCCTTGTAGCCCGAGGACAGGAAGCGGTCGCATGTGTTGCCGAGATTGCCGAGGATCACCGAATACTTGACCATCGCATTCCTCCGATAGTGTGGGATCAGGTCGGGACGGCCATCGTGCTCTGGCGCACGACGAGCCGCCCGCCGATAAGGACCTTGCTGGGCGGGGCATTGGCCTCCGAGCTGATCCTCGTCTGGAGCAGCTGGATCGCCATCCTGCCGATCTGGGCCTTCGACACCTGGATTGTCGTCAAGGGAGGGTCGGCGACCGAGGAAAGGGGGAGGTCGTCGAAGCCGACGATGGATATGTCCCCGGGCACGTCGATCCCCTTTTCCTTGAGGGTCTTGAGGACCCCGCAGGCGATGATGTCGTTGGCGCAGAAAAGGGCCGAGGGCAAGGCGCATCCCCGCGAGAGGATGGCCAGCATGTCCTCGTAGGCGCCGTGGAAGGTCTGGTCGACGGTGTAGACGAGCCCCTCGTCGTAGCCCAGGCCAAGACGGCCCAGGGAGGCGACAAAGCCCTCCTCGCGGAGGCGGAAGTTCCTCGTCTCGATGGCGCCCTTCACGAAACCGATCCTCCGGTGCCCAAGCTCCTTCAGGAAGGAGACGACGAGGAAGGCCGAATCCCCGTTGTTCATGTCCACGAAATCGAAGGGCAGAAATTCGTGGTAGGTGTCGAGGAAGACCAGGGGCTTGCGCACGCAGCTGAAGGCCTCGACGTCGGAGGCGTTGAGTTCAGTGCCGAGGACGACGAGGCCACGGGCGCCGGAGGCCTGGGCCGCCTCGATGATCCTCTCGATGGGAGTGGACTTGTAGGTGAGGATCTCCAGGCCCAGGCCCTCCCGCTTGGCTCCCTGGCCGAGGCCTTCTATATAGTCGGCGATGAACACGTCGTGGTCCCGGTTCACGGTGTGGCCGTGGCGGGCGATGTGGAGGAAGCACAGCGAGCCGCTCCTGGCCCCCTGGGGAGCCGAATACCCCAGTTCCTGGGCTGTCCTGAGGATCTTGGCGCGCAACTCGTCCCCCACGCCCGGCTTGTTGTTGAGGACAAGGGATACGGTGGTCGGAGAGGTTCCGACCGCCAGGGCGATATCCTTTACTCGAATGCCCATCGCTTTCTGCCGACCTCGCACGCGGCTGTTCTGGACAGAGTAGGATCGGCTTTCGCGCTTGTCAAGGAAAACTAAATATTCAGTGAATTCTCCCTTCTGAATCGACCCGGAATCACTGCGCGCGTTACTAAATCCGTCTTGACAGCCAAGCCCGGGATGCTAGACTTCCCTTGTCACAATCCTTATCCATTGGAGGGCAAAGGTGAAACGAAGCTTTGTCTCGGTGCTTGCGGTAGCGCTGGTATTCGTGCTGGCAGTCCCCCTGTTTGGTCAGAGTTATGATCCGATGAAGTTCAAGTCCTCCAAGCCACAGGCTGCCTGGAAGATCGCCCTCGTGCCCAAGGACGCGACGAACGCCTGGTTCGTCCGCATGGAGTCGGGCGTCAAGCGCTACGCCAAGGACACGGGCATCAACGTCTTCCAGAAGGGTCCGCCCAAGACCGACGCCGCCATGCAGGCCCAGGTCATCGAGGACCTCATCGCCCAGGGCGTCGACGCGATCTGCGTCGTGCCCGTCGATCCCTCGGCCCTCGAGCCGGTGCTCGGCAAGGCCCTTTCCAAGGGCATCGTCGTCATCGATCATGAAGGCGCCTCCCAGCAGAACTGCCTGTACGACATCGAGGCCTTCTCGAACGAGGGTCTCGGCCAGGCCCTCATGCAGGTTCTCGCGAAGAGCATGGGCGAGAAGGGCACCTACACCACGATGGTCGGCAACGTCACCAACGCCTCGCACAACGAATGGGCCGACGCCGGCGTCGCCTACCAGAAGGCGAAGTACCCCAACATGACCCTCCTCGCCGCAGAGCCCCGGGTCGAGATCATGGACAACCTCGACACCGCTTACCAGCGCGCCAAGGAGCTCTTCAAGAAGTATCCCGACCTCAAGGGCATCTTCGGCACCTCCTCCCTCTCCACGCCAGGCACTGCTCGGGCCATCGAGGAGCTGGGCTTGAAGGGCAAGGCCTTCGTGACCTCGGTGGGACTCCCCAACGAGAACAAGCCCTACCTCAAGAGCGGCACGGTCCAGGCCGTCATGCTCTGGGATTCGGCCGAGGCAGGCTACGCCATGCTCGCCACGGCTGTCGCCGTCCTCAAGGGCGAGAAGATCGCCAACGGGATCAACCTCAAGGGGAAGGGCTGGGAAAGCATGACCTTCGCCCCCGAGTCGACGAAGGTACTCCTGGGCAAGAGCTGGATCAGCATCACCAAGGATAACGTAGACAGCTTCGGCTTCTAGCTCCGCGATCTTTCGCATTCGAGGACGCGGGCGGGGCAAGGCCTCCGCCCGCGTCCCCTTGCTATGCTAAGCCTCGAGGAGGAGTGAATGGCGGCCTCAATCCTGAAGGTCGTGGGAATCGCCAAATCCTTTGGCGGCGTGCAGGCCCTCAAGGGGGTGAGCCTCGAGATCGACGCTGGCGAGATCCACTGCCTCGCCGGGGAGAATGGCTCGGGCAAGTCCACCCTCATCAAGGTGATCTCCGGCGTCCACGAGCCCGACGCGGGCAGCATCGAGATCGTCGGCAGGCGCCTCTCCCGCCTCTCGCCCATGGAGGCGATAGCCCTCGGCATCCAGGTTATCTACCAGGACTTCTCGGTCTTCCCCAACCTGAGCGTGATGGAGAACCTCGCCCTCAACATGGAACTCATGGACAAGCGCGCCCTCATGAACTGGGGCAGGGCCCGCGCGATAGCCGCCCACGCGGTTTCCCTGATCGGCTTCGAGGTCGACCTCGACGAGCGCGTGGAGAACCTCTCGGTGGCCGACCGCCAGCTTGTCGCGATCTGCAGGGCCCTCCTCCACGACTCGAAGCTCATCATCATGGACGAGCCCACCTCGGCCCTGACCAAGAAGGAGGTCAAGGCGCTTTTCGCCGTGATCAAGAGCCTCCAGTCCAGGGGGATCTCCATCCTCTTCGTGTCGCACAAGCTCGACGAGGTCTTCGAGATCTCGGAGCGCTTCACGATACTCCGCAACGGGGAGAACGTGGCCGCCGGCAGCACAGAGGAGCTCGACCACAGGACCTTCGCCTTCCACATGACGGGCCGCGAGTTTGCCGAAGCCTCCTACAAGAGCGACCGCGCGCCCGGCCCTCCTGTCCTTTCGGTGAAGGGACTCTCGCAAGTGGGCTCCTACGAGGGCATCTCCTTCGATCTCGCTCAGGGAGAGATCCTCGGGATCACGGGCCTCCTCGGCTCGGGGAGGACCGAGCTCGTCGAGACCCTCTTCGGGATCTCATCCCCCGATTCGGGCAGCATCGAGATCGCCGGCAGGGAGGTCAGGATGCGCAGCGTGAAGGACGCCATCGCCCTGGGGATCGGCTACGTGCCCTCGGACCGTCTGACCGAGGGTCTATTCCTGCCCCAGTCCATCGAGCGCAACGCCGTCATCGGCGTCCTGGGCCGTCTCTGCAACAGCCTCGGTCTCCTCAACAGAAGGGCGGTGGCCGAGCTGATGAGCAAGTGGATCGCCGAGCTCTCGATCGCCGCGAAGGATCCCTCCCTGCCCGTGAAGACCCTCTCCGGAGGCAACCAGCAGAAGGTGGTGCTCGCCCGATGGCTCGCCAGCGAGCTCTCGGTGCTCATCCTCAACGGGCCCACCATGGGCGTTGACATCGGCGCCAAATACGACATCCATGCCCTCATGCGCGAGCTCGCCTCCAAGGGCCTCGCGATAATCATAGTCTCCGACGACCTGCCCGAGGTGCTCGCCTGCGCCTCGAGGATCCTCGTGATGCGCGATGGGGCCTTCATCCAGGAGCTCGAGCCCGCGACGACGACGGAGTCGAGGCTCGGCGAGCTGTCCACGGGCGTGGCATAGGGGGATGGCCAAGGTGATCAGCATACGTTCCATGACGCGCAGGTCAGAGCCCTATGTCTTTGCGGCGATAGTCGCCTTGAGCCTCCTCATACAGGCGAGGTCGGGCCAGTTCTTCACGGGCAACAACCTTGTGGACCTCGCGCGCGCCCTCATCGTGCCTGCCCTCTTCTCGATCGGCTGCATGCTGGTCATCGTCTCGGGCGGGATCGACGTCTCCTTCACGGCCATCGCCTCCCTCGCCATGTATGTGACCGACAAGACCCTTCTCGCCTCGGGCTACTCGGGCTCAGTCCTCCTGGCCTATGCGATGTCTGGGGCCCTGGGCCTCCTGATGGGCGCCCTCAACGGCGGCCTCATCGGCTTCCTCAAGCTGCCGACCCTTGTCGTGACCCTTGGCACGGGAAGCCTCTTCACCGGGGTCATGTACGGCGTCTTCGCCGCGAGCGCCTCCGACGTTCCGCCGGCCATCGCCGCGCACGGCAAACAGACCCTTTTCACCGCCGTCAATCTGGAATCAGGCCTCACCTCGAACATGCCCTCCCAGGTCCTCATCCTTGTCGGGGCCTTGGTCCTGGTCTTCCTCCTCATCCGCTACACGATGCTCGGCCGCGGCATCTACGCCATAGGCGGCGACGAGGCCGCCGCCGAGCGGGCCGGCTTCAGCGTGGCCTGGATCAAGCTCTTCCTGTACTCCTTTGTCGGCCTCCTGGCCGGCATCACGGGCGTGGCCAGGATCTCCATGATCTCCTACGCCGATCCCTCGACCATGCTGGGCATGGAGCTCACTGTCATCGCGGCGGTGGTGCTGGGGGGGACCCGCGTCACCGGGGGGCTCGGCACCCTTACGGGCACCATCTTCGGGGTGACCCTGATGACCATCCTTGCGAACAGCCTCATCCTCATCGGGATCCCGACCTACTGGTCCCGGGTATTCACGGGCGCTGTCATCATCGTCGGCACGGGTGTGTCGGCGCGCCAGATCGGTTCGGCGCGGCGGCGTGTCCGGACCCTGCAGAAGGAAGCCTAGGAGCCGGCCATGCAAAGCACCGTAAAGCCCGCCATCCCCGCGAAAGCCTTAGCCGGCCGCGACCAGAACCTCCTGCGCCTCCTTGTCATGCTGGTCTTCGTCTTTGGCCTCATGACGGTGCTTAGGCCGAACGAGTTTGCCACCCTCGCTGATTTCAACTCCATGATGAGGCAGTTCCCCGAGTACGGCATCATGGCCATCGGCATCAGCCTTACGATGATAACCGGTGGCATAGACCTCGGCGTGGTGGGCACTGCTAATCTCTCGGCCATTTTCGCTGCGAAGTTCCTCATCGGCGCAGTACCCCAGGGGGCGCCGCCCGAGCAGGTCCTGCCCTACCTCGCGGCGGCCGTCGCCATCGCCCTCGCCACCGGCCTTCTCTGCGGGGCCTTTGCCGGCCTCCTCATCTCCCGCTTCAGAATCCCCGCGATCCTCGCCACCCTTGGAACCCAGCAGCTCTATACCGGCATCGCGATAGGCATCACGAACGGCCGGCCCCAGAGCAGGCTGCCCCTCCTTTATTCGACGATAGGCAACACCGAGTTCTTTGGCTTCTTCCCCCTGTCCTTCGTGATCTACTGCGCGATAGCGGTCGGCATTGGCCTCATGCTCTCCCGCTCGCGTTTCGGCACCTGCATGTACATGCTTGGCACGAATGCCAAGGCGGCCCGCTTCGCCGGCCTCAACAACGCGTCCATCATCATCCGTACCTACATGGTCTCGGGGATCCTGTCCTCGGTCGCTGGCCTGATCATGATGGCCCGCGCGAACTCGGCAAAGGCCGACTATGGCGCTCCCTATACCCTTCAGTGCGTCCTCATCGCCGTGCTCGGAGGGATAGACCCCAACGGAGGCTTCGGGAAGATCACCGGAGTCACCCTGGCTATCCTCATCCTCCAGTTCCTCTCCTCGGGCCTGAACATGTTCAACAACATCTCAAACTTCTACCGGGATGTCATATGGGGCGGTGTCCTCATTCTTGTCCTCGTCTTCAACCGTCTGTTTTCGATCAGGGCCGAGCGACGCGCGGTGCGCAGGAGCATGGCCTAGTTTGTGTGTTTTATGCAGTAAATGACAATTCGCATTCCTATTGTGGTTATTTATGCATAAAAAGATACCATTTTATGCATAGACCGCTTGACCCGCCTCCCCCCGCCTGGCGTATCATCGAAGCACGCAGTCGAAAAGGAGGTTCTAGACCCGTGAACATTTCCTCGTCTCCCGAACTCCGCCCTTTTTCGACACGCCTCCGTCGACCCTAGCCGAACACCCCACCACAGCAAGCCCCATTCGCACCGCAGTCGGCCAAGACGCCGGCTCGAAATCCCATGCCGATCCAGCACAAGGAGCATCGCATGAAAAAGAAGATCGCCCTCGCATATTCTGGTGGCCTCGACACCACCGTCATCATCCCCTGGCTCAAGGAGAACTACGACTGCGAGGTCGTGGCGGTCTGCGGCGACGTGGGCCAGGAATGCGACTGGGCCTCGCTTGAGAAGCGGGCCCTCTCCACCGGTGCCTCGAAGCTCATCATCAAGGACCTCAAGGCCGAGTTCGTCCAAGGTTACCTCTGGCCCCTCGTGAAGGCGGGCAGCCTCTACGAGGGCCGCTACCTCCTCGGGACCTCGGCCGCCAGGCCCCTGCTCGCGAAGGCCCTCGCCGAGGTGGCGATGGCCGAGGGCTGCTCGGCCATCGCCCACGGCTGCACCGGCAAGGGCAACGACCAGGTGCGTTTCGAGCTCGGGGTAAAGGCCTTCGCCCCCGAGATGGAGGTCATCGCGCCCTGGAGGACCTGGGACATATCGAGCAGGGAGCAGGAGATCGAGTACCTCGAGAAGCGGGACATACCGGTCCCCATGAAGAAGTCCGACTCCTACTCGAGGGACGACAACCTCTGGCACATAAGCCACGAAGGCCTCGACCTCGAGGACCCGATGAACGAGCCCAAGCTCGGCTCCGGCATGCTCAAGATGTGCGTGGCACCCGAGGCGGGGCCGGACAGGCCCGAGTACCTGAGATTGGATTTCGTCGCCGGGGTCCCTGTGGCCCTGGACGGGGTGAAGATGGACGGCCTCGGCCTGGTGAAGGCGCTCAACGTCAGAGCTGGCAGGCATGGCGTGGGGATACTCGACATGGTGGAAAACCGGGTCGTGGGCATGAAGTCGCGAGGCGTCTACGAGACCCCCGGCGGCACGGTGATCATGGAGGCCCATGCCAAGCTCGAGCAGCTCTGCCTCGACCGCAAGACCTTCTCTTTCAAGCAGACCGTCGGCCAGCGCTTCGCCGAGCTTTTGTACGAGGGAGAGTGGTTCAGCCCCCTCATGTCTGCGATCAACGCCTTCATCGACTCGACCCAGGGCCATGTGACGGGCTCTGTCAAGCTCAAGCTCTACAAGGGGAGCGTGACCGGTGTGGGCGCCACCTCGCCGTATTCCCTCTACGACGCCTCCCTCGCGAGCTTCACCACGGGGCCCCTGTTCTCCCACAAGGACTCCGAGGGCTTCATCAACCTCTTCGGTCTGCCCACCAAGGTGAGGGCGAGGCTCGAGGCGAGGATCAAGGCGAGCGGCAACGCGAAACCCCAGACCGCGAAGGGGGAAGCCATCGACGTCCCCGCCGGCGACTAGGGGGATGGCCGTGGCGAAGATATGGGAGACGAAGGCGGGGGCGGGCGTCGACCCCTTCATTGACGAGTTCCTGTCCTCTGTCCAGGCCGACTCGCGGCTCCTGCGCGAGGATCTTGAGGGCTCTCTGGCCCACGCCGCGATGCTGGGAAGGACCGGCATCATCCCCGAGGCCACGGCCGCAGCCCTCGCGGGCGGTCTCTCAGAGCTCGCCGCCCTCGCCAGGGCCGGGAGCCTCGCCGTCGATCCTGGGGCCGAGGACGTCCATTCCTTCGTCGAGGCCGAGCTCACGCGCCGGCTTGGGGACGCGGGACGGAGCCTCCACGCTGGCCGCAGCCGCAACGACCAGGTCGCCCTCGACTTGAGGCTCTGGATGAGGCGGGCCTCGGGGGAGGTCAGCGCGACCATCCTCGATGCGATCGACGCCTTGTGCGCCCTCGCCTCGCGGGGGCTCACGGCGGTCATGCCCGGCTACACCCACATGCAGCGGGCCCAGGCCGTCACCTTCGCCCACCACCTCCTCGCCTGGTGCGCGGCCCTCGAGCGCGACCATGGCCGCTTCGCCGATGCCGAGGCCCGGGCCGACGAATGCCCACTGGGAGCCTGCGCCCTCGCCGGCACGGGCCTCCCCATAGACCGCGAGCTGTGCGCCCGCGAGCTCGGTTTCGCGCGTCCATCGCGGAACTCGATGGACGCTGTGGCCGACCGGGACGCGGCCGTCGAGTTCGCCTCCTGCGCGGCCACCCTCCTCATGCACCTCTCGCGCTTCTGCGAGGAGATCGTGCTCTGGGCCTCTTCCGAGTTCGGCTTTGTGCGCGTGGGACCCTCCTGCTCCACGGGCTCATCGGTGATGCCCCAGAAGCGCAACCCCGACCCCGCCGAGCTCATCAGGGGCAAGTCGGGCAGGGCCTACGGCTCCCTGGTGGCCCTCCTCGTCATGCAGAAGGGTCTGCCCCTCGCCTACGACCGGGACCTCCAGGAGGACAAGGCCCTCGTCTTCGAGGCCGGGGACACGGCCCTCTCATGTCTGCGCGCCTTCTGTCTTCTCGTAGCGAGCCTCGAGCCCCAGGCTGGCCGGATGCGCGACGCTGCCGAGTCCGGATGTCTCTGGGCGGCCGACGCGGCTGAGTTCCTCGTCTCGAGGGGCATCCCCTTCAGGACTGCCTACGCCGCGGGCCGGGCCCTCGTCGAGGCCTGGGTCAGGGCCGCCGAGGGCGGGGGCTTTGGCCGGAACCCGGCCATCGCCGGGGTGATCGCGGCCCTCGGCGAGGCTGGCCTCGCTGGCCTCCACCCGGCCTGGGCAGGCGTCTCGCCCGGGGAGCTCGTGCCCTATCTCTCCCTCGAGGCCTGCATCGCCAGACGGGACCTTGTGGGTGGCCCCGCCCCGGCGCGCACCGCCTCCGAGATCGGGCGGCTGGCCGCATTCACAAAAAGCGAGCGCGGCCGGACGCGGGATAGGGTATAAAGGAGCCGATGAAAGGACGCGGATTCCCGGGGAAGCTCAACATCGACGAGGCCTGGACGGCGCGAAGCGCCGAGGGCCTAGGCTTAGGCGGTGGCCTCATCTCCGCTCCGCTCTTTGACGCCGCCTCCTGGTTCACCGTCGACCTTCCCTGCACGTCCCTCGATGCCCTGGTACGAAACGGCCGTGCGGCCGATCCCTACCTGGGCCTAGGCTTCAAGGAGCTTCCGGGCTACATCGCCGTGAACCAGGATGCCTCCCGTTACCAGGAGGAGATCCACAACTTCTCCGACCTCCCCATGCCCGAGGGCAGCCCCTTCGCCGGGCCCTGGTGGTTCAGGCGGGGCTTCGAGCTCGGGCCCGCCGAGCCGGGTGCCAGGCTCTTCCTCCTCCTCGGGGGCATCAACCACTCGGCCACGCTCTGGGTCAACGGCAGACGCGCCGCGGGGAGGACCGCCCTCGTGGGCGGCCAGCGGCGCTTCGAGATCGAGATCAGCCAGCTCGTGCGCGAGGGGCAGAACGCCCTGGCCCTGGAGATATTCCCCCCGGAACCAGACGATCTCGCCTTCACCTTCGCCGACTGGAACCCCCTGCCGCCCGACAAGTGCATGGGGATCTGGCAGCCGGTCTCCCTCGTCCTCTCCGGCCCGGTCAGGCTCAGGCACAGCTCGGTCCGCTGCGAGCTCGAGACGAATGGGCCGGCGAAGGCCGAGCTCTTCTTCGAGACCGAGCTCGGTAACGGGAGCGAGGCCTCTCTCGAGGGAGAGCTCGCTCTCGAGCTCGAGGGCTCGGTCTTGACCATGCGCCTGGCCCTCGGTCCCGGTGAGAGGCGCAGGATACGGCTCTCGGGCTCGGATTGGCCGGCCCTGAGCCTGGCCTCGCCGCGGCTCTGGTGGCCCTATCAGATGGGTGCCCAGGAGCTCTACTCCCTTCGCGCCTCGTTCTCGGTCGCCGGCTCGGTCTCGGACGCCGAGGATCTCGTCTTTGGCGTGAGGAAGCTGGAGTCGCGGATAAAGGAGGACGGGGCGAGGCTCTTCACGGTCAACGGGGAGGATCTCCTCGTGCGCGGCGCCGGATGGGCTCCCGACCTCATGCTCCGGTCCTCGCCCGGGCGCGACCAGACTGCGGTCGCCTACGCGAAGAACATGGGCCTCAACGCCATCCGCCTCGAGGGCAACCTCGCCGGCGACGCCTTCTGGGAGCTCTGCGACCGCGAAGGGATCCTCGTCATAAGCGGCTGGCCCTGCTGCTGCCACTGGGAGCGCTGGAAATTCTGGAAGGCCGAGGACTTCGACATCGCCGCCGCATCCCTCGAGGACCAGCTCCTCAGGCTGAGGAACCATCCTTCCCTCATGGCCTGGTTCTACGGCTCCGACCGCTGCCCCCCGGCGAGGCTCGAGCTCCGCTATCTCGCCCTCCTCGACGAGCTCGCCCCCGGCCTGAGCCGCCTGTCCTCGGCCACGGCGGCAGCCTCCCCCGTGAGCGGGCCGACGGGGGTGAAGATGAGCGGACCCTACGCCTACGTCCCGCCCGGCTACTGGTACGATGACTCCTTGCCCGGGGCGGCCCGGGGCTTCAACACCGAGACCGGACCCGGGATTGCGATCATGCCCCTTGAGAGCCTCGATGAGACCCTCCCCCCGGGACAGTCCTTCCCCGGCAGCGAGGCCTGGAATCTCCACCTCGGCCTCGGCGTCTTCTCCACGACAGCCCTGAGCGACAGGGCCATCGAGCTGCGCTACGGCAAGGCCGCCGACCTCGCCGACTACTGCCACAAGGCGAGGCTCCTCCAGTACGAGGCCTGGAGGGCCATGTTCGAGGCCTACGCCAGGAACTTCCCCTCGGGCTCGGGTCTCATCGCCTGGATGCTCAACGACTCCTGGCCCGGCCAGGTCTTCCACCTCTACGACTGGTTCCTCCGCCCCGGCGGGGGATTCTATGCCGCGCAGAAGGCCTGCGAGCTCCGCCACGCCCAGTACTCCTACGATGACGGCTCCGTCTGGGCGATAAACCGGGACCGCCGCGAGTGGAGGGAGGCGCGTATTGCCGCCCGGCTCCACTCGCTCGGCGGGGCGAAGCTCTTCGAGACAGAGGCGAAGCTCACGGTGGGCGGCTACTCGGGCAGGGAGGCCTTCCGCCTCCCGCCCCTCGCCGCTGGCGAGTACCGCCTCCTCGACATCGAATACGGTGGCGCGGGAGCGGGAGCGGGACACAACAGCTACTGGCTCTCGGGTTCGAAGGATGTCTTCTCCGATGTCCACACCTTCTACCACACAGCCCTCCTCTCCCATGCCGACATGAAGCCCTTCGGCTCCCTGGCTGCGACGGAGCTACGCTTGAGCGCGAGCCTCGCCGCCGAAGGGGAGGGCATCCGCGTCGAGGCCCTGGTCGAGAACACGGGTCCCGGGCCGGCCCTCCTCGTGGAGCTCCTCCTCCTCGATCGCGCAACCTCCCGTCCGGTCCTGCCCATCCTCTGGGAGGAGAACATGGTCTGCATCCTCCCGGGAGAGGGCCGGAGCCTCGTTGGCAGGAGCATGGCCGGGATGGCCCGCCATGACGGCCTCGCCCTCAGGGCCCAGGCCACGAACTCCCCGCCCGTCCTCGTCCCCCTCGGAAGCGGCCAACAAGGGGAGGACTAGACAGCCAAACTTGGGAATCCTTATCCTACAGCCATGAAAGGAAACGCTGTCGTCGGACAGTCGGGCGGACCAACTGCCGTCATAAACGCCAGCCTGGCGGGCGTCATCGAGGCCTGCGGGGCCGACGCGCGCGTTGGCTCGGTGCTCGGGACGCGATTCGGGATCGAGGGTTTCATGGACGAGCACCTGGTCGACCTGTCCTCCCTCAGGGGCGATCGTCTCGAGGCCCTCGCCCTCACCCCCTCCTCGGCCCTGGGATCGTGCAGGCACAAGCTCGTGGACGAGGACTTCCCCCGCATCCTCGAGGTCCTGAAGAGGCGCGACATACGGTACTTCTTCCTCATCGGGGGCAACGACACGATGGACACCATCCACCGCATCGAGTCCTGGTGCGGGCAGAGGGGCTGGGAGCTCCGCGGGATAGGGATCCCGAAGACCGTCGACAACGACCTGCACGGCACCGACCACAGCCCGGGCTACCCCTCGGCCGCGCGTTGGGTGGCCCTGTCGGTCGCCCAGGCGGGGCGGCTCGCCAAGGACATGAGGAAGGTCGACTCCTTCGTGGTCCACCAGACCGTGGGCCGCGACTCAGGCTGGCTCGCCGCCGCCTCGGCCCTCGCGCGCTCGAGGCCAGGCGATGCCCCCCACCTCATCTACCTCCCCGAGCGCCGGATCTCCAGGGAAGGGCTTGTCGCGGATGCGAGGGACTGCATCGCGCGCTGGGGCTGGTGCTCCATCGTCTGCGGCGAGGGCGTCCTCTGGGAGGACGGCAGAGCGGTGTCGGCGACGAGCTCGAGGGACCGCTTCTCCAACGTGGAGTTCGGCGCGATGGGCGGCGGCAGCGCTGCCCTTGCCATCCACGCCATCCTGAGGGAGGCGACGGGCATGCGCGGGGAATTCCAGATAACGGAGAGCCTGCCCATGTGCGCCGACGACCGCGTAGCCGTGCTCGACCGCCTGGAGGCGAGGGCCTGCGGCAGGAAGGCGGCCGAGCTGGCCCTGGGCGGGCAGAGCGGCGTGATGGTGACCATACACAGGAGCCCGGGCAAGGACTACAGCCCGCTCTACGGCACGATCCCCCTGTCAGAGGTGGCGGTCCGCGCCAAGCCGATGCCTGATTCCTTCCTTGTCCCCGGCCGGAGCGACGTCAGCGAGTCCTTCCTCGAGTACCTGCGCCCCCTCGTGGGTCCCATGCCCCGCTATTTCGACATCGAAACCATTGGCCAGAAGTGAGGATGACGCGATGAACGAAACAGATTCAAGGTATTCCGGCATCGGCCTCGTGGCCGACATGCTGGAGACTCCCGGCATTGTCAGGCGCCTCGACACCGCGAGGATCCTCGAGTTCAGTGACAGGATAAATGGCGAGAGGATCCTCCTTTCCGGCGAGGGTTCCTCGAGGATCTTCCCGGCGGGGAAGGTGCTCGCCGACTCCTGGCGCCATTCCTACAGGGACAGGCTGCACACCGAGGCCTGCACCCAGGCCCTCGAATACGAGCTCGGGAGCGCGACCGTCTTCGTCGCATCCAACTCAGGCAGGACGAAGGAGGGCGTCCGCCTCATCCGCCATCTGCGCGAGACAGGCTGCGCCGGGATCTACGGTGTCGTCGCCACGCCCGGCAGCCCGATAGCCCTGGAGGCCGACGCGGCCTACCTCCTCTCCTGCGGGCCCGAGAAGGCCATAGCCGCGTCGAAGAGCGTGGTCGAACAGGCCCTCTTCTACGACATCCTCTTCCGTGCCCGCAGCGGCCTGCCCCTTCCCGACCTCGGCCTCCTCGCCGAGGAGATGGACAGGGCCCTCCGCCTTCCCGTCCCTCCCGAGATCACGGCCTCCCTCGCGGCCGCAGGCATGATCTACTGGGCAGGCAGGAAGGACGGGGTGGCCGAGGAGCTCGCCCTCAAGACCAACGAGATGACCCGAAAGAAATCGGACTTCCTTGAGGGCACCTACGCGGCCCACGGGATCGAGGAGGTCATGGCAGGCTCAGATGCAGCCGTCATTGTCGAGCCCTTCCCCGCGGAGGAGAAGAAGTTCCAGGATGTCCTCGTCGGGGTTGTCGGCATGAAGGCCTTCGCCATCTCCCGCGGCCCCAGCGCCTTTCCCGGGCTCAAGCTCGGCGCCTCGGGCGACTTCGCCCCCTATGTCCAGCTCTGCGCGGGCTGGAACCTCCTGGTCGAGACCGGAACGGCCCTGGGCGTCAACCTCGACAAGCCATTGCGGGCCCGGAAGATCGGCAACGAATTCCTCGCCTCGTAAGTGCCATGAGCCGCGTCAGCCACAGCACCATTGGGGGAAGGAGCGCCTGGGTACTCTCCTCGGGGCGGGGGGACGAGGCCGTCATCCTCGCCCTCGGGGGCACGGTGCGCGACCTCTCCCTCGCGCCGGGAGGAGGCAAGGCGCGGCGCGTCATGGAGCGTTGCGCGATCGAGCGGATCGCCGACGATCCGCGCTTCGCGGGCAGGCTCCTCTTCCCCTGGAACGACAGGATACCGGGCGGCCGCTACAGCTTCGCGGGCGAGGAGCACGCCCTGCGCGTCAACTGTGGCGAGGACGGCTCGGCCATCCATGGCTTCCTGTACCGGCGCACGATGGAGCTCGTCGGTGAATACACCGACGAGGGCTCGGCCAGCCTCGTGCTGCGCGCCCGCCTCTCCCCGGGCGAGGAGCCCGGCTATCCCTTCGCCCCCTCCTTGAGGGTCGAGTACCGCCTCGAGCCGGGACGCTTCTCCCTGGATTTCACGATCAGGAACGACGGGGCCGAGAGCGCCCCGGTCGCCCTCGGCTGGCACCCCTATTTCAGCCTGGGCGGCCCGGCGAAGGACTGGATACTCGAGCATAAGGGCGAGCTCCATGTGCCGGTCGGAAGTGACCTCATGCCCCTGGATGGACCTGAGAGCGTGGCCGGCACGCCCTGGGACTTCCGCGCCGGCCGGAGACTGGGGGAGGGCCCCCTCGACATGGCCCTGGGCTCCTCTCCCGACGGGGCCACGAGGCTTATAGGGCCCTCGGGCCTCGAGCTCGAGCTCGAGGCCGAGCCCAGCCTTTTCCGCTACATCCAGGTCTACCTTCCGGGCGAAGGCGACAGCGTAGCGATCGAGCCTGTGAGCGCGGCCACCGATTCCTTCAACCGGCCCGAGCTCGGTCTCATCGTCCTCAAGAAGGGCGAGGAGAGGAGGGCCAGGGTCTCGGTGCGCCTGAGGGCAACCCAGCGGCCCTAGCGGGCAGCTTTGCCTCGTCAGGGCGCGAGCAGCCGGGGCTGTTTCGCCGATAGTCCGCCAAGGATGGAGAGCGACCAGTAGCCGGGGCTTCCGCCCATGGATTTGCCAGTTCCGCTTGCCTCGAGGGAGAGAAAATAGTCGGCGTCGCCCACCGCGAGGTCGAGCCTCGCGATCAGCTGGGCATAGCCGCTCTGGACCGGCGCGCCCGAGAAGCTACCAGTCTGGTAGAGGCCAGCCTGGGCCTGGAGCATGACAGACAGCGAATCACCCTGACTCATGGGGAAGACGGATTGCCAGCGCAGGCCTCCCTTGGCCGTGAGCGCCGCGTCGGCCGCGTAGTAGGGGCTGGACTTGGGCTTTGTGGAATCCTCGAGGAGGGCGGTGAGGGGGAGGCCGAGGTTCGACCAGGGCGAGTCGGAGAGCCTGATCGCGGGCACCACTTCTGCCAGGGCCGTCCCGAGAAGATTCCCCTCCTCAGGTATCCAGTAGCCTAGGGCATAGAGCCGTGGCGCGAGATAGCGCATGGGGGCCTGCATGGGCAGGTAGGACGAGGCCGAGAGCTCGAGAGCGTGGGCGTACAGCGGAGTGAGAGAGGGATCGATGGTGTCGGGCAGGGGAGCCCAGCCATAGTCGGCCCGGGCCGAGACGAGGCTCGTGCGCCAGTCGAGCCTGGCTCCGCCCCCCGTCATGAGGCTCAGGCCATGGGCGAAGTCCCCGGGGGACAGGGTGGTGCTGCCGGGCGCGGCATAGTTGGCACTTGTGCCGATGATGAGGGCGCGCGGCGTGAGCGTGAGGGCGCCCGAGGGCAAGGTGTAGGGGACTGCCAGGCTGGCCTGGGCCGCGAGGTAGGCGGGAAGACCCTGGTTCGAGTCCCGCACCGAGGAGAACTGGATCGAGGGCTCGAGGCTCAGGACTCCCGAGACCGGGATGGAGGCGAGGCTCGTCGCGCGGTAGACGAGGCGGTTCGAGTCGGCCGCGAAGGAGGCCTCGCCGTCTACCCTGAGGGAGTGCTCTCGCGCGAGGGAATTGTGCCGCGCCGCCGCCTCGGGGAAGAGGGGGTCGCCGGCGACCACGCGACCCAGAAGGGAGATCGCCGAGGCCCAGTCGCCCGTGCGCTCGTCGGCCCGGGCAAGGGCGTACATCACCTGGACGTTTGAGGGATCGACGGCGAGGGCTCTCCTGTACTGGGCCGCCGCCTTGGCCTCGAGGCCGAGGTCGTCGTAGTAGGCTCCCAGCTGGGCCTTCTCGGCGGCGGCTTCCTCCTCGAATGAGTGCCAGGCCCGCTCCACCCTGCGGTTCAGGAGGACCTGGCTGGCCTGAATCAGGTAGGCGAACTCCGAGGCTGAGCTGCGAAGGAGGGAGCGTGCCTGGAGGCTGTCCGCAGACGCCTCGCGGAGGGCATTCCTGAGGACCGCGAAGTACTCGTTCCTTGCCTGGCCGGGGAGGGCCTCGCCCTCGGCCGGGGGATCCTCTGGCCAGGCCGCGAGTGCCGGGGCCCGGACCTGGAGGAGGGAGAGCTCCTTCCCGGCCGCCGCGAGCTCGGGGATGAGGGAGCCCCCTTCCTGGAGGGCGGCTGTGGCACGGTCGCGGGCATAGCGGTAGTCGGCCCTCGACCTGATCGAAAGCTCGGCTGAGTCCCTGCGCGAGGCGAGGCTCAGGCCGTCCGGGGAGGCGAGGGCCGCCAAGGCCGATTTCGTGTCGCCCGAGACGGCGATGATGCGGGCAGCCGCGAAGCCAGCGAGGTCCTCTCCCCTGGCCGCCACCGAGGAGAGCCCGGCCACTGCTTCCCTTGTGTCCCAGGTCCAGTGCGATGCCGCCACGAGCTTGGTGTAGTTCTCGTGGGCTGCCCTTTCGCGCTCGGCCATGGGGCCGAAATCGGCAGTGAGCCCCTTCGAGCGCTCGGCCAGGGCTCCTGCCGCGAGGTTCGCGTCGCGCAGTGCCTGGAGGGCCTCGCGCAGGGCCCGGTAGGCGTCCTCGAGCCTCGCGGCAAGGGTCTCCCCATCGGCCTGGACCAGGCCTCCCTTGCCCGAGGCGGCTGATGCGGCCTGTCTGCGGTTCCAGTCGGCGAGGGCCGCCTCGGCGGCAGCGGCAGCGGCGCCCTTGGCCTGGGCTTCGGCGGCGAGTGTGGCGAGGACCTGGGAACGAGCCTCGGCCTCGGCCCTGAGGGCCGAGGCCAGGGTTCCCACCGAGACGATGTCGGCGGCCGCGCGGTCGGAGTCGTCAAGGGCGCGGACAAAACGCACGGCCAGGATTGACTCGAGCTCGTCGACAGCCTTGGCCTTGAGGCCGTTCCAGAAATACACGCGCGCGAGCTCGGTCCGCAAGGCAAGGTCGTCGGGCCTGGCCTTCACGCGCTCCTCGAAGGTCGCTATCCGCTTCGCCTTGAGCTCCCGCTCGAGGGCGAAATTGGACAGGAGCTCCGAGAGCCGGTCCGAGGAGACGAAGGCCGACGCGATGCGCGCAAGGACGGTATCTGCCTCGGCGCTCTTGCCCATGGCAGACCAGGCCTCGATCTCCTCGAGGTAGAAGCTCAGCCTGTCGGGGTAGGCGCCGATGGCCTTTTCGTAGAGGGCGATCGCCCGGTCGGGGTAGCCGTTGGAGCGGTAGATCGAGGCCAGTTCGAGGCTGTCCTCGGCCTGCCCCAGGGCGAGGGCCTCGACCTGGGCGAAGGTGGCCTTGGCGGCCGCCGTGTCCGAGGCCCAGAGTTCGGCAAGGCCGAGGTTGACCGTCAGCGAGAGGTCGCCGGGAAAGGCAGACAGCCCGTCACGGTAGAAGTCGAGGGATTCGGCGTAGCGGCCGTTCCATGCGGCCACCTTGCCCGCCTCTTCGAAACCAGATCGGTTCGCGCGCTCGAGCCCGAGGTATGCCCTGTAGGCTGCGAGGCCCTCTGCTATGTCGCCCCTCCAAATTCTGTTCTTGGCGATCAGGAATCTGATGGTGGCATCCTTTGGCGCGATGACAGCTGCCCGCGCGAGGGTCTTGAGCGAGTTGACGTAGTCACCGGCGAGGGAGTAGACGGTCGAAAGCTCGATGTAGGCCCTGACAGCCCCGGGATTGGCCTGGAGGGCAGCCTTGTACTCGTCGATGGGACGAAAGGTCTGGTCGATTGATCGGTCGGCAGGCTTGTGAGGGAATATTCTCGGCCTGGCCGCCGCGCTGCCGGCTTTCAAGCTGTCGCCCGTCGCGAGGAAGAAGGCGTCGAGGTAGAAGAGGTAGCTGTCGTCGAGGCGTCGGCGCTCGGATATCTCGAATCTGATGATGTGGCTGCCGGCGCTCAGGGGCAGGGTCAGGGTCCTGACCCAGTAATAGTCGGGCGCATACTGCTCGACGACGTTCACGTCCTCGCGGTAGAGGACTCTGGCGGGGGCCTCGTCCACAGCGATGCCGACAGGCGAGGCCAGGGAGACGGAAAACTCGTCCTTCGGGCCGGGAGGGAGGCCGCCGTACCAGAGCTCGTAGTTGTCTTCCTTCTCGATGAAGACTGCGTATTCGGCGAAGAAGGGGGAGGATCCGGGGCCTGCGCCCTGGCCTTTCCGGGAAAGCTGGAGGGCCCTGTTTCCCGATGCCCCGTAGTTGAGGGTGGGCTCGGTCGCCATGTTGGTGGAAACCGCGTCTTCTCCCTCGACAAACACCAGGCCATCGGCGGCAGGTGGAAAGACGGGGTCGACAGGACTGCTCGGCGCCTTCACCTCAGCCTGGACAAGGGGGGGGCAGAGGCCGAGGAGGGCCAGGAGGGCGAGGAAGGCGAGAAAGGCGAGGGCGCGAGGTCGGAACATCATGCCTCCAGATTAGCTTAGGTAGAAGGCCAATGCATAATTATCGATCTGAAATCGGGCAAAGATGCGGCGAAAACTTGCTTTCGTCTATCGTGGCTATATATTTAAAACAGCTAGACCTTCCGATATTTGACTAGGCCCATCCAACACGCGCTTCCCGGCGCACATGCTGCAAAAAGTGTGGGACAAACCGCCCCAGTTCACGCCAGGAGGTGCCGTATGAAACGAGCCCCAATAGCCGCTCTGTCGGCGAGCCTGATTCTTCTCTCATCCTGCGTCCTCTCGACCGGCCACAATTCGGTGCCGAGCTCTCTTTCGCTCGCCGAGGCCAATGCCATCCAGCAGAGGCTCATGTCGAGCTACTATGCCGAGCGCGGGAAGGGCGCCCCCGCCGGAGTGACCCGGGCCCTGAGCCCCTTCCTCCCCTCCGCCTCGGCTTCCAAGGCGACCATTCCGGTCAACCGGGGCCCCATCCTCTTCTCGGCCGCCCCGCCCACTTACAGCAACTATCCGGAGCCCGGCCAGACCACGACCTTCACAAAGACCCTGGCCGCGACCACGGCCACCTTCAAGGTCTACGACATCACCGCGACGACGGTCTTCGCCTCGGGCGATCCGCGCAGGAACTATGTCGAGGAGTATTACGTCGCCGATGTCACCGACAATCCGGGCTGGAGCACTACTACTTCCGATCTGACGACGGGCTGGGCCCTTGCCGCGTTCAACGGCACCTGGGACGTGAAGGACCCGATAGTCGCTCCCGATGGGACGAGCTCGACCGGGTGGAGATGGAACCAGGCCGCGCGCAAGCAGATGGTCCTCAGCTTCCAGGACGGCACGACGCGGACCGAGACCATCCAATCGAGCTCGGATCCGAGCTCGGGCGGCAGGAAGCTGGCCACCGCGGCCTTCGACATCAACGGCTCCCTCGACCTCGCCCAGGCCTTCCTCCCTGCCGCGACCACCGATCCCTCGATCCTGTACTCCTCGGTCGTCACCTACTATGTCAGCCCTGGTCCCGGCTACAACTACTGGTTCTGGGCGGGAAATGAGGCCAAGACCATCCTTGGCGTGCGCTACTACACCGAGAGGGCCGATACGGGGAACAACACCTACACGAGCTACACGGCGAGCTTCGAGAAGACGGTCTCCGAGCTGACGACGTCTGGCGGGACCTATGTAGGAACCGTCACCGGGGTCTTCACGGGCGCCAAGTTCGACAGCCTCGCCGAGTCCGTCCTCCGCCAGCAGGTCGTCTATGGCCTGAACACTGCCCAGGATGGACCCTCGGGAAGCGGCCAGATCACGACCAACATGCAGACCCGCGTCGTCAACATCGCTGGCCAGAAGGATTTCTATCTCACCCAGCTCAGCAGCGACTACGCG
>JANXYO010000043.1 GCA_025356015.1 Spirochaetaceae bacterium
GATCCTGTGGTGGATCTCCTGCATCAAGAGGAGGTTCTTGTTCGCCTCCTCGATCTTGTGGTGCTCTGTCATGTCGCGGGCTATGCCCACGATCTCCCTTGACTTGCCGTCCTCGCCGACCATGAGGGAGCCCGAAAAAAGCATCGGCACGAACTTCCCCGAGCTCGCCTTGTAGCTCAGCTCGTAGTTCGAGATCGAGCCCTCGGAGATGAGGCGGCGGACGACCTCGATGGTGAAGCGGGAGTCCGCGTCACCCGTTATCATCCCGATGTCCCTTCCCACCAGATCCTCCTCGGCATAGCCGAGGGTCCTGCAGGTCGCGCGGTTCACGCTCTTTATCGAGCCGTTGAGGTCCAGGATGATAAGGGTGTCGCCCATGTCGTTGAGGCTGTTGAGGATGTTCTCGTTGTAGGTCTCGAGGTTCATCAGGTTCCTGATGGTCCGGTACAGCATCATGCCCTGCATGATGATCGAGCGGATCGTGCGCAGGAGCTCAAGCTCTCGCTCTTCGACCGCGCCGGGCCTGCTCGACACGATGAGCATGCCGAGCATGTCAGACCCCTCCCTCAAGGGCAGGTAGACAAGGGAGCCGAGGATGCAAGCGGTGGTCTCGGAAAGGCCGGGCCTCTGCCTTATCTTCGAGCGCACAAGCTCGCCGGGGATGGGGCTGTCCTCGGCGAGGGCCGAGAGGTCGGACAAGAGCTCCGAGCGGAGGAAGAGGGCCAGGTCGGCCGCAGCCTGGCTCTCGCTGTCGAGGAAGTAGGACTTCGCCTCACCGGTCTTGTCGAAGCTCACGAGGGCGCACTGCTCGCAGGAGAGGAAGCTCTTGAGCACCTGGACGATCGAGGTCATGAGGACATCGAAATCCACGGAGCTGCGGAATTTCTCGCTAAGGATGAAGAGCAGGGTCTGTTCCGAGAGCCGCCTGCGTATCTCGCGGAAGATCGAGCTCTTCTCGACCGCTGTGGCTGTCTGGTTCGCTATCGTGGTCAGGAAGCGGAGGTCCTCGTCGGTATAGATCGTGCCCGAACGCTTCTCCCCCAGGTTAAGGGTACCGAGGAGCCTCTCGTTGAGGAGGACGGGGACGACGATGGAGACGTTAGCCGATTCGAAGATCGGCCGCGATTCCTCGACGAGGACCTGGGAGGCAGGATCAAGGAGAGCCTCCTCTCTCACGAGGGGCTTGCCCTCCTTGCGGAGCCAGCGGGCCAGGCGCGACTGCTCGCTTATGACGAGCTCCCCCCCGGGAGCAAGGCCGTCCCCGTAGCGCCTCTTCGCGACAAAGGCCTTCCGGGCCTCGTCGGCCAGGGCGATGGAGACGTGGGAGGTCTTGATGGTCTGGCCGACAGTCACTCCCACGAGATTCAGTATCGCCTCGAGCTCGTAGAGCGAGGTCATGGAAGCGCTGAAGCCCTGGATCGCGCTCTGGTAGTCGGCCCTGTCCCGGAAGAAGATCCTGTCGAGGATACGCTGCAGCGCGTTTCGCAGGGGGAGGAAGATCATCGAGAGGACGAGGATGGCCACGATCCCGTAGCCCGGGCCCGAGTACCCTAGGCTCTCCTTGAGCGCGCCCTCGAGGCCGAAGACTATCCCAAGGTAGGACGCGATGAGCGATGCGGTGAGCACGGAGTAGAAGATGCTCCGCGCGAGGATAAAGCGGATGTCAAGGAGGCGGTAGCGGAGGACGGCGTAGCCGATGATGAGGGCGCTCATCAGGTTGAGGACGGTGTCGGCGGGGTAGTCGCGCAGGGCGGTCAGGTTCGAGCTCACGGCACCGAGGACAAGGACGGCTCCGACAAGGACATAGAGGATCCGGTTCCGCTGGACCGGGGACTTCTCCCGAACGAGGCCACGGATGAGGTTCGCGATCCCGCAGAGCCAGAAGAGGTACCACATCGGCCCGACAACGAGGAGCCAGCCCGAGTTGTACACCGGCACCCAGTAGCCGCCCTGGCCCATGACAGCCTGGCGCCAGGTGAGGCCCAGGATACCCGTCGCGAACATGACGGCGCAGGCCACGAAGCCCAGGAAGGTCAGCAGTCTCTGGCCCTTGATCTTGAGGAAGGCGCGCGTGAAGGGAAAGAAGAGGATGTTGAAGGTTCCCGAACCGGCGATGATCAGGTTGTACCAGAAGAGGGCCGCCTGGGCGGTGCTCGAGAAGCTGGCCATGAGGGAGGTGAACTGCCAGAAAAGCATCCCGAAGAGATAGACCGCGAAATAGATGCGCACGTTCTTCTCGGCCCTGCTCTGCATCACCACCAGCACGAGGATGAGGTAGCTTGCGAGGGCTATGACCTTTATTACGATCGAGAACTGCTGCATCCTGGCCTTCTAGATTCTCCAGACGCTCATGTGCTGGAGGCCCTCAATCACGGCCTCCGATGCGTTCACGTGGGGCGGCTTCAGGTGGGCGAGGTCAGCCCCCGCCGCCTGGCGCTCCTCATAGTAGCGGCGGAAGGTGCCTTTTGAGAACAGGGAGACCTGGAGGGGCTTGAGGCCCGTGATCTCCTCGAGGTCGCGGTAGGGTCCGTCCAGGGCCTTGAGCGACTCATGCACCCGCTCCGCGATGTGGTCCACGCCGATCTCCCCCGAGCGGAGCTCGAGATAGAGGTGGAGGACGGGCTTGCCGCCGACGGGTTCCTTGCGGATCGTCCACTCCTCGTAGGGTACCTGTGAGTTCTCGATCGCCTGCCAGATCGTCTTCTCGGTGAGCCGGGTGAAGCCGCCCACGTCGATGAGGCCGTCGATGCGTGAGACGAAATTCATCTGGGGCAGGCGGACTCCCGCCTTGACATCCTCGAGGGCGGTGAACTTGACCAGGTCCCCGAGGATGAACCTGCACAGGGCGCCGCCGTTGAAGTTCGTGCCCACAAGCACGTATTCCTTGTCGGGCTGGACCTCGTCCATAAGGAGGGACTGGGGCATGAAGCCCGGGTCGGCGATGAACTTGCGGTAGTCCTTCTCGGTGATGAACTCCCAGAAATTCTGGTGGGGGACAAAGGTGAGGCCCGAGTGGGTCCAGGACTGCACTGCGATGCCACCGAACTCCGTCGCGACATAGGCCTCGAGGGGCTCGATGCCCCAGGACTCCACAACCTTGTCCTTGAAGATCGAGGTGTCCATCCCGCCGCACATCACGCCTTTCACCTTCCAGATGTCCCGGGGCTGGAGGGGTCTTCCCTGGAGTGTGCTCTTGACGATGGCCAGGGCTATGCGGAGCAGTGCCCTCGCCGGGAGCTTCACCTTCGACGAGGCTCCCTCCCCCTTGCCGAGGTTCGCGAACTGCTCGCTGATCTTGAGCATGATCGAGGTTATGCCGAAGAAGTAGTCAAGGCCCTCGCTTATCGCCGCGGTGAAGGCCGCCTGCATCCTCTCGCCGAAATCCATCTCCAGGGCCTCGTCATAGGGCGGCAGGACCCTGAAAGGGAGAAGCTTGAGCATCCACTCCATGGCGAGGCCAGTGATGTAAGGCGGGGGCGCGATGGTGTAGGGGATCCTCATCCCAGGGTGCAGGGCGACGTCCCCGCTCTTCTTCGCGGCAGACAGGATGAACAGGGCGAGGCAGAACTCGCCGTTCAGCTCGTACATCTTCCGCGTGAATGGGATCCACTTGAAGTCGTATTCCCCGCTCCGCCCCGAGGTGTGCCCCCAGGTGAAGGGCTTTTCCGGAAGGACCTCCTCGTACTTGGCGAGGAGGTAGGGGGAATAGTCCTTGTAGGTGGTGAATGGCACCCTTTCCCGGAATTCCTCCATGGTCTTGGGCGCCTGCCCTTTCATGATCCTCTGCCCGAGCAGGCACTCGGAGTAGCGCTTTAGCTGCTCCTCGAGGAGCCGCCTCTGGATAGCCATGTACTCGCCGATATCGAGATCGAAAAAACCGCAATAACGCCGCCAGATTTCCTTCTTGTTGCCCTGTCGAAGCAGCTCTTCAACTGGTGACATAGCCTCTCCTTCCTATTTAGATGCTTTTTTCCCTTTGTCCCCGCCCTCGCCGGATGGGTCCCGCCTTCCAAGGGTTGGCAGGGAGAAGGTCGCGATGCAGCGCCTCAGGCTTGCTCGGCTTGGCAGGAGAAAGGGCACCGTCAGGCGGTATTCGGAATAGGCCTCGCCGAAGAGCCGGGGGAAAAGGAACAGGTCCTCGAGACCCACGAGGACGAGGTTCGCTCCCGTCCAGAAGGGAAGGGCTTCGAGGAGTCCCCTCGAGGCGGTCGCGAACAGAAGTCCGATGTGGAGGGACAATAGCCACAGAACACCCGGATGGCGGCACAGGGCGTAGTTGCCGGTGGACACTAGCCGGGGCAGCCGCTCCGGCCCCCTTGAGCCCTTCGGGGGGATCTCCGAGAAGAGCGAGGAGGCCCAGAGCAGGAAGGAGGGAAGGAAAAGGGCCGCCCCCGCGATCCTGGTCCATGGCGGGACCTGGAGGCGCTCCGGGCCCGTGCCGAGGACCAGGAATGAGCAGATCACCAGGGCGATTCCCCCAAGGCGGAGCATCTTCTCGACAAGCCTGGCTTTCCAGAGGTCGGCGACATCGGAAAGCAGGACAGCGAGGAAGCCCAGAAGACCGGCGAGGATGTAGTACACCCTCCAATCATATTGCAGGCAGGGAGGGGAATCAAGTTTGATTAAATTCCAATAACCAATGCCCCACCGAAGCCTTCCCCATGCCCCCGGTCCGGACCTAGAATGGCGGAATGCGACAGGAACTCGAGAGCGAGAGGCTTATCCTTGAGGTGCTCCGGCCCGGGCACGCGGCTGAGCTCTTCAGCGTCCTCCAGGATCCCGAGATGTACAGGTATATACCCGGGAATCCACCAGTCTCGGAGGAGGAACTGCTTGAGCGCTACACGCGCCAGGCGGCTCACAGCGACGCCGAGGGCGTCTGGCTCAACTGGATACTGCGCCTAAAGGCCGACGGTCGCTGCATCGGCTACGTCCAGGCGACGATCCCCGCATCCCCGCCCGCCCTCCTCGCCTACCAGGTCTCCAGCCTGCACTGGGGCAGGGGCTACGCATTCGAGGCCTGCAGCGTGGCCCTCGCCCATCTCGCGGAGGCATGGATGGTGAGCGAGATCCATGCCGAGGTCGACACCCGCAATGCCGCCTCGATCCGCCTCGCCGAGCGTCTGGGCTTCCTGAGGCGAGATTTCCGCCAGGGCGCGGACTTCTTCAAGGATGCCTTGAGCGATGAGATCGTATTCGCGCTGCGCATGGACGGGAAGGCAAGGGGCTCCACGCCTTTCTAGGCGCGCCCCTATGCCCTGACCGCCCACCACAGGCGGGCCGAGGATGAGCGTGGGTTCTGGTACCTCTCCTCGGGGCCTGGCCTGACCGCGCTCTCGGCGACCGAGGAATACAGGCCGGCCCTGTGGCCCTCGCGGAAGGACGCTTCCACCCTGCCCTCCTCCCCCGAGTGGAAGCAGAGTATGGCTGCGCGGCCCCCGGGATTGAGGCTTGCCGGCAGGGCGGCCAGCAGCTTCTCGAGGGCCTCGAACTCGTGGTTCACCTCGATTCGGAGGGCCTGGAAGGTCCGGCGGATCGTCTTCCTCGTGACTTCCTCGGGATTCTGCCTGCTTTCAAGGGCGTCCCTCACGGCCTGGGCAAGGGCCCTGGTCGTGGTGATCGTGCCGCGGCGCTGGGTCAGCACCCGGGCGATGACGGGAGCCTCGTTCTCGTCGGAGTACTCCTCGATTATGGCGCGCAGCCGGGCCTCGGAAATCATCAGGAGGAGCTCGGCCGCGCTCTGCCCCGTCCGGGGATCCATGCGCATGTCCAGAGGCCCCTCGCTCTTGAAGCTGAAGCCGCGCTCGGGATTGTCGATCTGCATGGAGCTGACCCCGAGGTCGGCGAGGACCATGTCCACGCCCTCCAGCCCTTCCCCCGCGAGAAGCTCGCCAAGGTCGGCGAAGTTCATCTGCCTAGCGGCGAAGGCCTCCTCCGGGAAGCCAAGGGAACGAAGGCGCGCCTCGGTCCTGACGATCTCAAGAGGGTCCCTGTCCAGACCGTAGAGCCTGCCCCTTCCCTCCATCGCCCGCAGGATCTCCTGGGCGTGGCCCCCGTGGCCCAGGGTCGCGTCGACGGCTGTCTCCCCGGCCTTGGGCGCGAGGACGGCGAGGACCTCGGCCACACAGATGCTCCTGTGACTCCCCGCAGGCGTGTCCCCGCGCGCGATGACCTTCTCGACATCGGCCGGGTAGAGCTCGCTGTTCAGCTCCTTGTATTTTTCCGCAAATGCGCGAGGGTGCGTGCCCCGGTACCGGGGACGCCTCCTGTGCGGCTGTGTCGGTTCGCTTGCCATGCTCTTCGGCCCCACCTTCCTCTACTGGCCCATTGTAGAGGCTTCACCGGCCTTCGGACAGCTCCTCGATCTCGAGCCTCCCGAACAGGCACCTCCCCCTCGCCGTGCGGCAGAGGCCGATCATCCCCGTGGCGAAGCTTTCGTCCGTGAGATCGAAGATGGTCCTTCCATCGATCTCGACCACGAGCCGGGAGCCAAGGGCCGTGACCTGGAACTCGTGGCGTTCTCCGAGCTTCCACTCGAATCCCTTCTCCTGGACAAGGATTAGCCTGTGATCATTTTTCAGGAAGGCCACTCGACCCGGGGCGGAGAGGACCACGGCATAGCCCATCATCGCACCCTTCGCCCTGAACAGGATGCCATGGCCCTCTCCCGCCAGCGGGGTGATGCTCGTGGAGAACAGGTAGTCCCCCGAGTAGTAGTTGCCGGTGTAGAACTCCGCGCGGCCGACGCTCATCCCAAGCAAGGAGCTGCCTTCGATCTCCCAGAAGCCCCTGTTGGTCGTTCCCGGCGTGACCGTGGCGAACTCAAGCGCCTGTTTCGAGAAGTCGATCGCATATCGCGCCTTCCCGGTCACGGAGAAATCCCTCATGAGGACCTTGCCCAGATACTTCTCGCCGCCCAGAACATCGAACCTGATGCCGATCTGGTCTATCGAGGCGCCCTCGGCATCCGGCAGGACATACTCGAACTGGGTCCAGACACCGGGCAGGAGCTCGCGGGTGGGGCCCTCCAGCATCCTCTTGCCCCAGGTTTCCCGCGCGTAGGGTATTGCGGCGAGACTGGATCCGCTCCAGGCTTCGCACAGGAGACTCATCCTCATCGTCTGGCCCGGATGGACGAGGGCCGTGAAGGCCGGGGAATACCGTTCGTCGTCGAAGTCCTCCCGGCGGTAGAATGGCTTGAAATAGGCGGAAGCCTCGGCCCCGCGGACGAGGCGGTCCACGAGGATCTCGAGGGCTCCTCCCCCTTCCACGCGCGCGTTGGCCAGCCTCAGGCTGTTCGAGTCAGTCCTGAACCCATGGGTGGAGCCGGGAAGGGCGAAGTCGAAACGGAGCTCGCGGTATGAGACAGTCGCGGCCAGGGCCTTGCCCAGCTCCTCGCGCAAGAACAACTCGGGGGCGGATTCCCCGGCAGGAGCCGGGTTGAAGCGAAGGCCAAGGAGGGCGAGCTGCCTTGAGAAGCTGGGCAGGTCGACGATATTGAGCGATCCGGCGATGCTCGAGCAGGCGAAGAAATCGTTCATCGGAGCGCGGTAGCGCTCGTCCACCCCCTCGAGCCCGCCGGCGACGCCGACTATCGTGCCCACATTGCCGGCGTTGCAGTCTGTGTCCCAGCCGCACATCGTGGCGATCTCGACCGTGCGCGAGAGCTCGCCCGCCCCATACAGGAGGGCAAGGATGCACACTCCGGCATTCGGGATGATGTGGCAGACTCCGGGGTAGCGGTCGTAGCCGAACTCCGAGATGAGGAAATCCATGCAGGATCGGAAGTCCTGGCGATGGTCGCTGTGGAAGGCCACCACGGCCCTGACCACCCTGGCGTACTCCGAGTCCGCGGGGATCATTGAGAGGGCCGAGCCGACGATCTCCCCCGGGTCGGAAGTCTCGAAGGCCCTTGAGATTGCGGCGGCGATGAAGCGCCCGCCAAACATGCCGTTGCCGTCATGGGACACGCTTGCCGCCATGCCTCCGTAGTGGGCGGCCTTCTCGATGTTGGCGGGGAAGACCAGGCCCCAGGTATCGACGAAGATCTGCCCGCCAATCTGCTCGGCTATCGCGGCGCCATTGGTGGCGATGGATCCCGAGGCAGGGGCTTCGAGGCCAGAGGCCAGGTTGAGGTAGGCCGTGTGCTCGGTGCTCCGCCCGTAGCCGCCCCACCAGTAGAAGCCCTTCTCCTCGCGTGTGTAGTTCAGCCAGGTCCGGCCTATGTCGGCAGCCTTCAGTTCGCCCTTGCCGCCGTGGTCGACCAGGGCGCGGATGAAGAAGGCGGGCCCGTTGAAATCGTCATCGGCGGCGAAGAGCCTGTAGTCCTTCACGTAGGACCTGATGTCGCCGTAGGTCTTCCTTATCCTATCGTAGGTCCAGATCGTGGGCTCGACAGGGGCGCCGATCCTGATTCCGATGCACTTGCCGAGCAGGCCGGCGTAGACCTTTTCGAGGTAATTCCGCGGTATGGGCATGGGTGCGACTCCGTATCCTTGGGAATGGAAGACCTTCACAAAGGCAAAAAACCGCAGAGGCGGGACAGTCGCAGAGAACCCTGCGACTCTCCCGGCTCTCTTACTTCAGGGTCTTGTTCGCGTACTCGGTCACCTTGTCGCCGCCCGCGGCGTACCAGGCCTTGGCGAAGTCGGCCCATTTGTCCATGGCGTACTCGCCGGAGATGAACTTGAAGGACCACTCCTTGTAGACATTGCTGCAGGCGTCCCAGGCCGGGGCGAGGTCCTTGGGGATGACGAAGTTGATATCTTCGACAGTGGCGTACTTGACCGCCATCGCGAGAGACTCGCGCCCGCCCTTGCCCAGGACATCGACGGGGCCCTTCCAGCCGACTACCTCGCTAAAGCGGGGGTACCAGGAGCCGAACTTTTCGGTCAGGCTGACCTTACCGTCCTTTGTCACGTGGTGGACTCCCTCGATGCCGAGGCGGTCGAGGAACTGCCCCTCATCCGAGGCCATGAAATCCAGGAGCTTCCACGCGAGGTCCTTGTTCTTCGAGGAGGCGGAGATGGCGTAGCCCCGCGATTCCTTGGAAACGTCGACGGTGAAACCCTGGGCGATGCCCTTGGCCGGCGGGGAGATCACGAGGTACTCGTTGCCCTTGCCGGCCTTGGCCATCTTCGTCTCGTAGATGTCGGTGACGAGGCCGGGCGTTCCCACGACCATGCCTATCTTGGCGGTGTAGAGCTTGTCCTCCATGCCGTCCCACTTGGTGGTGATGTAGTCGTGGTCGAGGATGCCCTCTTTGTAGAGCTTCTGGTAGAAGGTGAGCTTGTTCTTCTCGAAGTCGCTGACCTTCGAGTAGTTGTACTTGCCCGATGAGTCCTTGAGCCAGGTGGTCGTGAGGCCGAAGGCGTGGTTGAAGAGGAAGTCGATGCGGGCCGTGTTGCCCGTGTCGGTGATGCCGATGGAGTCGATCTTGCCGTTGCCGTCATAATCGCTCGTGACGAACTTCTTGAGCATCGCATAGTAGTCGTCGACGGTGTTGGGGAGCTTGCCGCCCCACTTCGCGAACCAATCGCTCCTGATGGCGGGGGTATTGAGCCTGGGCGGGGCGAGCCAGACGAGGTAGGGGTAGTTCTGGAGGCGCTTCACGTTGAAGGGAAGCATGGCCTTCTTGAACCATTGGGATTTGTCCACGTAGGGCCTAAGGTCGACGAGCATGCCCTGGTTGGCTATCGCCTCGTCGTTGCCCTGGAAGTAGATGATGTCGGGGATATCACCCGAGAGGAGCATGAGGTTGAGCTTTTCGGGGTAGCTCCCTTCTGGAGCATTGAGCAGGGTGATCTTGATGTCCAAGCCCGTCTTCGCCTTGAAGGCCTTCTGGATATTGGCGATGTGGGCGAGGTTGTCGGGATCGGTCGGATAGAAATCCTTTGATATGACGCGGATTTCCGGCACCTTCCCCTGCGAGTACGCGGGAACCAGGATCGCGAGCAGTACGAGGGCGAACACTAGCGCTTTCATCATCGAAACCTCCTAGAGCAAAACTAAAGTTCCTCAATACACGACTTATTCCTTGACCGCTCCCGAGAGAACGCCCTTGGAGAAATACCTGAGCAAGACCGGATAGAGAAGCAGGATTGGAAGGACGGCGAGCACGATGACCCCGGCCTTCAGGGCCTTCATGTCGACCTGGGCGGCCCCGACATCGTACTTCAGATAGTTGAGGGCGCCGATGAAGGCGGCCTTGTCGCCCGATACGATGAGCTCGCGCAGGACTACCTGCAGCGGCCACTTGTCGGGGTTGGTGAGGTAGATCATGGCCCTGAAGTACTCGTTCCAGTGGAACACGCAGTAGAAGAGCGAGACCGTCGCAACCCCTGCCTTGCTCACCGGCAGCACGATGCTGAAGAGGGTGCGCAGCTCGCCGACACCGTCCATCTTGCCAGCCTCGATGAGGGAGAGGGGCACCTCCTCGAAGAAGCGGATCATGATGATCAGGTAGTAGGCGTTCACCGCCTTGTACAGGATGACTGAAGCGTACTTGTTGAGGAGGTGGAGGTCCCTCATGAGGAGGAAGTCTGGTATGAGGCCCCCCTCGAAGATCATCGTGACGATGATGAAGACCATGATGTAGCTTTTACCGGGGAGCCTCGGGCGCGAGAGGGCGTAGGCCGCGAGACAGGTGAGGCTCATGTTCACGAAGACGCCCACGACGGTGATGTAGATGCTGTTGACGAGACCCCTCGCGACCTTGGGTATCTGGATCAGGGTCAGGTAGGTGGCGAGGGAGGGGTCGCGGGGGATCACCGAGAGGCCAGTAGCGGCGGCGATCTTCGCAGGCCCCGTGAGCGAGACGACGAGGATGTTGTAAAGGGGGAAGAAGGTCATGAAGGCGAGGAGGAAGAGAAGGGCGTAGTTGAGGGCCGTGCCGATCCCGGCGCGTCGCGCCCTGGGAGAGCGAGGGGAGCCGCGCATCACCAGACCCCCTTCCCCGTCAGGCGCTTTGACCCGAAATGGGTAGCGAAGATCAGACCGAGCCCGATTACTCCCTTGAAGAGCCCCGCAGCGGTCGCGTAGGAGAACTCCCCGTTCTGGAGACCGAGCCGGTACACATAGGTGTCCAGGATGTCGACCTTGGAGAGGACGGCGTCGTTCATCATGTTGAATACCTGGTCGAAACCAGCGTTCATGAAAAAGCCGAGGTTGAGGGTGAAGACGGTGATGATGGTGGGCAGGATGGCGGGAATTGTTATCGCGAAGATCCTGCGGAAGGTCCCGGCCCCATCCATGAGCGCGGCCTCGTACACCTCCGGGTCGATGCGGATTATCGCGGCCACGAAGAGCAGGGAGTCCCAGCCGATGCTCCTCCACATTTCGGAGAACACAAAGACCCAGCGTATGCTCGTGCCCTGGGTCAGGAAGGGGAAGGCCTTGCCCCCGAAGAAGACAATCAGACGGTTCACCGCCCCGTCCTCAAGGGAGAGGAGGTTCAGGAAAATCCCCGAGATCACCACCCAGGAGAGGAAATGGGGCATGTAGATCACGGATTGCACGATCCTGATCATCTTCTTCGAGCGGATCTCGGCCAGCATGATCGCGAGGATTATGGGCATCGGGAAATTGATGAAGATCTTCATCGCCGAGATGATGATCGTGTTGGCGATGACGGCACCGAAGGCCGGGGAGCTGAAGAGGGTCCGGAAGTGCTTCAGACCCGCCCAAGCATGATTCCCCGTGAAGGAGAAGTCCATGAAGGCGAGCCTCGCGCCCCACATCGGGACATAGCAGAACAGGGCGAGATAGGCCAGGGCAGGCAGGAGCATGAGGTAGAGGGGGAAGGCGCGGCCTATGTCCCGCCCCAAGCCACCTGAGCCCTGCCTCATCCCTGCCTCCAGGCGAGGCCGCGCGGCCCCCGGTAGCCCGAGTCGACCTGGGCCGCCTTCACATAGGAAAGTGGCGCTCCGGTTTCGAGTTCCTCAAGTACCTGGGCGCAGAGCCCGAGGCTGCGGCCCACGAGGAAAAAGGCCTGGACTCGTTTCCAGGACAGGCCCATGTCCGAAAGGATCGCGGCCTGGGCCCCATCGACATTGAGGACCAAGCGCTTCCCCTTCCGGGATTCGAGGCCGCGCTCGAGGGCGAGGGCGAGGGCCACGTGTCTGCCGGGGAGCCCTAGCTCGCCCGCGGTCTCGAGGAGGCAGCGCGAGCGGGGATCCTCCATCTTGTAGACGCGGTGGCCGAAACCGGGGAGCTTCGCCGATCCGTGCGCCTCAAGGATGAGGGCGGCGAGGGCATCGGGCTCGCCGCTTCCAAAGGCGAGCCCCTCCTGCAGCAGCCTGGCACAGGCCTCGCCCGCCCCGCCGTGGTTCGAGCCGATGCTGGCCATCCCTGCAGCGACGGCCGTCGCGAGTGGCACGCCGCAGCTCGCGCTCGAGCGCGCGACATGGGTCGAGGGTGCATTGATCCCATGGTCGATGCAGCTCACCAGGATGGCGTTCGTCATCCTCGCCTGCGCCTCGGTTGGCCTTTCGCCGCCAAGCAGGAGGAAAGCGCATTCGGCAAAGCTCGCGTGGCACATGAGGTCGGAGAGGGCATAGCCGGCGATTGTCATGCCCGCGTCGCCGCTCTCGGACAGGGTGGTCTCGACGGTCATGATGGCAGCCCCTCTGACCTGAAATCGAGGGCAAGCAGGGCCCCGGTCTCGGGCACGGAAACGAGTGGATTGAGGTCGATGGAGGCGACGCGATGGGCGTTCTCGACAATCAGCCGGCCGAGAGACATAAGGCATGCGGCGAGCTCGGTCCTGTCGACGGCTGCCTGTCCCCTCACCCGATCGAAGAGGGGCAGGGCCGGATTGCGCGCGAGGAAGGCCCAGGCCTGGGCCAGGGAAAAGGGGGCCATGAGGAAGTCGACGCCGCCGAGAAGGTCGACGAGGATGCCGCCGGGCCCGAAGGCGACGAGGGGGCCGAACTGCGGATCGACCTGGGCTCCCAGCATGAACTCGCGGCTTGATGAGAGCATGGGCTGGACAAGGAAACCCTCATAGGCCTCGCCAGGGCCAAGCCTTGCGAGCATGTCCAGACTGGCCGTCCTGACCGCATCCTGGTCCCTGAGTCCCAGGGCGACAAAGCCGCCATCCGTCTTGTGGCTGTGGGCCACGGAGATCAGCTTGAGGACGCAGTCCCTGCCCGGGCCCAGGAACTCCCGGGAAGCCTCGACCGCCTCCTCGACAGAGGCCGCCAGTCGCCCCGGAGCGAGGGGAAGGCCGTAGTCAAGGAGGAGATCCCTCGTCTCAGTGAAGCCCAGCATTTCCGCCTCCCTTGACCTGCATCGATGCCTCGCGGAACTCACGATAGCCCAGGACATGGGCGAGCGCTCTTACCACGTCGCGGCTCTGGGAGAAGACAGGGATCCCAGCCGACTCGAGGAGCTCGACAGCAGAGGGCGGGGCCATGCCCGGGTAATCGGGCTTTGTGCCCACTGCCGCGGTCGCCGGCCCGGGGCCGGTGACATAGGCGGCTGCCGTGTTTCCTACCCAGACCACGATGACGGGCTTGCCCGTTTCGCGCTGCGCTTCGATGATGGCGCGGGCAGTCTCGGCCTCGACGCTCCTGTGCGGGCTCTTTGCGAAGAGCAGGACGATGCAGTCGATCTCCTTGGACTCGGCGAAGGGCAGGATGGAGGAGCGGATCGCCATGCCCCTCATGCAGTCGCCCCTTAGGTCGAGGGGGTTCTGGATCTCCTGATAGACGGGCAGCATCCCCCCTCCCTTGAGGCTCTCCATGATGGAGGGGGGAAAGGGACCGGGCGCGATGCCGGCCATCTTGGCCAGGTCGCCCGTGAGGGATCCGAGGCCGCCAGACTGGGTGACCCAGGCTATCCTTCTGCCGAGCTCCGGGCCGTATCGCTCGAAGAGGAGGGCGGCCTCCACCAGCTCGTCGATGTCATCGACGAGGACGGCGCCGAACTGCCTGCAGACCGCCTCGAAGACCCTCGCCTCCCCGGCTGCCGCCGCGGTGTGGGTGGCGGCGAGGGCAGCCCCGACCTCGGTGCGCCCCGATTTGACGATGAGGACGGGTTTGCCCGCGGCGAGGTTCTTCTCGAGGGCTGAGGCAAAGGCCCGCCCGTCGGCCAGACCCTCGAGGAAGGCAGTCGATACCCTGGTCCCCTCGTCCTCGGCGAAAAAGGCGAGCAGGTCTTCCGCGCCGAGATCAACCTGGTTGCCCACCGACACCAGATAGCGCAGGCCGGCCCCGCGGTCGGCGAAGGAACCGTGGAGGGCCATCATGAGTGCCCCACTCTGGGAGACGAAGGAGATCCCTCCCGCGGCGGCGGTTCCGGCGAACCTCGTTGCGCATATCCCGCGCGGGATATTGCCGAAGCCCGCGCAGTTGGGCCCAAGGACAAGGATCCTCCCCGCGAAGCCCTCAAGCCCCCGCTGGAAGGCCGAGCCCTCCTGCCCCGCCTCGGCGAAGCCCGAGCTGATGACGACGGCCGCGGGGATGCCAGAGGCGACGCATTCCTCGAGGACTGTCCCCACCTGGCTACGGTCGACCGTGACCATCGCGAGGTCGGGCCGCTTTGGCAGGGAGGAGACCGAGTGGAAGCATTTGCGTCCGAAGACGGCTTCCCGAAGGGGATTCACGGGATAGACCTCGAGATCAGAGGCGGCGAGGCTCGAGAAGACCCCCGAAGGATAGATGCCCGACTCGGAAGCCCCCACGTGGGCGACGATCCGGGGGTTAAGCATGGCCTCGATGGCGTCTGACCTAGCTGTCATGGCCCTATCATTCTCCGTAGGAGAGGGCGACGAGCCTGTCGGCGAGGTCGAGAAGATCCATGTCGGAGCTGAAGTCGAGGCAGACACCCGATGCCTTCCTGATCTGGCCGATCCAACGCTCCGGGATCACCCCGACTCCATGGATGGCCCCCGATATCGAGCACACGAGGCCGCATATCGTGTCGGCGTCGCGGCCGAAATTGGCGCTCCACAGGAGGCCCCGCCTGAAGTCGCCTCCGGTCAGCCTCAGGATCGCGTAGACCTGGGGGATCGCCTCGGCGGCCGTGGCGTGCTCGGGCGTCCAGAGCATGGTATGCAGGTCCTCGAAGGCGAGCTCGATGTCCCTCTTGTCGTCGCAGATGCGCATCGCGATGCCCATGCTCCTGGCGAGCCAGGAACCCTCGGGCATGGCCCCCATTCCGGCCTGGACTATCTCCTCGACGCTTCCGCCCACCATCGCCACGGCCACGCTCGCCGCGATCGCCTTCGCGGCCCAGATGCCGTCCCTGTCATGGCTGATGCAGGCGTCGATCGCGGCCAGGCTGGCCGCGCCGGCGATGTCGCCCGCCCTGAAGATGCCCACCGGGCTGATGCGCATGGCCGCGCCATCGTCGGTGTTCATCACGTTGTACATGCCGGACTCCGGCGGCTTCATGCCCCGGGAGAGGTTCTCTATGGCGCCGTACAGGGGACGGCCGGCCCGCTTCTTGACCCCGCCCCTGTCCAGGATGTACTTCTTCCAGGCCCTGCAGACCTCATCGGGACCGATCTTCCCCTTGTTGTCGATGAGGCAGCAGGCGGTCAGGATACCGAACTCGGTGTCGTCGGTGCTCCGGGCGTCGGAGTACATGTTGGTGATGACGCCATACCTCGACCGGTAGTCCTGGCTGCGCCCTGTGTCGCCCATCGCATCGCCAACGCCCAGGCCCGCCAGGCAGCCGCGGGCCCTCGATTCATAGAGCTTCCGGTCCGCCAGGAGTTCGCTTCTGGTCATCATCGCTCGATCGTCCTTTTCCCGGCGACGCTGTCTCTGATGACGAGGGCGCCGGGGTAGAGATGCTTTTCGTGCGGCCTTGAGGGCACCGCCATCCGTTTCATGAGGAGCTCCGCCGCCATCCGGCCCATCTCGGCGCGGGGCTTGCGGATCGTCGTGAGGGCCGGCCAGGTCAGGGCCGCCGCGGGGATGTCGTCCATGCCGATGATGGAGATGTCCCTTCCAGGCTCCACTCCCGCGGCCCGCAGCGAGTTCAGGAGGGAGATGGCCAGGATGTCGTTTCCGCAGAGCACGGCGCTGATCCTCTCCCTCCATCCCGGAACGGCCAGGATGTCCCGCGCGAGGGCTTCCCCGCACTCGGTCGAGAGATGGGCCGTGAAGACGATTTCGGGATCATGGAATAGGCCCTTTTCCCTGACGAAGTCCGTGTAGGCGGTGAGGCGCCTCGAGAGGAAGCGCTCGCTGCCCGTCTCGCTCGTCACGACGGCGATGCGGCGATGGCCCGCGCCGTAGAGGTGGTCAAGGGCCATCCGCGCTGCCTCGTAGGTCGCCGTTCCCACAGTGTCCAGCCTGAGCTCCTCGCTGCGCTCGCCAATGAGGACGGCGGGGATGCCCGCCTCGAGGATCAGGTCGATGTCGTCGGTCACACTGTTGATGATCAGGCCGTCGAAGCGCCCCGTCCTGAAGAGTTTGAGGTAGTCGAGCTCGCGCTCCTCGCTCCAGTCGGTGTTGCCCACGACGACCCAGTATCCCCCGCCCTCGAGGGAATCCTGGACCGCGCGGGCGACCTCGGACCAGAAGGGGTTGGCGATGTCGGGGACGACGAGGAGGGCGAGGTAGCTCCGGGAGCTGCGCAGGCCGGCGGCAGCCGTGTTCCTCGTGTAGCCAAGCTGGGCTATGGCGGCGTTCACCGCCTCGAGGGCCTTCGCGCTGACCGAACCGCCCCGGTCAGATATGACCCGGGAGACGGTGCTCTTTGAAACCCCCGCGAGACGGGCGACCTCATGGATGTTTATCTTCGGTTTCATGGGCAGATTGGGAACGTTCCCAAACCATAGCACGCCTTCCAGCTCCCTGCAAGAAAAATCGGCGTCCCAAGGGACAGCCAGCAGGTCCAGGCTCTTCCCCGGGGAGGGCTAAAGGCCGGGAGACGGAGCGAAAATCCACCCTTCCATGGATGAAAAACAGGGGATCTTCCATTATGGTTTGTTCACGGAAGCCTTGTGTCGCTTTAGGAGAGCCTCGCATGAAAAAAAGCTGGTCGTCCGTGCAGTTCCGCATTGTCCTCTCCCTCGTGGCCGTCTGTATCGGCTCCCTTGTCCTCGGGGAGGCATTCACCCATGCCTTCAACCTCAAGCTCGACGAGCCGACCCTCAATCGCCTCACCTTCACCTTCAGGAAGCCCCTCATCTTCGCCCTCGCCGGGGTGATGATCATGGTCATGGTCCTCGCCCTCAGGGGGATCCTCTCGCCCCTGGGCCGCTACATCGCCAATCCCCAGGCCGCCGACACCAAGCTGTACATCGCGGCGAGGAGGGCCGCCCTCGGCGTGCCCCTGGCCCTCATGGCCATCACCGTGGCCTTCTGGATCATCGGGACTGTCGCCTTTTTCGCCCTGAACGGCTGGATTGCCCCGGGAGGGACGCCACTTGGCTGGGTCCTCGCCTTCAAGATCACCGAGGGCTTCCTGAGCGCCACGCTCAATGCCCTCATCATCAACCGCATCCTCTTTGACGCGAAGCGCCAGCTCAGGATCGAGCGCATCCGCGAGAACGAGCGCGACTGGTTCGCGAAGTCCCGCGAGGTCCTCGCGACCCTCGCCCTGACGGCCGCGTGCATCGTCCACCTCTCGTACATGGGCCGCTTCTTTGTGGAGAAGGAAGCCGGGGCCCGGGGGCCCACGAGCCTGATCCTGTCCTTCGCCATCGTGGGGAGCCTCGCCGGCCTGGTGGCCACCGCGATCATCTGGCTCTCACGAAAGGAGAGCGGCAGCCAGTCGGTGCTCCTGCGCGAGCGCCTCCTCAGCCTCGCGGCCCAGGGCGACGTCGACCTCTCGGCCAGGGCCGAGATCCTCAACTTCGACAACACGGGCCTCATCGCCGACGCTTTCAACGCCTATTCCGAGAGCCTGCGCGGAATGGTCGCGGGCATACGCGAGTCGACAGCCGTCCTCAGGCATTCCTGCGCCGAGCTCGATACCAGCACAGGGGACATGAGGACGGTCCTTGACGAGATTTCCGGATCGGTCGAGAAGATCGGCCAACACGTGGAGGACGAGTCCGCCTCGGTCGAGCAGTCCAGCGCCTCGATCGGCTCGATAGGGAAGACCATCGAGGCGCTCAACGCGTCGATAGACGAGGAGTCGGCGAGCGTCACCGAGTCCAGCGCCTGCGTCGAGGAGCTCATAACCAACATCAGGTCGATGGCCTCGAACGTCCAGCATGTCGATTCATCCTACGCGGGCCTGAGCAAGGCGGCGGTGGAGGGCAAGCGCCTCATCGCCGAGACCAACAGCATCGTGGCCAAGGTGGCCGAGATGTCGGGCCTCCTCCTCGAGGCGAACAAGGTGATCGCGGGCATCGCGGCCCAGACCAACCTCCTCGCCATGAACGCGGCGATCGAGGCCGCCCACGCCGGCGAGGCGGGCGCCGGCTTCTCGGTGGTGGCCGACGAGATCCGCAACCTGGCCGAGAAGTCCCAGGTCCAGTCCAAGGATGTCGGCCGCCGGCTCTCCGAAGTCAAGTCATCGATTGACGCCGCGGTCTCCTCGGCCCAGGGAGCCTCTCGGGGCTACGACGAGGTCGAGGGCCTCATCAGGACGGTGAGCGGCTTCCAGGAGGAGATCCGCGCGGCCCTGCAGGAGCAGAGCACGGGCTCGAAGGAGGTGCTCGAGGTCCTCGGCTCGATGAACGGGGTGACCCAGTCGGTGCGCGGGGGGGCCGGGCAGATGACGGTGGGCGCCAGGGAGGTGGCCGAGGGCATGGAGCGCCTGGCGAACCTCGCGCTCCGCACCCGCGAGGAAATGAGGCGGATCTGCTCAGAAATGTCCAGGATGGGCGAGTCCTTCGAGCGGGTGGAGAAGATGATCGAGGAGAACTCGGGGGCAGTCAGCGCGGTCGGATCCCAGATCGGGCGCTTCAGGCTCTAGGAGGCTGCTGGAATGCTCCCGGCGCCCCGCTAGGTCCGGGCCGCGACAAAGCGGGCCTGCCCCTCGGCGGCGCTCTCGCCGTCCGAGTCGAGTATCCAGCCGCGGGTGTGGATGATGCGGCCCTTCTTCTCGACGACCTTTCCCAGGAGCCTGACCGTGGTCCCGGTCTCCACGGGCTTCCGGAAGCGCACCGTGATCTCGCCGGTGACGGCCGTCACCGCGCTGCCGATGCAGGCATGGGCCATCACCTCGTCCAGCAGCATTGAAAGGAAGCCCCCGTGGGTCATCCGCTTCCAGCCGGAGAAATGCTCGGGCACGGCGAGGGAGGCCTCGGCCTCGCCCTCCCTCGGATAGCTGAAAACCAGGTGGAGGCCCTTCTCGTTGCCCTGGCCGCAGCAGAAGCAGCTGTCGTCGCGTTCGGTAGGCTTGTCCATGGTCCCTCTCCTAGCGCTGCTTCTGTTCGATGGGGAGGGCGGCCTGCTCCCAGGCGATCATGCCGCCCTCGAGGTTGGCCAGGTTCGTGTAGCCGTGCTTGACGAGGAAGCGGGCCGCGATGTCCGACATCCTCCCGCTCCTGCAGTACAGGACTATCCTCGCCTTGCGGTCGGCCGGCAGGACCTTGAGCAGCTCGGCCGTCTTGTCGTAGGGGACGAGGGCGTCGGTAAGCCTGATCTCCCCCTCGTAGGGGACATGGACGTTGACGAGGAGGAAGTCCTTCGACCTTAGCATCGAGTCCAGGGCCGCCGGAGCGACATTGAGGTAGGAGCCGCCAGGAACGGCGACTGACGCTCCCTGCCATCCGGGGCTCGCGGCGGGCGCCGCGTAGACCAGGGCGCAGAGGACGAAGGCGGTGACAAGGCCAAAGGCCGCCCGCTTGATGAGTTCTCCGTGAAGGTCCATGCTGGTCGACTCCTTGCCACTGAAAGGCCGCTCCGGATAGGTCGGGCTTAAAGGCCGCAATCATGATCAATTGTACAGGCTTTTCCCCGCGGCCTTCAACCTGCCCCTGCATCCCATCCCGAGCGGCTCGAGGCGGCGATCTCTGGGGGATGCAAGGGGAGGGCCTAGGCGGATTTCGCGGCCTGGTGCCCCCGCAACCGCATGCAGGCAGCCACCAGGCCCAGATAGGACACATAGGCCGCTGCCTGGGCCAGGGAGGGCGAGGCGACGTAGCCAAAAAGGCCATTCATGAAGGAGCCGAGCCCCCTTTCCTCTGGAACCAGGACAGACAGGTCCCACAGGTGCTCGACGCCTGCAGGGAGCAAGGCGGCTTCGTTGAACTCCCCCACGCTCCTGCCAATGAGGCCTGCGGCGAAGAGCACGAGGAGGACGTTCGTGACCGCGAAGAATCCCTTCACCCCGATGCGCATCTCATAGCGGAAGAAGGCGAATCCCGTGATGCCGGCCAGGGCGATGCCGGCCATCGCGCCGATGCCTGGACCGGGGTCTGCTCCGCGCAGGCTCGACCCGATGAAGATCACAGTCTCGATGCCCTCCCGGAACACGGACACGAACACAAGCAGGGCGATGCCCCACCAGCCGCCCGCCCCGGCCGAGGCCGCCGTCCTCTCCTCCATCGTCTGCTTCACCTTTCCCTTGTTGAGCCAGACGATGAGGGTCGTGAGCAGGAGGGCGCCCGCGAGCATTACTGTCCCTTCGAAGAGCTGCTCGGCCCTTCCCTCGAATACTCCGACGAGCGCGATGAACAGATAGGCGGCGAGGCAGCTGAAGGCCAGGCCCACGAGAGCCCCTATCCACGCCGCGGCCCTGAGAGGGCCCAGGCCAGCCCTGCCAAGGAAGGCCAGGATCAAGCCAATGACCAGGGCGGCCTCGAGTGTCTCCCTGAAGGTGATCAGAAGGGCTGCACCCACTCCGCCTCCTCACTGAAGTTAGTTTCGACTAACATACAGGGATGGACCTGGAATTGTCAAGCCGCGGGCGAGCGGAGTACAGGCCGCCTTTGATTGATCGCTTTCGCCATAGGCGTGTATAGTGCTCATGGCGGAAAGAGAAGGTGGGGAGGTTGCGGGCATGCCCTCGAGGATCCTTGTGGCTGATGACGAGAGGAAGATCGTCGACCTGATAAAGAGTTACCTCGAGGCCGCTGGCTTCCAGACCCTCTGCGCCTACGATGGCAGCACAGCCCTCGCCCTGGCCAGGGAGGGTTGCCCGGATTGCCTCATCCTCGACATAAACATGCCCGGTCTCGACGGCCTCGATGTCGCGCGGGAGCTGCGCAAGACCTCCTCCCTGCCCATTATCTTCCTCACTGCCAGGAGCGAGGAGACAGACAGGATTGTCGGGCTTGAGCTCGGGGCCGACGACTATGTCTCCAAGCCCTTCAGTCCCCGGGAACTCGTGGCGAGGGTCCGCGCAGTCCTCCGGAGAAGCTCGGCGCGGCTCGGTGCAGACTCAGGCGAGAGCCTGCTTCGCAGGGGCAGGGTCGAGCTCGACATGAGGAAACGGAGCATAGCAATCGGGAGAGAGCCAAGGGCCCTCACGACGATCCAGTTCGACATCCTGGCCTTCCTCATGAGGGAGCCCGGCAGGGTCTACTCGCGGCTCGATATCCTCGAGGCGACGGCGGGAACGGCCTACGACGGCTACGAGCGGACGATCGACGCCCACATCAAGAACATACGCAAGGCCCTCGGGGATGACAGCGACAAGCCGCTCTACATAGGGACGGTCCGGGGCATCGGATACCGTTTCATCGAGCAGTCCGACCCTGGTTAGGAAACCGCCTTCCAGAGGGCCGCATAAAAGGAGCTTTGAGATGCAGTGGATCACCCGCGCCCATGTCCATGTCGACCGAGTCGCCTGTCCCTGGCTGATCA
>JANXYO010000050.1 GCA_025356015.1 Spirochaetaceae bacterium
GGGGACGGTGACGAACGTGGCCGGCCACGCCTTGAGCCTGACCGCGGGGACAGCGAACATCGACCTGCAGAACAGCGTGGGCGGGGGGACGGCACTGACGAGCCTCACCGTGGTCTCTGCGACGACGGCCCGCTTCGGCGGCGCTGTGACGACGAGCGGTGCCCAGCTGGTCACGGCGGGGACGATCCAGACCAATGGCACCCACACGACGACGGCAAGCGCGATCAGCCTCACGGGCAACCTGGCCTTGCAGGCGAACACGGCCCTCACGAACGGCGGGGCGGCCGCTGGCGACATCACGGTGGCGGGAACAGTGACGAACGCCATCGCGCGTAGCCTCGGCATCACGGCTGGAACGGCGAATGTCCTGATAACGGGGATAGTCGGCACGAACAACGCGTCACCAAACCGTCCTTCGGCCCTTACTATCAACTCGGCGAACAGCGCGACCTTCTCGAACGACGTCTTCGTGAACGGCGACCTCGAGGTGGACTCGAACAGCCTCAACATCGCCGGTCTTTCCAATTTCGACGTCCCGCCGGGGAACACGATCCGCCTCTATACGCGCACCGGAGCCCAGACCATGGGGATCGGAGGGGCCGCAGGAACCTGGACGATGTCAGATGCTGACCTCGCCAAGCTGAGGCGCGCCTCCACGATCATCTTCGGCAAGGCCGGGACGCAGAGCGCGGCCATAGCCGTGCAGACCATCGTCTCGCCTGTGGCCGCGGCGGCCATCGAGCTGAATTCGGACTCTGGCGCAGGCTCGGTCACGCTCGACGATGCGGCCTCGGCGACGGCCCTTGACGGCGGCACGGGTAGCCTCACACTGCGCGCTGGCACCCTCGGGATCATCTCGGCCAATGCCTCGGCCAACACCTTCGCAGAGCTCTCCACCACGGGCGCCATCAGCCTCACGAGCGCTGGCGCCATCGGCCTGGCAGACTCCCTGGGCGGCGTCGTGATCCCCGCCTCGATCAGCTCGAGCTCGGTCGGGACCACCACCCTCCACGGCGCCCTGCTAAGGAGCAGCGGCGACCAGACATGGACCGGGGCCCTCTCCCTGGTCGACGTCTCGAAAACCTTCCAGGTCGACGGGGCGGCCAATACCCTGAGCTTCTTTTCGGCGGTCACGACGACGGGGGTCGACCTCAGCACCAGGTCAGACAACCTGAGTCTGGGGGCCCTGGTCACTGCCGCAGGCCAGTCCGTGAATGTCTACGCGAGGACGCCAGCGACCAGGACCATACGCATGGGCGACGCCGCGATCATTCCTGGAACCCTCTGCCTCACCGACGCCGAGCTTGTCTTCCTCGGCTCGATGACGAACCTGCGCTTCGGGGAGAGCGGCTTCCAGACGGGCCCCATCGTGGCCACGACGGCCACCTTCGGCGCGGGCGTCGCCAATCTCGAGCTCAATTCCGACACCGGGGCCGGGGCGATCAGCCTCGTGAGCGGCCCCTCGGCCGGCCTCTCCTTCGCGGGGGCCGGGACGGCGACCCTGCGCGCCGGCACGGGCGGGATCGGCGCCACCAACCTGGACGCGATAGCCGACATAGCCGCGAGCGCCGGCACGATCAGCCTTTACTCGACTGCGGCAATAGGCTCGGCTCCGAACCCGATCGAGCTTCCGGACGGACAGGGCCTCCTCAACCTCGGAACCTATGCCCCAGCCATCGCGACCGCTCCGGGCGGGGTCTGGCTGCTCGGACTCGGCCTCTTCGAGCTCGCCGACGTCAACCTCCTCGGCCCGCTCACTCTATCGGCCTCCACGGAGATCAGGCTCTCGAAGGACCTCACCATTCCCAACCAGGCGATCATATTCAACGACCCGGTGAGACTGACGAAGACCATCCCGGACACGACCGTCAAGGTCTCGACGGGGACGGTCGGAGGCTCGGTCCACTTCGTCGGCACTGTGAACGCCAGCAGCGCGGCGGGTGGCCAGTCCCTCAGCCTCATTTCCCCCTCCAAGACCTTCAGCGCCTCGGTGGGCCTCACGGCCGGCTATGGTTCGGCCTTCGCCCTCGGGACTCTGACGACAGACGCGACGGGGACGAGCTCGCTCAACGGCGGCTCGGTGGCCACGACCTCGACGCAGAGCTACAACGACGCGGTGAGCCTGGGCGCGCCCACCAGCCTTGGCACGGCGAACTCCGACATCAGCTTCGGCTCGAGCCTCAACGGCACCCAGAGCCTAAGCCTCACCGCCGGCTCCGGCAGCATCGGCTTCGGCGGGGCCGTTGGAACGCCAACCCGGCTCGGCGCCGTGACAGTGGTCAGCGCGAACAACGTGACTGCCGCAGGCTTCAGGGCCGCCAGCTACACCCAGTCCGCGGGCACTGGCACCACCACCTTCGGCGGGATCCAGGACTACACTGGCAACTTCGCCTTCACGGGGAACGCGCTGACTGTCAACGCTGCCATGAACCTTGCTGGCATTGTGAGCATAACGAACGCCGGCCTGTTCACGAAAAACAACGTGGGGACGATAGCCCCGGCGGGAGCCTTCACGCAGAACGGGGCCGGGGCCAACAGCCTCGGCTCCGACATCACGACGGCCAACAACAATCTTAGCTTCGCCACAGCGATCGTCCTGACCCAGAGCATCCAGCTCTCCACAGGCGCCGGTGCCGGAAACATAAGCCTGTCGAGCACAGTGGAGCCGACGAGCGTCTCGACCGAGGGCCTGAGCCTTGTCGCCGGAACGGGGAATATCTCCGTGACCGGGCCGGTGGGTGCGGTCAAGACCCTTGGGGACCTCCTGGTGAGCAGTGGAGCGACGGTCACCTTCACCGGAGCGGTGACAGCGAAGAGCTTCACCCAGTCCGCAGGCACGGTGCTCACGACCTTTTCCGGCACCCAGACCTACACGAACAACTTTACCTTCACCGGACAGGGCCTGACCATGAACGGCGACCTCAATTCGGGTGGGACCGTGACCGCCACGGCCCTCGGAGCCATAATCCTTAAGGGAAGCAACTATGTCAGCGCGAACAACCAGACATGGACCGCCCTGGCCCAGGGGCTCCGAGCCGAGACCTCTGGCCTCGCCTCCTGGAATGCGGGGGCAGGCTCGATCTCCCTGCCAGACACAGATCTCTACCTGGATGCCCCCCTCTCGACCTTGAGCCTCGGAACAAACCTCGAAGTCCGCCGTTTCCTGTTCTACCGCGGGAATCTCAACCTGAATGGCAAGACACTCGACACCAAGAAGTCACTGATCTCCTTGGGTCAGGGCAACGGCGACTTCGTCGTGTTCGGTCCTGGCTATAGCCCTGTCGATATCGACTGGGTCCTTGCGAACACCCGCTTCGCCTATTTCCCCGCCGCGGCCAGCCTGGCCTACACCCCCGCGGGCGGGGGCTACAATGCGGGGACAGGCCTCTTCACCACCTCCCCCACTTCCGCCTTCTCGGCGCTCAACGGATCCACCATCACGGTGGCGGGCAACCTCTTCGTGAACGGGACGAGCCTGCCAGCCGGCGCGAACTGGAGCCTCAATGTCCAGGCCGCGGCCGGCCCCGTCTTCAATCCCAGCGCGGCCGCCACCGCCAGTCAGTGGGGTAGCCCCTACTCGGTGATCCTCAATTCGACGGTCGCCTTCGCCCAGGCGAACAATCCCGTGAGCGCCGCCAAGATCCTCGTGGGCCCCCCGGCCGAGCACAACAACGGCGTTGTCGACGGCCTCAATAACCTCAACATTGTTTTCCATCGGCCCGAGCTCCAGCTCGCCGAGACCGTCTACGATGACGTGATCAAGGTCTACATGCAGGACGAGACCGGCGCGGCGATGCCAGTCGAGAACGGGGCCAACGAGATCGCGACCGTGGTAGCCGCGGCCTCGGCCAGCCTCTCGGCCGGAGGGGCATGGTCCAATGCCAGCGCCGTCCACCTCATCGGAGCCTTCACCGGGCCGGACTGCACGACCAGCACGACGGGTCAGGGCAACCTCCAGGTCTTCTACCTCCGCACCAACCAGGCAAATCCGGGCGACCGCTGGAACACCGATGCGACCGGTATCTCGGCGGGGGCGGGGGCGAGCACCGACAGGGGAAGGATTGGCGTCCCGCCCTTGCCCCGAACCACGGTGCCGACCCTCGGCTTCCTCAAGGGCCTCCTGTACTCGGCCACGGGCAAGACCATGGTCCGCGGCTACGGCTACTCGAGCTTCGCCGCCGTCAGCTTCCCGACCTGGACCGCGACGGTTGACCGGGTCAGGCCAGTGATAATCGCCGTGCGCACGGGGCAGGAAGCCCACATCGCGCCGACGGGGGCCCAGCAGGCCTACGACGCCCACAACTTCCTCGAGATCGACTACTCGGAGCCCGTGACGATCGGTGACCTGCCGGCTGTCGCGGCCAACGTGCGAAGCGAAGTGCCCGCCGGAGCGACGGCATCCAACCCCTTTGGCGTGACAGCCGGCAGCCGCTACGGGGCCGACTACACCGGCCTCGGCACCGCGACCCTCGGCGGATATTTCACGGTGACCGGAAGCATAAGCCGCGGGGCCAAGCCCAACATCGACACGACGACGCCGAGCCAGAGCGCGAACTCCCTGTACCGCAGCGCGGCCACCCCGCAGAGGCTTAAGGTCTACATCGCCGGCTGGTCTGAGGACGGAAGCTCGGTCAATCCCGCCTGGAAATGGTACTGGCCGGGCTGGGTCAAGGGCGCGACCACGCCGAACGGGGCGATCACCGTCCTCGAGAACACCCTCATCATCGACCAGACTGGTTCGGCGAACCCGGTCGAGCCGAGCTCCACCGTCGCCCTTGCCAGCGCGCCGGATATCACCTACTACGTCGACGCGAACTACCCCAAATACAGCGTGACGGTGAATTCGGCAGAACTGGCCGCCGCGACCTACGGGCTCTGGGACACCTTCGCCCCAGACCTCGCCGTGACCTGGAACAGAACGACCTGGTCGAGCGCCCTTGCATACGAGGCTGTCCCCATCGACGTGAAGGGGAACACCCGTTTCTCGCGGATGGAGCTCCATTTCCAGGACAACTCGAGCTTCACCAGCGACGCGGCCGGCGGGAGCCTTGGCACGGGCGACCAGCTATCGCGCTGGGTCTCGGTCCGAGGCTGGCTCGACGACACTCTTGCCCCGCCCCCGACCGACTTCTCCGGCGGCTCTGACCAGTTCTTCGGCTTCCCCGACAGCCGGGGTGGAGCGAGGCCCCTCATGGAGACTCCGACAGCCGGGACGCAGACTCCGACATTGGGGACGCAGACCGCCGGAGGCATCCGCGACTCGAGCCTCACCGCTGCCGCCCTCGCCGCCTTCAGCTTCAGGGACTCCCTGAACGGAGCCGATGTCTATAGCTCGGCCCACAACACCCAGTTCCTGAGCTACGTGATCTCGCCCTTCTTCAACCCGACGGTCTCCATCAACGTCCCGGACGACCCCTACCTGGGCATAGCCCTCGACGACACGCCCGCGGTCTATCCCTGGACCACGGCGTCAAAGATGCTCATCAGGTACACCGAGACCGGCTACATCACCGACCTCGCGGGCAACATAGTCCTCGGCTTCACCGACAGGCCGGCGGTCGACAAGGTCCCGCCCAGGTTCCGCATCACCCTCGCGGTCGCCGACAGCCAGAAGAAGTTCCTCTATGTGCAGTTCAACAAGGCCGTCGACACGGGAACGATCACGAGCCATCTCCCGCACTCCGACCTGTTCAACTTCAGCGGCGCCGTGCCTGCGGTGACCGTGACCGCCGTCCAGGCCCTGAGCGACACCGAGCTCATGCTCACCCTAAGCCGCGTGCTCACGGCGAAGGACATCCTCACGGTGACGATGAATCCGATCGGCACGATCGTCATCGATCCGATCACCCTCCTGCCCGTCTCGGGCTCCCTCATAGTCGACGACTTTGGCAACGCCCAGCCTTCGAGCGACAGCCACAGGTTGAGCGATCTTGGCCTCAATATCGTCAACATGAGCGCTGCGACAGACGGCATCCACGAGGGGCCGCCGGTGCTCGCGACCGGGGACTCGGGAATCGCGGCCTCGGCCCTCGGGGCGCTCCGTGCCTTCGACGGCTCGGGCAGGCTCCTGGTCAAGGACCTCACCCTGTACTCGGTCCTGAACCCCGGTCTTGCCGTCTTTGCCAGCCAGCCCCTGCAGCTCTACTACGACATGACCACAGATTCCTCCCTGTCGCCTTTCTCCTTCCTCCACGTCACGGGCAGGAACGCGGGCCTGGGCCTGTTCTGGCTCCCCTCGATCATCTCTGGCTTCAACGTAGTGGCGGACCGGGCGGCGAGGAGCCTCTCGCCCTTCTTCATCGGGACAGCGCCGAGCTATCTGCGCAACTTCCATCTCGCGGGCAACGACCCTGGCATGAGGTCAGGCAACCAGGTCGGCTTCCTCTTCTCCTTCAACAACCTCCTGAGCGCCCGGGCCGCC
>JANXYO010000066.1 GCA_025356015.1 Spirochaetaceae bacterium
CGGCAGCATCACCTCCAATCCAGTCGACAAAGACACCGAGCCGAGGCCGGTGAATTTCTATGGCCTCAGCAAGGTCTACCAGGCAGATCTCGCGCGATATTTCTTCCGGAATTTCGGGCTTCCAACAGTCCTCGCGAGGACCTTCAATATCCTTGGGGAAGGGCAGTCAAAGGACCTTGCCATCGGAAGCTTCATGCGGCAGATATCCGAGGCAGTCGACGGGGGAGAGATCATCGTGGGCAACCTCGGCTCGTACCGTGACTATCTCGAGATAGACCTCGTGGTCGAGGCCTACTGGAAGCTCCTTCTGCGGGGCCTGCCGGGGGAGGCCTACAATGTGTGTAGCGGCAAACCTTCGTTGATGCGGGACATATTGGCCGCCCTGATTGAGGGCTCGGGGAAGAGGCTTAGCATAAGGGAAGACTCCGGGCTCTTTAAGGCGGCGGACATCCCGGTGATCTATGGCGACGGTGGGAAATACCAGAGGCTTGGATAGATGCGAGTACTCATAGCGGCATCCTATTCCGACTCCATGGCCTACATCCCGGAGCTCGTCGCCGAACTTCGTAACCAGGGTCTCCAGGTGGACATCCTTGATTTGGAAGCCTCATTATTCGTCGATGAGCATGGGCAGACCAAGACCCCTCCCGGAGTAGTTTCAAGGCTCCTTGCGCGTATCCCGAAGGTAAAGCGGCTCGCGCGGAGCTTCCGGTACTCGAGGATGATATCGAAGCTTGGGGATTACGATGTCGCGAACATCCACTATGCCTCAAGATTCTATTCCGATGTAGCAGGCGCGCTGAGAAAAAGGGCCAAGAGCCTTGTTGTCACGATCTGGGGCTCCGATTTCTTGAGGATCGCAGATGCAGATCGCCTTCGTCTGGGTCGCCTGTTCTCGTTTTCAAACCTGGTCACCTTCAACAATCCCGACATCCGCGCGCGCTTCGAGGCTTTCTATGGCTCTGGCAAATATCCCACCAGGATCCTCCGCTTCGGCCTAAAAAGCCTGGACATCATCGACAGGATCGCCTCTGGGGAGGACAGGGACAGCTGCAAGAGCCGTTTTGGGATAGCACCCGGCAAGATCACAGTGGCTTGCGGCTACAATGCCAGCAAGGCGCAGCAGCACGTGAAGATGCTGAAGGACCTGAGTCGACTGCCCGCTCGGGCAAAGGAAAAGATCCATCTCATCCTGCAACTCTCCTATGGCGGCGATGCGGATTACGTTGGCGAAGTAAAGGTCGCGGCGGCAGAAGCCGGGTTGGACTTCACGGCCATCGAAAAGATAATGACACTCGAGGATGTCTGCCGCTTAAGGATCGCAAGCGATATCGCAGTCAATATCCAGTCGACAGACTCCTTCTCCGCCTCGATACAGGAGCATTGCTACTGCGGTTCCCGAATGATAGTCGGGAAGTGGCTCCCCTATGCCCTGCTTGAGGATATGGGTTACCGTTTCGACAAGGTCAGGGGCGACGGTGATATAGCTCCTGCCCTGGAGAGGATCATAGACGGCCGGGTCGCACGGCCAGAGAACCTCGAACAGTGCAAGAAGAGCCTGCATGAGCTATCATCATGGTCGGTGCTCGCGCCCGAATGGGTCACGACATTGGCCAATTCGATAGAGTCCACCAAGAACCCAGAAAAGGAATAATCGGTGCGAACAGCTCTCATCGGTTGTGGCCGCATTAGCCACAAACATATCGAGGCCTTCCTTGCGAATACGAGGCGAATGACCCTCGTCGCCACCTGCGATGTGCTTACAGATCGCGCGAATGGGAAGGCCCTAGAATACAAAAAGTCGCTGCCCGAGTCCCCGGTGGCGGTCAATACGGACTACCGGAATATGCTCGAGGACTCGAAGCCCGACATCGTGACGATAGCCACCGAATCGGGACATCACCCGCGCATCGCCATCGACTGTCTCGAGGCCGGTGCCCACGTCATATGCGAAAAGCCGATGGCCCTCTCCTCGAAGGACGCGAAGGCCATGGTCGATGCGGCGAAGCGGAACGGGCGCAAACTGGCCGTCTGCTTCCAGAACCGCTTCAATGCCCCCGTGCAGCGCGCAAGGAAGGCGGCCGAGGCCGGGCGCTTTGGGCGCATGCTCCATGGCATGGTCCAGGTGCGCTGGAACCGCAACGAGCACTACTACGCCGAGGCGCCCTGGCGCGGGACCTGGGCCCTGGACGGGGGCACCCTCATGAACCAGTGCACACACGGGATCGACCTCCTCCAGTGGATGATGGGGGAGGACGCGGTGCGTGTGCAGGCCTCGACGAGGCGCTTTATGCGGCCCATCGAGGCCGAGGACTTCGGGGCCGCGATCGTGGAGTTCGCGAGCGGGGCGGTGGGGATCATTGAAGGCAGCGCCGACGTCTATCCCACTAACCTCAATGAGACCTTGAGCCTTTTCGGAGAGACAGGCAGCGTTGTGATAGGCGGCCTCGCGGTCAACAAGATAAAGACCTGGAGATTCGCCGACGCCGCTGCGGTTGGGGACAGCGAGGAGCATGTGCTCAAGCCCGACGAGAAGGATCCCCCTTCTGTCTACGGCTTCGGACACGCGGCCCTCTTTGCCGATTTCCTTGACGCCATCGAGACGGGCCGCGAGCCCCTGGTCTCTGGTGAGGCCGGCATGAAGGCCCTCGATATTATTCTCGCGATCTACCAATCCCAGAAGACCGGCATGGCCGTCGACCTTCCCACCGACTTCTCGACCCTACAGATGGCCGAGTCGGACCTCAGCCTCCGCAAGGCGGTTCCCCGATGAACGTCCCCTTCTACACCTCGACCCGGGAATACGCGCAGCTCAAGGGCGACTTCGATTCCGCGATCGGCGCCGTGCTTGAGCGCGGGGATTTTATCCTTGGCAAGGACGTGGAGGCCTTCGAGACGGAGGCGGCCGCCTATCTCGGCGCTCGCTATGCCGTGGGTGTGGCCTCGGGCACAGACGCCCTCGTCATCGCAGCTGACATACTGGGCTACCGCGACGGAGCCGAGGTCCTCACCCCCACCTTCACCTTCTTCGCCTCGACCTCCTGCGTCGCGAGGCTCGGCGGCAGGCCCGTCCTCGTGGACATGGACGAAGAGACCCTCAACATGGACCTCGCCGACGCCGAGAGGCGTATCACGGCCAAGACTAAGGGCATCATCCCCGTCCACCTCTTTCTCCAGAGCACCCCGATGCAGGAGACGATGGACCTCGCGAGGAGGCACGGCCTGTCCGTCCTAGAGGACGCTGCCGAGGCCTTCGGGATGGAGTCCCTCGTGGACGGCAGGTGGAGGAAGTCAGGCACGATAGCCGACATAGGCATCTACTCTTTCTTCCCCACGAAGACCCTCGGGGCCTATGGAGACGCCGGCCTCATGACGACCAACGACGAGGAGCTTTACCGCAAGATCCGAAGCTACCGCGTCCACGGGACCACGGTGAAGTACCACCACGACCACATTGGCTACAACTCGCGGCTGGACACGATCCAGGCGGCCGTGCTCAGGGTCAAGCTCGCAAGGATCGAGGCATCGATAGCCTCGAGGAAGCGCCACGCCGAGCACTACCGCTCCCGGCTCGCGGGCGTGAGCGGCCTTAGGATGCAAGAAATCAAGGACGGCAACCGGGGCGTCTATTATGTCTTCAACGTCCTGGTACCCGACCGGGACGGCCTGGCGGCCTCGCTCAAGGAAAAGGGCATCGGGACCTCGGTCTATTATCCCATGCCCCTGCATCTCCAAAAATGCTTCGAATACCTGGGGCACAAGAAGGGCGACTTCCCCGTCGCCGAGCGAATCTGCGGAGAGATCCTCGCCCTGCCCATGTTCCCCGAACTTACCAGCGACGAGCTGGACTATGTGTGCGACTCGATAGCATCGTACTACCTTTGATCGGCTACGCGGGCAAGATATAGACCTGGCGACAATATCGCCGCAGCATAGGAGTCCACCATTTCGATGAGCAACTACGATTCGATCATAGCCAAGATAGAGCAGGGCAAGGTAAAGGTGGGCATCATCGGCCTCGGCTATGTCGGCCTTCCCCTCGCCGTGTCCTTCGCGAAGAAGGGAATCGCCGTCCTCGGCTTCGAGAAAAGCGAGAAGAAGGCCGAGTCGGTCAAGGCCGGGAAGAACTACATCCAGGACATAGCCGATGCCGACTTCGCCGCCGTGATCGCCGCAGGGAAGCTCGAGGCCACGACCGACTTCTCGAGGATCGGCGAGTGCGATGCGGCGATCATCTGCGTCCCGACCCCCCTCGACAAGTTCAAGAAGCCGGACATGAGCTACATCGAGGCATCCTGCGTCGACATCGCCAGACACATGCGCCACGGCACCTTCATCAGCCTCGAGAGCACGACCTATCCGACCACGACCGAGGACTTCATGAAGCCGATCATCGAGCGCGAGTCTGGAATGAAGGAGGGCCTGGACTTCTGGCTCTGCTTCAGCCCCGAGCGGATAGACCCGGGCAACAAGCAGTACAAGACCGACAACACGCCAAAGGTCGTGGGGGGCCTGGGCGAGGAGGCGACGGCCATCGCCCTCGCCCTTTACGGCAAGGCCATAGAGCACCTGCACAGCGTGAGCAGCCCCCGTGCGGCCGAGATGGTGAAGATCCTCGAGAACACCTACCGCCTCATCAACATCTCCCTCATCAACGAGCTCGCCCTCCTCTCGGGCAAGATGGGCATCAACATCTGGGAGGTGATCGAGGCGGCCAAGACCAAGCCCTACGGCTTCCAGGCCTTCTACCCAGGCCCGGGCATCGGCGGGCACTGCATCCCCCTCGACCCCTTCTACCTCGAGTACATCGCCAAGGGCTTCAACTTCGACCTCACCATGATCAACACCGCGGGCAACATCAACAACCTCATGCCCTACCGCATGATGAACAAGATCTCCTTCGCCCTCAACCGCAGGGGCAAGGCCATGAACGGGGCCAAGCTCCTCTTCCTCGGGGTCGCCTACAAGCCCGACATCGACGACGCCCGCGAGAGCCCGGCCCTCCTTGTGATGGACGAGTGCAAGAAGAAGTTAGCTCAGGTGAGCTACCACGACCCCTACATTCCCGAAGCCCAGTCCGAGCACGGAACCCGCTATGTGGGCATAGACTTGAGCGACGAGGTGATAGAGTCCGCAGACTGCGTCATCTTTGCCACCAACCATTCCTCCTTCGATGTGGAGCGTATCGTGGCCAAGGCTGCCCTGGTCGTCGACCTTCGCAACGCCGTAAAGAGCGTCCACATCGAAGACGGCAAGGTCTTCAAGCTCTAGGGGATGGAAACAATGATGAAGGCTGGTCCGAGAATTGCCCATCTGAACTACGCGGACGAGCCGGGTGTCATCAGGAAGATCCGCGAGGAGGCTCGTGCCGCGGTCGACTTGAGCCTTCCCATCGATTTCTACGTCATCGACTACGGCATGCACAACGCCGACGAGGGGAACCTGCATTTCCGCGGCCGCAAGGAACCCTTCATCAAGGGCAAGCTCGGTTTCCTCACCGACGCCCTCTTTGGGCACGTCGACCTCATCGCCGAGCTGCCCGAGCTGGCTGGCTATGATTTCTATGTCCTCAGGTTTGGCAACCTTTTCCTGAGGCAGCTGCCAACCTACCGTCGCCACGGATCGCGGATGGTCACCGAGCACCACAGCGACGAGCTCGCCGAGCTGCTGCTCAGGCCCACCTTGGGCAGGAGGTTCATGGCGGCGGTATCGAGCATAAAAAGCAGAAAGGGCCTGGCCTTGGTCGCTGGCATTGTTGGTGTCACGTCCGAGGTTCTTGCGATCGAACTCGCGAAATCGGGGCCAAAGCCGAGCCTGGTCCTGCCCAACGGTGTCTCCCTGCCGCCTGAGCCTCCTCCTCCGCGGGCCTATCGTCGGGGCGAACAGCTGCGCATCGTCTTCTCGGCCGCGGACTTCCAGGCCTGGCAGGGCCTCGACAGGCTTGTCGCGGCCCTGGCCGCCTACCGTGGCGAGACGGTCCTCCAGATCAACCTCGCAGGCAGGCTCAGCGATACGCAAGCGGCCTCCCTCGCCCAGCTAAAGGGCCTGCCCAGGATCGATATCGTCGTCCATGGCCTCATCAAGCCAGAGGCGGTACGCTCGCTTTACGAGCGTTGCCACCTCGGAGTCGCTGCCCTTGCGATTTCGCGCATCGGCATGCTCGAGGCCTGTCCTTTGAAGATGCGCGACTATGCTGCCTGGGGCCTCCCCGCGATCTACAGCTTCTCGGATCCGGACATACCCGCCGACTGGCCCTATATGATGCGTCTAGCCAGTGAACCGGCTCCAGTTGATCTGGCTGCTGTCGTGGCCTTCGTCGAAGGGCTTTACGCGAATGGTGATCCGGGGCCTGTGATCAGGGCCTTTGCGGCCGAGCGTCTGGACTGGAAGGCCAAGATGCGCAGCCTGTACGACTTCGTCGCTGGTCTTTACGCGCGAGCGGAAGGACCATGAGCGCCCGGGCCCGGCTCTTTTGCCCAACACCCCCACTTGAGCTGTGCATCGTCCTCGGGCCCGGCGGGGCTCCCCTCTGGCTGCGCTCCCTTGCGGAGGGCCTGACCGAGGACGGCCATTCCCTGTCCTTTGTCGAGCTCGAGGCCCGGACCTCGTCGCCTTCCGTTCTCTGGGATGGATATCGCAGGATCCTGAGGCGATCGCTGGGATTCAGGCTTTACGCCCGGCTGGCGGGAATTCTCGCAGCCGCCGGGACCGACCAATTCGAAAAGCTTCGACCAGCCCCTGGAGACCCCAGCAAACCCTTCGACCTCTGTCTCGACTTCACCTTTGCCGGGAGCGGTCCAGAAGTCCTCCCTGCATCGAGGCTGGGAACAATTCGCCTCGGCGTCGAAGAGGAGGCCGAGGGCTGGCCCTTCCTCGCGGAGATGGCCAGGGGAGGGGAAGCTGTGCGCTGTCTTGCCGAGCACCTTGGTCCCTCGGGCAAGGCCCGGATTCTCGCCGAGGCCTGGGTCGGACTCCACCCCTATTCCTTGCAGGCATCTCTCGACAGGTTCGTCTCCAGGCTGGGCGACCTTGCGCGCAAGGCCATAAGGCAGGTAGGCACAGACGACGATAGCAGGGCCCTGGCCAAGCCAGGAGGACCTGTCCTGCAACGGCCTCCCTCGGGCTCCCTGCCGCGGCTATTCGGAAAATGCCTGCGGGAGTTCCGTAGGCGGGTATCGAAACGGCTACTGCGCCGTGAGCAGTGGATAATGGCCGTGGACCTCGCTCGCGAGGGAACCTGGTTCGACCTGGCAAGAGGCTCACGCCTCCTGCCTCCCAGGGACAGGATCTGGGCCGACCCCTTCCCGTTTCTCAGGGATGGGCGGACCTGGCTCTTCTTCGAGGAGCAGCTCTATGGCCAGAACGGCCACCTCTCATGTTTCGAGCTTTTCGAGGACGGAAGCCACGGTGAGGCGGTGACGATCCTCGAGCGGCCCTATCACCTCTCCTACCCCTACGTGTTCGAGGATTCAGGCGAGCTGTATATGGTGCCCGAGTCGAGCGAGAACGGAAACATCGACCTTTACCGCTGCTTGGACTTCCCCAATTCCTGGACCCTCGTCATGCCCCTCATCGAGGGGATCGAAGCTGCCGACACGAGCCTCCTGCACAGGGAGGACGGCTGGTGGCTTTTCACCGCGGCGAGCCCCGTGCGCGGCAACTCCCTGAACGACCAGCTCTATCTCTTCCATTCCCCCGTCCTTTTGTCGGGGGAGTGGCGGCCCCACCCATTGAACCCCGTGGTCGCCGACGTCAGGTCGGCCCGCGGGGCGGGGAGGATCTTCGAGCGCGACGGAAGGCTGTATCGCCCATCGCAGGACTGCGCCTCGTCCTATGGCTACTGCGTGTGCCTCAACGAGATCGTCGAGCTCTCTGATACGCGCTATCGGGAAACGCCACGGGTCACACTATCGCCAGAAGCCACGGAGGACCTCGTCGCGCTCCACACATTCAACACAATTGGAAAGATTTCCGTCATCGACGGGAAGATCATGAGAGGCAGGATGCTCGACCTGCGCGCGAAGGGGCGGCGGTGAGGATACTCGGGCTTTACCTCAACGACTTCGTGCGCACGGGGGGCCAGCGCCGCTACCTCGAGCTCCTTGAAGGCCTCGCCGCGAAGGGCCACGAGGTACTCGTCCTCATGGATGAGGATTTGGTCTACACCCCCCTGCATCTTCACGCCCTGCCCATCCGGGTCCGGGACAAGGGGCGAAGGCGCCTCCTGCCCAACTCCCTCAACTACCTCCGGGCCGTGGCCTCGTCTTTCCCGGGCCTCGAGCAGGTGATCGGGAGGATCGACTACATCCATATCCACGGCGAGCTCCACTATCTCGCCGCGATGCACCTGAAGCGCAGGCTCGGCGCGAGGCTTTTCTTCGCCTACCGTAGCAACGCCATCTTGAGGGACAGGATTGGGGTCGAGGCGGGCTACGTGGACCTTCTTGGCAGGCTCAAGGTCGCCATCCAGGGGCAAAAGTACCGGCTCTACGAGCGCCTGATTGCGCGGAAGGCCGAGATCATCGCTTTCCAAAACAGCTCCGACGAGGAAGACTTCCTCTCGAGGGCCCCCGCCGGGCGGGGCAAGACCGTGATCATCCGCGGGGCCATCGACGGGCCCCGCTTCCGGAAGGAACACGAGGGGATCAACCGCGCAACGCGCGTGTGCAAGCTGGTCTACGTCGGGCTCCTCCATGAGAGCAAGGGGGTGATGTATCTCCTTGACGCCATGGCCGAGCTCCACCGAAGAGGAATCGACTCCTTGAGCCTCGATGTCCTGGGCCGGGGAGAGAGCCTTGAGGCCCGGCGCGCCTACTGCGAGGAGCGCGGGATAGGCCAGATGGTCTCCTTCTGCGGCCAGGTCGCGGATCCGTTTCCCTACCTTGCAGACGCCGATCTCATGGTCTTCCCATCCCTCTATGACGCCTACCCCGACGTGATCCTCGAGTCCCTTTTCGTGGGGCTGCCGGTCATCGCCACAAAGGTCGGCGGCCTTGGTGAGATGCTCGCGCACGAGGAGCTCCTCGTTCCCGTCATGGACTCGGCCGCGATAGCCGACCGAGTCGAGCGCTGCGTCAGGGAACCCGCCTTCTACCAGAGGCTCCGTGCCCTCTGCGCGGAGCGCAAGGCCCACTTTGTCTTCGACTGGGCCGAGGCCTGGGAGAGGGTGATGAAGGCCGGACTCGCACCATGACACCGAGGAACGGCTATCATTCGGCAAAGCGCCTCGCCTTAGGGATCTATGCCCGCCTCCTCTTCCGTTTCCAGCTGCGCGAGAGTCGCTCCCTGCCGGAGAGGCTCGAGGACCTTGTCGACGACCTTCCCGTCCATCCGCTGGTGCCCACCTATGACGGCTCGGGCCAAGCCGTCCACCCCGATGTCTTCGAACTGCCGGGTGCCTCAGCTTCCTTTCTTCTCGCGATGACGCCGTATACCTTCACCGACGACTACCTCGAGAATCCCTCTATCTTGGCATCGAATGATGGCCTGCGCTTCCACGAGGAGGCGCAGGGGTTGAATCCCCTGGCCCCCCCGCCACCCTTCGACCACAACGACGACCCCGACCTGAGCCTCGAGGGCGGGACCTACACGATTCTCTATCTCGAGACCCTGCGGCCAAAGAAGCAGAACCTCGTGCGCCTTCGCAGCGAGGACAGGCTCTCCTGGCGGCGTGATGTCCTCTTGAGCTACAGCCTCGAGGGTCCAAGACCGGAACCCCTCATCGTCTCCCCTGCCCAGGCCAAGGCCGGGGCCCGGGCCTTCCTCTATTATGTGAATACGAGCTCCTCCCCCTACCGCATCGAGTATCTCGAGGCTGAGACACCCGAGGCCTGGGACAAGGCCCTGGCCCGTCTCCCCTCCTTCGACCGCTTGAGTTTCGTGCCCTGGCATCTCGACATTGTGGAGGGCGGGGAATATTTCTACATGCTCCTAACCGAGGTCTTTCCCCTCGCCGCAGGCAGGAGCTTCGACCTCCATGTCGCGAGAAGCCGTGATCTTGTGAACTGGGAGCTGGGAAGCAGGGTGTTCGCCCAGAAGCCCTTTGGCTGCAGGTCGCTCTACCGGGCCAGCGCGCTCGGGCGGGGAGGCGAGCTCTTTGTGTACTTCTCCTATGAGTCAGGCTCTGGGCAGTGGCGCATCGGCCTCGTGCGCAAGAGCCTCGAGGCCCTCTTCCCGTCCAGCCCACACGAGGGCAGGGCCTGACCTCGCATGCGCGTCGCGATGATCGTCAACGGTTTCCCGGAGCTCTCCGAGAAATTCATCATAAACCAGGTGGTGGGTCTCCTCGAGGCGGGCCTCGAGGTCGACGTTTTCTCCGGTGTCGCTCCCACGGACACGAAAAAGCACTCCCTGGTGGAGCGCTACGGCCTTGAGCAGCGTACCATCAGGGTGGGGATTCCGCGTTCCACGAGGGCCCGGCTCGCCCGTCTCCCGGGCCTCGCCCTGGCCAGCCTCGCGGCCGACCCCGCGGGCAGCCTGGCGGCGATGAGTGCCCGGTACACGACGGCGTCGCGCAATTTCAAGAACCTCTATTTCCTAAGGGCCTTCCGGGGCCGCCACTACGACATCCTGCACTGCCAGTTCGGGCCCAATGGCCTCATTGGCGCCTTCCTCAAGGACAGGGGTTTCGCCGAGCGCCTTGTCGTTACCTTCCACGGCTCCGACATCAACAGCTATCCGCTTCGCCACGGGGCAGGAGTCTACAGGACCCTCTACGACCGGGCCGATGCCCTGACCTCGGGCTCAGGCTTCACCCGCGCGAAGCTCATCGCCAACGGCTGCCCCGAGTCAAAGCTCGAGGTCCTTCCCGTGGGCGTCTGGATGAGCGATTTCCCGGAGGCCCCCTTCGCCGCCCGCCGGCCCTTCCGGCTCGTTTCGGTCGGGAGGCTGGCCGAGGTCAAGGGCTACCGCTACGCGATCGAGGCCTTTGCCCAGGCCAGGAAGCTCTACAGCGATGCCGAGTACCTGATTGCCGGCGCTGGCTCCGAGCGGACCGCCCTCGAGCGCCAGGCGGCCGAGCTGGGCCTCGGCTCAAGCCTGCGCTTCCTTGGCGCCCAGACCGACACCGAGGTCGCCGAACTGTATTGCAGCGCCTCGGTCTTCGTGCTCGCGAGCCTCAAGGCGGCCAATGGGGCCGAGGAGGGCCAGGGCCTTGTCCTGCAGGAAGCCCAGGCGGCCGGATTGCCGGTGGTCGCGACCCTCTCTGGGGGGATCGCCGAAGGGGTACGAGAAGGCGAAACCGGCTTTCTTGTGCCGCCGGCCGATCCGGAGTCCATGGCAAACCGGATATGTCGGCTTTTCGGCGACTCCCCGCTTCGGGAATCAATGGGAAGGTCGGGGAGGGCATTTGTATCGTCCAACTACGACCTGCCGGTGCTGACCGCCAGGCTCGTCGCGATCTACGAAAGACTCATGGAGAGAGACTCGGGCTAGGGCTTACTTGAACAGGGTCATCTTACGCGCCACGAATTTCCAGACGTAGCCGATGATGGCCGAGACTATCCTTCCCAGCATGTAGTGGAGCCCAAGGAGCCCGGTCCAGACCCAGAGGATGAGGGCGTTCAGTCCCATACCAGCGATGCCTATCGCCACAAAGATGCCAAACTCTGCCGCCTTGTTGTCCATCGATCGTTTGGCGAAGGCCCATCTGACCGACAGCAGGTAGCTGACTATCATCCCGGTTCCGTAGCTGATCGTCGCCGAGATCAGGTAATAGATGTGGACCATGTCGGTGAGGACATAGAGCAGGCCGAAGTCGAAGACGAAGGATATCGCCGACACCACGAAATAGCGGAACAGCTCGACCCCGGGATGGTTTGTCCGCTTCTTTATGAGGGTGTGCGCGAGCCTGGCGAGCCCTCTGGTTTCCTTGACCGTTTCATCCATTGCAGAGTTCCGTGTAGACTCCGAGGAGCTTCTCTGCGCTCTTCTTCCAGTCAAAGAGGTGGAGTCTTGCCTTGCCGCGCTCGACCAGACGGGCACGGAGCTCGGGATCCGAGAGGAGGCGGTTGAGGGCCTCTGACAGGGCGACCGAGTCTGAGGGGTCCTCGACTACGAGGGCGGCATCCCCGACGACCTCGCGCATCGCGAAGCCTGGCGTTGTCACAACGGGGCAGCCGCAGGCCATGGCCTCGACATTGGGCATGCCGAAGCCCTCTGCGAACGAGGGAAAGACGAAGACCGATGCCGCGTTCATGAGCTCGACGATGTCGCGCTCGCTCACGAATCCCGGAGTGACGAGGCGCTCGGCTATGCCCAGGGACCGGGCGCGCTCGAGAACGCTTTCGTCGTTCCAGCCTCCTCCGGCGCAGACCAAGCTGTGGGGGGCATCGTGCTCCAGCACGAGGCGTGAGAAGGCCTCGAGCAGGGTCCACGGGTTCTTCCGCTCCGACATCCTGCTCACGTGGAGGACGAAGGGTTCCTTGATGCCATAGCGCTCAGGTGCAGTGAGCTCGGCCTTGTCGAGTTCCTGGTAGGAAGGAGTCAGGCCGTTGTAGCAGACGGTGATGTGCTCGCGAGGGTAGCGGTAGCGGGAAACGAAGAATGCGGCGCTCGTCTCCGAGACCGTCACGATGTGGTCCATGTGGCGGATGTAGGTGGGGACCACGAGGTACTCGTGGGCGAGCTCGATGCTGTTGTAGAACTGGGGCACAAGGAGCTGCTCGGCGCCGTGGACCGTGGCCATCTTCTTGCCGGGGACTGCCCAGATCGGGGCATAGATGGTCAGCGGCGAGTAGTGGACCAGGTCGAAGCGTTCGCGGCGCAGGACGGCTGCGGAGCGCAGGGGGTTGCGTGGCACGATCAGCTCGCGGACCCGCTTGTATATGGGATTCTCGCTCTCCCGGTAGTGGACAAAGGTGAAGTCGAAGCGTCCGGCGTTGAGGTCCAGGGTCGCGCCAAGGATTTCGTTGAGGTGGTGCCCCGAACCCGAGGTCCATCGGTCGAGGGGCTTGGTAAAGACGGCAATGCGCGGACGGCCTGCCGCAAGCGAGCCCTTGTTTGGCATGGCTCGTATGATATACGGTGTCTGGCCGTGGAGGCAAGCCACGGCCGAAAGCCGCGCCGCCTGGCAAATGCTACGCGCCCGGTGCCGATGGGCGCGGGAAAGGATTTCGAGAGAGCCATGAGCCGGATCACCGTACTCGCCATCCACGACAGGATCGGCACCTTCCATTCCCTGAAGGCCTTCCTCTTCGCCTCTGACCAGAGGCGCTTTGTCTTCACCGATTCGCCCGAGTGGTGCCTCAAGCACGACCGCAACAAGGTCCTCATCATGGTGAGGCAATTCATCAAGCCCGACCAGGTCGACCTCGAGCTGATGAAGCTGCTGCGGTCCAAATACGAGCGCATCGCCTTCTTCCACGACGACGCGGGCGGGGGCATCCCCCGGCTCGAGGTCCTCCCCCTGGTGGATCTCTTCTACTCCAAGGCCCTGTTCAGGGACCGCTCCCTCTATCGCCGCCAGCTCTACGGCAAGGAGCTTTACTCCGACTACTACCACGGCAAGTACGCAGTGACCGATCAGGACGCCAAGGCAAGGGCAGTCGTGGAGGACCAGGCCCAGCTCTCCAAGCTCCGCCTCTCCTGGAACATAGGCGTGGGCGATTACCCCCGAGGCAAGCTGCGCCAGCGCGCGGGGGTCGCCGTCTCGATGGCCCTGGGTTTCAGGGCCGCGAAGCCCTTCTTTGGCAGCGGCGCCCTTCCCCGCGATCCTGTGGGGTCAAACCGCGGAACGGTGGACGTGCACGCTCGCATCCTCCTGGCGGGAAGGCCCTCGATCGCCCACCAGCGCAAGCTCATCCTCGACCGCATCACCGGCCATCCCTCCTTCCTGATGGGCGAGACCTCGCAGGCGGCCTACAACCGGGAAGTATCGAACTCGAAGATCGTGCTCTCCCCCTTCGGCTGGGGCGAGCTCTGCCTGCGCGACTACGAGGCGGTGCTGGGGGGGGCCCTCCTCCTCAAGCCTGACATGTCCCATCTCGAGACCTGGCCCGACGTCTTTCTTCCCCACGAGACCTACGCCCCCTTCGACTGGGACGCCACCGACCTCATCGAGGTCGCCGAGCGCTATCTTGGGGACGAGGTGGCCCGGAAGCGTATCGCCGGGAGGGCCTTCGAGTGCTACCGCGACCAGCTCGGGCAGCTCGACCAGCGCTTCGAGACGGCGATCGCCGAGATCGCATCCCCAGCTTCCTGAACGAGGGGTATCCGGAGCATGAGCAAGACGGCATCACTTCGCGGGGTCCTCGCCGAGGCGAGATCCGGCACAGCACCCTCCTTGCCAGATTCGGGACCCCTGCCCCGGCTCGCGATCCTGCTTTCGGTCTTGGCCCTTGTCGCGGTTCCCTTGGTCATGGCGTTTCGCGGCCTCGACATGACCGATACGGGTTTTGTCGCGGTGAACCAGCAGCTGATCTTCTCCGCCCCCTCGGCAGTATCCTTCTGGTTCCATCTCTGGCTTACCAACGTGATCGGTGGCCTGGTCTACCTCGCCTTCGGCCAGTTCGGCCTCCTACCCATGAAGCTCGCCGCTGCCCTCATCTTCTGGCTGACGGCCTGGGCCGCGATCCGTCTGTATGGCAGGTCCATGCCGCGCCATCTGCTCTTCCTTGGTGTGGCGGCCCCCCTGGCCTTCGACTTCGCCGGCAAGATCAACATCGTCCACTACAACAACCTCTCGGCCCTGTCCCTTGCCCTCGGGGCCTGGCTCCTCGTGGAGGGCTGCTTCTCGGGCCGCCGCGGCAGGCTTTTCGCCTCGGGTTTCGTCCTGGGCCTCAATGTGCTCGTGAGGCTGCCCAACGTCGTGGGCCTTGGTCTCATAATCCTCGTCCCCATCCTCAACCTCTTGGCCGCGGGCGAGGGGCCGAGGATCAAGCTCGACGCCAGGGGCTTGCTGCTTTACCTCGCCGGAGCAATCCTTGCCCTCGCCGCGGGATTCGCCGCCATGGCCGCGCTTGGCCACCTCGGTCTCTACCTTGGTTCCCTGAAGGACCTCGCTGTCGAGACCGACGCAGATGGATCCAAATACGGCGTCCTGCGCGTCCTCCTCCGCCCTGCCCGCGCGGGTCTTTTTTCCGTCATCGCGGGATTGGCCTGTCTCCTCGCCCTCCTGGGCATATCAAGGGCCCTGGGCAGGCTGCGCCGCCCCGGCGTGGCGATGATCATTATATGCGCAGGTTCATGCCTCTTCGCTCTTGGCCTCGTGACCGGGCTCCTTGGCGACCCCATAGGCACCGAGTCCTACTGGGCCATGGCGGGCACGGGCTATCTTTGCGCCCTGGTCTCGGTCCTCCTTCTCGCCTCGAAGACCGATGCCCGGTTCAGGCTGGCCTCGGCGATGGCCGCCGCCGTCGTGATCGTGCTCAGCGTAGGCTCGGACACCGGCATCAAGGTGTCCACCTACGCCTTCCCCCTCCTCGTGCCGGCCGTCCTGGGCCTGTTGCATCGTCTGGGCAGCTCAGAGAAGGTGACGAGCGGACGCTCGGGCCTCGCGCTTGCAGGGGCCGTCTTCCTGGGCGTCCTCATCCCCGCCTCGGCCTATGGCCTGGCGATCGGTGTCTACAGGGATAGCTCGGCCATGGTCAGCACCGTGGACCATCCCATGCTGAGGGGCATCTTCACGAGCCCGGCGCGGGCCGCAGTCCTCGAGGAGGCCCTTCCCGTCATCTCGAGCTACGCCCCACCGGGCAGCGAGCTCCTCGCATTCGACAGCATCGGCCTTGTCCACTTCGCCACGAAGACCAGGCCCTACCTCGACAATCCCTGGCCTGCCCTCTACCTTCCAGGCCAGCTGCGGGCCATCATCGCCGCGAAGGAAGCATCCCGGGCCCTGCCCGTGGTCGTCCTTGCGAAGCGCAACGCGCGCTCCGCGACCTGGCCCGGCAATGTAGAGATCCCGGTCAGGCTGGAGAGCGTGCTTGCCCTGCTGGATCGTCACAGATATCATATTGTCTGGCAGAACGACGCCTTCGCGATCTACCTGCCCGGTAAGGAGTGATGATGCGGCTTAGCGTCGTCGTCCCGGTATACAACAGCGAGGAGAACCTGTCTGAGCTCTCCCGCCAGCTATCCGATGCCCTCGCGGGGATCGAGCACGAGGTCCTCCTGGTGAATGACGCGAGCCCCGACCGCAGCTGGGAGCGGATACGGGAGCAGGCCGCCCTGCATCCGCGCATCGTGGGGATAAACCTGCGCAAGAACTCGGGCCAGGACAACGCGATCATGGCCGGGCTACGCGCGGCGCGGGGGGACTATGTCGTCATCATGGACGACGACCTCCAGCACTCGCCCTATGACATCCTGAAGCTCCTCGATCGCTGCGAGACGCAGGAGGCCGATGTCTGCTTCGCCCAGTTCCCGGTGAAGAGGCAGGCCCTTTGGAAAAACCTCGGCAGCTGGCTCAACGGGAAGGTCGCCGACAAGGTGATCGGCAAGCCGGACAAGGTATACCTCTCGCCCTTCAAGCTCATAGCCGGGGATGTCGTGAAGGCCATGGTCGGGTATGACGGCCCCTTTCCCTACGTCGACGGCCTCTTGTTCACGGTCACGACCAACGTCACCCAGGTGCCGGTCGAGCATCATGCGCGCTACAGGGGCCGCAGCAACTACAGCCTCGTGCGCTCCATCAAGGTCTTCATGAAGCTGGCGACCAGCTTCTCGGTCTTCCCCCTGCGCGTGGCCTCCTTCCTGGGTTTCTGCTTCGCGGCGATCGGCTTTGGCCTGGGGCTATACTATGTCCTCGACTACTTCGCTTCAGCGCACGTCGTCGAGGGCTGGACCACCCTGGCGGTCCTGTTCCTGGTGATCGGTGGAATCATACTCTTAAGCCTGGGCATGATCGGCGAGTACCTTGGGCGGGCCTACCTGACCCTCAACAGGAGACCCCAGTACTCGATCAAGGAGATCATCCCGCGCAAGGAAGCACTAAAATGATAGCGTTCAACGTGCCGCCCTTCACGGGCGACGAGCCCGCCAGGGTCGAGGAGGCGATGCGCGGCCGCAAGCTTTCTGGCGACGGCCCCTTCACCCGCAAATGCCACGAGTGGTTCGAGACCAGGCTCCCGGCCAAGAGGGCCCTGCTCACCACCTCATGCACCCACGCCCTCGAGATGGCCGCTTTCCTCCTGGACATAAAGGAGGGGGACGAGGTCATAATGCCCTCCTTCACCTTTGTCTCGACGGCCAACGCCTTCGCCCTGCGCGGGGCCCGGATAGTCTTCGTCGACGTCGAGCCGCGCACGATGAACATGGATGCCGGCAAGGTCATCGCGGCCATGGGGCCGCGGACCAAGGCCATTGTCGTCATGCACTACGCGGGGGTCGGCTGCGACATGGACGCGATAGGCGCGGCCGCCGCCCGGCGGGGCATCCCCGTCGTCGAGGACGCGGCCCAGGCCTTCATGGCCCGCTACAAGGGAAGGATGCTGGGCACGATCGGGGTTTTCGGCTGCTACAGCTTCCACGAGACAAAGAACGTCTCCTGCGGCGAGGGGGGCCTCCTCATCGTCAACGACGAGCGGTATTTCGAGCGGGCAGAGATCGTGAGGGAGAAGGGAACCAACCGGGCAAAGTTCTTTAGGGGCATGGTGGACAAGTACACCTGGGTCGACTTAGGCTCCTCCTACCTCCCCTCCGAGCTCAACGCAGCCTACCTGTACTCCCAGCTCGAGAACGTCGAGAAGATCCAGGGTCACAGGATGGCCACCTGGGACCGCTACTACGCTGGTCTGGGCGGCCTCGCCCAGGCCGGCAGGCTTGAGCTCCCCTTCATCCCCGAGGGCAGGGAGCACAACGCCCACATGTTCTACATCAAGGCCAGGGACATAGCCGAGAGGCAGGACCTCATCGACTTCCTCAAGGCCAGGGGCATCGGCTCGGCCTTCCACTACATCCCCCTCCACAGCGCCCCCCAGGGATCAAGGAGCGGGCGCTTCCACGGGGAGGACAGGTGGACGACCCGCGAGAGCGAGAGGCTCTTGCGTCTCCCCCTTTGGTACGGCATTTCCCCCGAACAGGTCGATTCCGTGGTCGCCGCGGTGAAAGACTTCTACGGCAGGGCGGTGTGAGCCGGCCCGCTCTCGACCTGGGGGAGATCCTTCGCTTCGGTCTGGTTGGCGGGACGAATACGGTCCTTGCCTTCGCCGTGTATTCGCTGTTCATCCATTTCGGGACGCCCTACTACCTAGCCCTCGTCTTCGACTACCTCTTCGCCATCGTCTTCAGCCTCGTCGCGAACAAGTTCTTTACCTTTAAGACGGGCGCCCACCTGGACCTCGGGGTCTTCCTCAGGATGGCTCTTTCCTACCTCGTGATGTTTTTGGTGAACGAGGGTATGCTCGCCCTCCTCGTCGCGCGCGCGGCCATGAACGCCTATGTCGCCCAGGCCATCGCCTCGGTGCTCATCGCGGGTCTTTCCTACCTGATGCAGAAATTCCTGGTCTTCGGGAAAGGGGGGCAGGTCTGATGCCGATAAACGGCGATCCATCATCGCGAAGGGCCGACCGCCTCATAATCCTTGCCCTTGTCGTCTTCGCGGTGTTCTTCCGTCTGGCGACCCTCATGATGATCCACACCGGAGTGGACGAGCGGGATTATTGGTTCTCGGCGAAGGCCCTGTCCCAGGGCCTGGCCTATCCACCACTGACGCACAGGACCGTGCGTTTCGGCGTGATCGCTCCCGTCGCCGCCGCCCAGTTCCTCCTTGGCGAGGGGCCCAACGTCTACTACGTCCTGCCTGTCCTCAATGTGGCCGTCCAGGCGGGCCTCGCCTTCATGATGGGAAGACGGCTCCGCGGCAGGCTCTGCGGATTTCTCGCCTCACTGGCACTGATCTTCTTTCCCTACATGATCAGGTCGGGCTCACAGGTGAGGCCCGAGATCTTCTCCATCACCTATGTGCTGGCATCGCTGTGGTGCTTCATGGTCTATCTCGAGCGTCCGGGCACCGGCGCGAAGGCCAGCCTTCTGCCCCTCGCGGGTTCGGCCCTCTTCCTCTTCGCCGCATACGAGTCCACGGTGACGAACCTCTTTTTCGCCCCAGGCCTGGTTCTTCTCATGTTCGCGAGGAAGCGGCCCTTCCGCGAGATCCTGGTCTTCTGCGGGATCCTGCTTGCCCTCTTCCTCCTCGAGACGGGTCTCTACGCGTCCCTTAGCCGTTTCAGGTTCGGCCAGCTTCAGGTGATCGCGAGGAGCCACCTCGAGGGCAACGAGGCCCTGAAGGCCATGGGCTTCCTCGACCTCTTCAAGCGCTATCTTAGGCCCTACCTGCAGTGGTACTGGCAGATTCCCTTCTTCGCCTTCGCGCTCTCAGGCACGTACTACCTTGTCCGCAGGGGCCAGGACCAGGCCGTGATCCTCGTCTCGGCCGCGCTCAGTTTCTTTGTGCTCATGACTTTCGCGGTGAAGAGCCTCGCTCCCCTCGTCCCCGCCGAGCCCTTCATCAACCGCTATTTCTGCGCCGTGCTCGGGCCGCTGTTTCTCGTCCTCTCGGCTGCCTTTGTCGATGTCCTCTGCGTAACCGCCGGGAAGCGCGCGCGAGCGCCTGCCGGCCGCGCGACCAGGGGCGGGGCACGGGCCTATGTCCTTTCGCTGGCGATCGCGGGCCTCGCGGTCGCGGCTGGCTTCTCCTCGCCCTGGGTCCCCGCGAGGGCACGGCCCTTCGTGCACTCCCTCCTCGCTCCGGCCGATCATCCCCTTGCCCTCACCATGCGCTATCGCGCCGCGGCCGACGCAGCCTGGGCGGCAAGGGAACCGATAGTGGCAGCACAGCAGATGTCGGGAAGGGATGCCCTTGAGAGCTGCCGGCTCTACTTCCTCTCGACCAGGAACTACAGGCCCGGGAACCCGCCGCCGCAGACGGACGCCATGATAGACGGGAAGCCCTACGCCGTCCTCGGCTCGAATGCCGATCTTGGGGCGGCAAAGGTCCTTGCCGTCGTCCGTTCTCCCTTCCGCCTTCAGGAGATCACGCGCTCGTCCCTGCCCGCACTGAGCGGGGAAGCCTTTACACAAGAATGAGGAAGCAAGGAAGTACCATGAAGCTCATCATCCAGATGCCCTGCTACAACGAGGCCGGCACCCTGGCCCTCGCCCTCGCGGAGCTACCGCGCTCGGTCAAGGGCTTCGACCAGGTCGAATGGCTCATCATCGACGACGGGAGCACCGACGACACCGTCGACGTGGCAAGGCGCTCGGGTGTGAACCATGTCGTCAGCTTCAAGAAGAACCAGGGGCTCGCGCGCGGCTACATCGCGGGCCTGCGAGCCTGCCTCGAGCTCGGCGCCGACGTCATAGTCAACACCGATGCCGATAACCAGTACAACGCCGGCGACATCCCGGCCCTGGTCACGCCCATCCTCGAGGGCAGGGCCGACATCGTCATCGGCGCCCGACCGATCAACACGATCGAGCATTTCTCCCTTGCGAAGAAGGGCCTGCAGAGGCTCGGATCCCTTGTGGTGCGCAAGGTGAGCGGGACCGACGTCGAGGACGCGCCTTCGGGCTTCAGGGCGGTGAGCAGGGATGCGGCCATGCGTCTCCATGTGTTCAACGACTACACCTATACCCTGGAGACGATCATACAGGCGGGACGGAAGAACATGGTGGTACTCTCCGTGCCGATCAGGGTGAACGAGGACCTGCGGCCCTCGAAGCTCGTGAAGAGCATACCCAACTATATCAAGAAGTCCATCTTCACGATGCTCAGGATCTTCGTGGTCTACAAGCCATTCAAGTTCTTCATGAGCATCGGCGCCAGCGTGTTCACCCTGGGCCTGGTCGTGGGTCTGCGCTTCCTGTACTTCCTCCTGAGCGGCCAGGGCGGCGGCCACATCCAGTCCCTGATCCTTGTCTCGATCCTCATGGGCATTGGCTTCCAGACCATGATAACCGCCTTCCTCGCCGACCAGTTCGCCGTGAACCGGACACTTCTCGAGGATATCGAGTACCGGACCTGGAAGAACCGGGAGCCCGAGGGGAAATGAAGCACCTAGTCACCGGCGCAGCCGGGTTCATCGGTTCCCACCTGGCGAGGCGCCTGCTAGAGCGGGGGGACGAGGTCCTGGGCCTCGACTCGATCAACGACTACTACGACCCCGCCTTGAAGTTCGCCCGCCTCGCCACCCTTGGCTTTGGTGGCGAGGCCGCTGAGCAGGGCCGCGTTGTGCGATCCAGCTCGCAGCCGAAGCTTTGCTTCGTCCGCGCCTCCCTCGAGGACCGCGGCGCCATGGAGGCCGTCTTCGCAGCGCATTCCTTCGACAGGGTATGCAACCTCGCGGCCCAGGCTGGGGTGCGCTACAGCATCGACAATCCCCGCGCCTACATCGAGTCGAACATCACGGGCTTCCTGAACGTCCTTGAGTGCTGCAGGGCGGCGAAGACGGCCCACCTTGTCTACGCATCCTCGTCCTCGGTCTACGGCCTCGAGGTCTCGAGGCCCTTCTCGAACCACGGTCCCGTCGACCACCCGGTGAGCCTGTACGCGGCGACCAAGCGCTCCAACGAGCTCATGGCCCACACCTACAGCCACCTGTACGCCCTGCCGACGACCGGCCTGCGCTTCTTCACGGTCTACGGGCCCTGGGGGAGACCCGACATGGCCTACTTCAAGTTCGCCAGCGCGATCCTCGAGGGCCGGGCCATCGATGTCTACAACAAGGGCGACATGCTCCGGGATTTTACCTACATCGACGACATCGTCGATGGCGTGGTGCGGGTGATCGACCGGGTGCCCCAGCCCAACCCGACCTGGGACGCCGCCCAGCCCGATCCCGCGAGCTCGAGCGCGCCTTTCAAGGTCTACAACATTGGCAACCACCGGGCCGTGCGGCTCGCCGACTTCATAGCGACCCTCGAGCGGGTCCTCGGTGCCGAGGCTGTGAAGAACTACCTGCCCATGCAGCCGGGTGACGTCTACGCGACGGAGGCCGATGTGTCCGACCTCATGGCCGATTTTGGCTGGTGTCCGAGCACCGAGATCGCCGAAGGCCTCGGCCGCTTCGCCGCCTGGTTCAAGACCTGGCAGGCCGCCAGCGGCGGGAATTAGGGCCGCCCGGTAGTCCTCATCGCCTTCAAAAGGAGCCTGGCCCGTGTACTATCTCTTCCTGCTGCTGTTCCTTTTCAGGCCGGTGAACGTCCACGCCTATCTCGACCCCGGGACGGGGAGCCTTCTGCTCTATGCCCTCGTGGGCATCGCGACGACGATCGTCTTCGCCGTTAGGAACGCCTGGTACTCCTTGAGGACCAAGCTGGCCTTCGGCAAGGGCCTGGCAGTCTCCAAGGGCCTCCCCGACATAGTGTTCCACTCCGAGGGGGGCAAGTACTGGCAGACCTTCGAGCCCGTCATCGCGGCCCTGTCGAGGCGCGGCGTCGCATGCGGCTATGTGACCCCTGATCCCAAGGACCCTGCCTTCGCCCTGGGGTCTCCGGCCTTCCAGGTGAAACATCCCGGGAGCGAGCTGCTGACGATCGCCTTCATGAACTCCTTGAGCGCGGCCATGGTCGTCTCGACGACCCCCCACCTCGATGTCTACCAGCTGCGGCGCTCGAAGAAGGTCGCCCACTATAGCCACCTCTTCCACTCCCCCACAGACATCGCCTTCAACGAGAAATATGCCTTCGACTACTACGACTCCCTGCTGACCGTCGGCGCCTACCAGGAGGCCAGCGTCCGCCAGCTCGAGACGCGCCGCCGTCTCCCCGCCAAGGCCCTGTATCCCACCGGCTGCCCCTATTACGATGTGATGCTCGAGGAGCTGCGCGCCCTGCCCAGGGATGGCGGGCCTCCCGCGGTGCTCTACGCTCCCACCTGGGGACAGCGGAGCTCGGTTCTCAAGTTCGGGTCGAGGATCATCGACGTCCTTGCGGCCGCCTCGATGCGCGTGATCTTTAGGCCCCACCCGCAGTTCTACATCTCGCACGCCGAGCTCTTCAGGAAGATCGAGCGGAACCTCGTCTCGAAGGGTCTCGTGGAGATAGACAGGAAGCGCAGCGGGGTCGGGAGCATGCTCGCCTCGGACATCATGATCACCGACCTCTCGGGGATCCTCTTCGACTACGCTTTCCTGCTCGAGAGGCCGGTCATCCTCGCGAACTGGGAGGCCGACGTGGGCGGGCACGAGGGCGAGGACATGACGGGCGAGCTCTGGGACATCGCGACGAGCAAGCGCCTCGCCACCTGCATCGACGATGCCTCCATAGAGGGACTCCCTTCTGTCGTCAGGAGGTCCCGGGAATCAAGCCGGACCAACTCCGAGCTCATCAAGGGAATCCGGGACGGAAGCATCTACAATTTCGGGACGGCCGGCGAGGCCGCTGCAACGAACATAATGGCGATCCTCGAGGGCATCAGATGACTCTGCTCTACGACATCTTCATCCTGCCCCTGGAGACCCTGTTCTCCCTCGTCTTCGGGATCTTCTACCGTCTCTCGGGCAGATACGGTTTCTCCATAATCCTCTTGAGCCTGTTCTTCACCGCCCTCACGACTCCCATCTATTTTCTGGCAGAGAAGTGGAAGAAAAAGGAGTTCGCCTTCCAGGCGAGGATGGCCGCCGAGCTGGCGAGCGTGAAGAAGCACTACTCGGGGCAGAAGCGATTCTACCTCGTCAAGAACGTCCACCGCCTCCATGGCTATAGGCCGATCTACGCCCTCCGGTCCTCGGTGGGCATCCTGGTGCAGATCCCCTTCTTCTTCGCCGCCTACCATTTTCTCTCCACCTACGGCGCCTTCTCGGGAGTGGCCTTCCTCGCCCTCCGAGACCTCGGAAAGCCCGATGGCCTCCTGGGCGGGGTCAACCTCCTGCCCTTCGTCATGACAGCCATCAACCTCTCATCATCCCTGTACTATACAAAGGGGGCGACCAGGTCTGAGCTGCTCCAGCTCTTCGGCCTCGCGGCCTTCTTCCTCGTCGTCCTGTACGCGAGCCCATCTGCCCTCCTCCTGTACTGGACGATGAACAACCTCCTCTCCCTGCTCAAGAACGTGACAGTCTCCCTGCTGCGGCCCAGACCCGAGGGGGAGGAAGCCCCGAGCTCAGGCCTGCCGCGCATGGGCGACCTTGTCCGCTCTGCCTTGAGCCGCGAGTCCCTCTGGTTCTGGTCCCTCCTGTTCTTCTCCTGCCTCGTCGCAGCCCAGACCTGGTGGCTGTCCGCCCATCGCTCCACCTTCAAGTACTGCATCGTGGCGGGCTTCGCGGCGGGGGCCCTGGCCACGGCCCTCCTCGTCGCAAACGCCATCTTCTCGAAGGCCCGGGGCAGTTTCACCATGCGCCGTCTCGCTCCGATCGCGACCCTGTGGATGGTCTATGCCGTCGTACTTTACGTGCTCTTCTTCGACAGGAAGCAAAGCGTCTACATATCGAATCCCAACATCAAGCTCCTCTCTGTCCTCCTGGGCGAGTGCATCGCCTTTCTCTCCGTCTCGAGGCTTCTGGGGCCGCACCGCGTGGACAGCGATGTCCCCGACCAGGGCTGGGCGGCCTTCGCCTCTCTGCTCGCCCTCTACACTGCCCAGGTCTTCGTCTTCTCCCCGTCGATCATCTTCTCCTCCTCCCCTGGTGACATAGGCATGAGCCTCGCGGGCTTCGTGCTGGCCAACCTGCCCTACGCACTTGGCTTCGGCGCCCTCTGCTCCCTCCTGTATCGGCTGGGAGGGCAGGGCCTGCGGCGCCTCCTGAACATCGGCCTCCTTTCGGCCATCCTGCTCTCCCTGCTCTACAGCATCCTGCTCAGGACGGACGTGGGGAGCCTCGACGAATTTTTCCTGCAGAAGGCCTATGTCCTCGACTACATTCCTGCCGCAAGCTACCTGCTCGACGCCCTCGTGCTCACGGCGACCGTGGCCCTTGCACGTTACATGCTCCCGAGGCTCAAGGGCCTCCTGCCGGCGATATGTCTGGTCACCATGATGGTCTTCGGACTAAGGACCTACGTGGAGATATCCTCCCTCCCGGCGGCTGCCCCCACGGTGACAGAAGCGGGTGGAAGCAGCCTGCCCCCCGACTCAAGCCTCGTCCACGGCTTCTCGAAGACCAGGAGAAATGTCGTTTTCTTCATCGCCGACATGTTCAACGGGAACTATCTGGGCAGGATCCTCAAGGAATCGCCCGAGTACGCGACCCGTCTCGGGGGCTTCTCCTGGTACGCCGACACCCTGTCGCTCTCCTCTGTGACCGCCACTTCCCTGTCGGGCCTGCTCGGAGGCCTGAAATATGGCCCCGAGCAACTCAACAGCCAGGACGGCACAGGAACCGAGAAGATCCTCAAGGCTGGCAGGGAGTTCTTCACGGCCTTCGCCGCCCAAGGCTACCGTGTCGCCATCGTGAACCCGGTCTATCTCGAGGACCTCAAGCTGCCCGGCGTGGCCGTCGACCAGAACTCGCAGTACGTACCGTACTGGAACAAGGAGAAGAACAAGAAGAGGGAGGTCGCCTCGGTCAGGAAGAACGCCCTCCCCATCATGGTCTCGCTTTTCCAGTCCCTTCCCACCATGCTGAAGAACCGCCTCTATGACGACGGGAGCTGGATCATCTACCGCAAATCTGTCCAGTTCGACTACATCCGCAACAAGACGATCCGCAACCTCGCCCACCTCGATCTCCTAAGCGAGATCTCGAAGGCGGTCGCAGAGGGCCCGGGCCTCATGCTCTACATCCACAACGAGCTCGCCCACGAGCCCTATGGCATCGACGCAAAGGGCGAGATCATCGACGGGACCTTCCCCGACGATGAGACCCAGAGCTTCGTCGACAAGAAGGGCGCCTATTATTCGGCCAGGAAGACGGTCGCCGAGCTCGCCTCATGGTTCGACTGGATGAGGCGCGAGGGCGTCTACGACAACACCATGATCGTAGTCCTCTCCGACCACGGAAACCCCTACCAGGACAACGACCTGCCGGGTCTGCCACCGCGCTACGACAGCCCGCAGAACAGGCAGCACAGCTCCTTCGCGGTTCCCCTCCTCCTGGTGAAGGATTTCGGGGCACGCGGGGAGCTCAAGGTGGACGAGCGTCTCACGAGCAACGCGGACGGCGTCGCGATGATCGCCGCCTCGGCCGGCCTCGCCGGGGACTTCGGAGCCGATCCGCGAAAGTTGGCTCCGGGAGTCGAGCGCAGCCTGAGCTTCAGCGACATCACGACCGACTGGTCGGAGTTCCTCAGGAACAAGAGCGCGAGCTTCTTCACCTTCGAGGTGACCGGCTCGATACACGAGAAGAACGCATGGAAGGTGGAAGGCCAATGAAATCCCAGCTACGCCGCGACTACAGCTTCGCCGAGGTGCGCTCCTCGTTGCCAAAATCGAAGAACAGCTCAGACTCTCCCTGGACCCAGTTCGTCCTGCGGCCCATCTCCATGCCCACGGCCTGGGTTTGCCTTCGCCTGGGCATCGGGGCCAATGCGGTGACCTATGCCGGGGCCGTCTTCTGCCTCATCGGGGCTATCCTCCTTGTCGTCGGCCTGCCATGGGCGGTCTGGGCCGGCTTCGCCTGCTTCTTCGTCTTCGGGGTCCTTGACTGCGCAGACGGCAACGTGGCGAGGACCCTCAAGAAGGGGAGCATCTGGGGCGAGTGGGTCGACGCCATGGGCGGCTACGTGGCCTACACGACCCTCCTCCTCGGATCGGGCGTCCTCGCCGAGTCGGTCTCCCACGGGGCATTTCCTGGGCTTCAGGGCATTGCCCTGCCATGGGCCGGGGGCTGGGCGGCGGTAGGCGGGCTGGCCGCCGCGTCGAATGTCTTCATGCGTCTGCTCTACCAGGGCTTTCGGGCGGTGAAGCCAGACCCGGGCAAGACCGAGGTGGGCCAGGAGAAGCAGTTCAGCGAGAACATTGGCATCACCGGGGCCCTCCTGCCCCTGCTCGCCATAGGCTATGCGACCGGCTTCATCGCCTGGGTCATCCTGGCCTATGCCCTCGTCTACGGGGGAGGGGCCTTCCTCGTGAGCCTCAAGCTCATCCGCCGGGTCGAGGGGGAGATCGGGAGCGCGAGGTGATCCGCGTCCTCGACGTCATCACCACGCCCCAGGGCGGTCGCAGGCTCCTCACCCACCGCGTCGCCGAGATAGACCGGGATCCGGAGTTCGAGGACTTCCTCGTCTGCCCGGCCGAGGACTATTTCACCAGGGCCTTCGCCGAGCTCGGGATAAAGCACATCCCGCTCGAGATGGGGCGCGAGATAGAGGCCAGGGCGGTCCCCGGCGAGCTGCGTTCGATGCTCCGCCTACTTCGCGAGCACAAGCCCGACATTGTCCATTCCCACACCTCGAAAGCCGGAGCGATAGCACGCATCGCGTGCTGGATCCACAACCGGAGGGCGAGGACCCGGACGATCTCCATCTACCAGGTCCATTCCTTTGGCTTCAACGGCTTTTCGGGTCTCAAGCGCGCGGTCTATCTGGGCCTCGAGGTCTTCCTGTCGGGCCTAACCGACATTGTCCTCTTCCAGAACGCCCTCGAGCTCGCCCAGGCCAAGAGCCATGGCATGGGCAGGCGAGCCCGCCTTCGGTACATCGGCAACGGCATTAACTTCGCCGATTTCAAGCCCCCGGCCGGGCCCAGGCCCAGGCCCGCTTCCTGGAAGCTCGTCTGCGTGGCCCGGGTAGAGGCGAAGAAGAACCACAGGATGCTCATTCGGGCCGTCGAGCTCCTGCGCGGACGCTACGGCCACAGCGAGCTCGAGCTGTTCTGCGTCGGCGAGGTGAACGATCGGTCAGCGCTTGAGGAGGCCGCGCGGCTCGGCCTGGAGGGCGCGGTACACTTCACAGGGGTGAAGACGAAGGATGAGGTGGCCGGCTACCTTTCCTCGTGCCAGGTCTCCGTCCTCTCCTCCGTGGCGGAGGGCCTGCCCCGCGGGCTCATGGAATCGATGCTCTTCGGCCTGCCCTGCGTCGCTACCGATGTCCCGGGCTCAAGCGAGGTGGTGGCAGACGGGGAGGACGGCTTCCTCGTCCCCCTTGGCGACCACGAGGCGATGGCCGAGCGCATCGATCGCCTCATCCGAGAGGATGGCCTTTATGAGCGCCTGTCCCGGCAGGCCATGGACAAGGCACGCTCAAGGTTCGACGAGGACCGCGTGATAGGCGAACTCAAGGGGATCTACCGGGAAGCCGTGCGGGGAAGATCCTAGTGGCGGTCTTGCGGGAAGGGTGCGACGCGTGGATACTGGAGCGCATATGATCCTCGACGACTTTGACTCCTGGTACCGTGGCCGCTACGGCCTGACGAGTTCGGCCATGACCACCTTCTCCTTCATCCTCGCCGACCTCTTCGCGGCGATGGCAAGCTTTGGCATAGGCTTCTTCATCATCAACCTCTACGATAACCACGCTATCAATTTCAGGTCCTTCATACAGTACTGGCCATACCTTCCGGGCTTCATATTCCTGTTCTGGATGACCCACCTCTATCCGGGCCTGAGCATGGCTCCCGCCGAGGAGATGCGGCGCTTTTCCACGGGATCCTTCCTGGCCCACGCTGGCCTGATCCTTTCCCTGTACGTCCAGCACTCGAACAAGGGCTCGGTCTCCTTCGCCTTCGCCACGAGCTTCCTCGTGAGCATGGTCGCGTTCCCGACCTGCCGGGCGATCGCGCGGGATTCCCTGAGCAGAATGAAGTGGTGGGGAATCCCGGCCGTGGTCTTCGGAGCCGGAGACATGGGCCGTGAGGTCGTGGACAGCCTTCTCGACGAACGCAGGCTCGGCTACGCTCCGGTGGCGATGCTCGATGACGACCCCGCACTCCAGGGTGAGTACCGGGGGGTGCCCATACTCTGCGGCACCGACCTAGGCACCGAATTGGTGAGGCGGTACCACATACGCATGGCCATCGTCGCGATGCCAAGCGTGGAACGCTCGAAGGTCGCGTCGATTGTCGAGCACAGCGTCCTTTGCTTCAGGTACTACATCCTCATCCCCGACCTCCTGGGCCTCATGAACATCTGGATGACCGTGAGGGACTTTAGCGGCCTTCTGGGCCTCGGCTCGAGCCAGCGCCTCCTCATGCCATGGAACCTAATGGTCAAGCGTGCCCTGGACCTCGTGTTCACGGTCCTTGGCGGACTGGCGATTTCGCCGATCATCCTCCTGATCGCCATCCTCATACGGCTCGATTCCCGCGGACCGGCCTTCTACGGCCACACCCGCCTGGGCAAGAACGGCAAGCCCTTCAAGGCCTGGAAATTCCGCTCGATGGTCAAGGATGCCGAGACGAAGCTCAAGGCCCAGCTCGCCGCCGATCCCGTCCTGCGGGCCGAGTGGGAAAGCAACTTCAAGATCAAGCACGATCCCCGGATAACCCGCGTGGGCAGGCTCCTGAGGCGCACGAGTCTCGACGAGCTTCCCCAGATCTGGAACGTGATCCGCGGGGAGATGAGTCTTGTGGGTCCGCGCCCTATCGTGGCTGCCGAGGTTCCCCTGTACGGCGCCTTGTACGAGCGCTTCTCGAGCATGATGCCGGGCATGACCGGCCTCTGGCAGGTATCGGGGAGGTCGGATACGAACTACGAGGAGCGCGTGGCCTTCGACCGCTTCTACAACGAGAGCTGGTCGGTCTGGCTGGACCTCCACATACTCTTCCGCACCTTCCAGGTGGTCTTCCGTGGCAAGGGCGCCTATTAGGCCCGTCTCTTTCGCGGCCCTCCTCGCCTGTCTTTGCCTCGTGGCGGCCCCTGCCCAGCAACGGGCTCTTTCCTCGCTTTATCCCGGCTTCGCCCAGGCCATTCCCGCAGGGGCCGCGAGCGCCGGAGGAATATCCGACTCTGGTTCCAGCCCCGGCGAACTCGGCCTCCTTCCCGCGGGGGAGGTGGGAGCTGCCCTGCTCAAGGCCCTCGAGGGGCGCCGCTACAGTTTCCTCGGCGAGACCTTGAGCATCCTGCCCAGGAAGGTCATCCAGAGCCCGGCACTTAGGGACAAGCTCGCCCTCTACAACGCCATCAGCCAGGTCCGCAGCCTGTCTGGCATCACCTACCGTTCGAGCTCCCAGGGGCAGAGGGTGCTGTTTGACGAGGTGACTCGGGTTGCCGATGCCAGCGGCGGACGGATCCTTCCAGATACGACCGAGGCAGACCTCGCCACGCGTAGCGGTTTTTTTGTGCGTCTCAAGGACGCGAATTTCGGGACCTCCTACTACCGCATGGACTTCGACACCTCCTTTCCCGGCATCCTCATGGCCATGTCCAATGCGAGGCCGCTCCAGGCATTCATGATGACCGTCCTGGGCGAGGGCGAGATGTTCTCGTACTTCTATATCGAGCCGACCCAGGGTGGCCTGGTCATCTATTCCCTGAGCGGAGCCAAGGTAGAGGGCTTCGCCGCCCGGCAGGTCGACCTGCCCTCGGCCCTGCGAAAGCGCGCAACGGCCCTGAAGGCATGGCTCATCGACCGCATGGAAGGCTAGAGGCCGATGGCCGCCCCTTTATATACTCGTGCCAATACCTGCCAGGAGATCGACGTGAAGCGACAACCATTGGGGACGATAGTCCTCGCAGCCTGCCTCGTACTTGCATCCGCTACTGGCGGCTTCGCACAGGAGGCCGCTCCGGCTCCCGACTCGGGCGGAACGGTGCTGAACCTTGGCATGGCCGGTGGCTACCGGCTCGGGGAGGAGGACTCCTACGCAAACGGTCCGGTGGTCAGACCCTCCATCGGCTTCGACTACAGCTCGGAATATTTCGAGCTCTTCGCCGACCTGGCTGTCGAGAGCAGCAAGAAGTACGGGCCCGCGAAGGCAAATGTCCCCGGCGGCAATTTCGCCAACCTGTGGTTCGATATGGTCCGAGGTGGTCTTCGGACCCACCTTGGCCCCTTCATGCTCGAGGCCGGGCGCTTCCCTCACTACGACGTCATCGACTCGCCCTATTCGCTTTTCGAGAACTCGAAGGGCAACTCGAGCCTGCTCTTGACCCTCCGCTACGAGGGCGACTTCTTCTTTTTCCAGAGCCGCTGGTTATCGCTGAACTACATGGGCGGGATGGCGACCCCGGCCTGGAGCACGGCCAATGGCCAGGCGACAGACGGCTTTCCCGACCGGGGCGCCAACATCCGCGTCTACGGCTTCAAGCTGGGAGACCAGATGCGCTTCGGCTTCCAGGACGCCGCGGTCTACACGGGGCGCAACTTCGACCTGGAATACTTCCTCAACCCCATCCCCGCCTACTTTGTCCAATACGCCAAGACAAACCTCGGACGGCCCTGGGCCACCGGCTGGAACGAGAAGTACAACGTGGGCATGTTCTGGGACTGGACGAGGCCCGACGGCCTTTCGCTCAACGCCCAGCTCATGGTCGCCGATTTCAACGTCAAGGCGATCGCCCCGAGCACGACCTCGAATCCCTGGAAGCTCGCGTGGACCCTGGGCGGGCGCAAGGAGACCTCAATTGGAAGCTTTGGCCTCTACAATGCGGGGGCGACGCGCTACATCTATGAGCCGATCACGATGGGTTCGGCCAAAGAGATGCACGTGGTGGCCTATGGCTACACCTACTACCCCGACACCCGTTTCGACTGGTCAAACCAGGGAAATGGCGACTACCAGGCGATAGCGATCGAGGACAACGCCATAGGCTACAAGTATGGCGAGAACAACCTCGCCTTCCAGGGCGATTGGATGGATAGGCTCTTCGGCCTCGATCTCTATGCAGGCCTCGAGCTCAGGATCGCGGGCTCGAACAGCCCGGCCAACCCTTGGGGAAACCTGGCATCCCATCCCTATGGCACGAAGATGCTCAACGAATCGGTGCTCGAGAAGCGCATCCTTGCCACCTTCTCCGTGGGCAAGCAGATTGGCGACTGGAGGCTCAGCGGGACTGTGACCGGAGGCGTGGCCCTCGATGCCCTGGGCCTCGCTGCCCCCGCACCGAGCTCAGATCCCGACCCGCTCTGGACCCAGCCTCTGTGGATCTACCGGCCCCAGGAAGGGGTCAACAAGCTCATCCTGAAGCTGATGTTCGCCGCCACCTATTCATGGAAAATCCGCTGAGAGCGATGAGGACTGGCCTCGCGGCCGCGGCCCTCGCCGCGGCCCTGTTCATCGCCCCGGCATCCTGGGCGGCGGGAGAGGCTGCTGGCGGGCTCATGTCCATGGCCGCAGGCGCCGAGCCCGCCGCCCTCCTGGGGCAGCCAAGGCGCATCTCCCTCGCTGTCCAGTATGACCGCAAGGAGGGGATGAGCTGGATCGTCCTTCGCGGCGACTACCACAGCGTGCTCCACGCTCCCTTCGCCGCGGTGAGGGAGGTCATCCTCGCCTACGAGGACTATCCGCGGAGATTCTCCAACATAAGCTCGGTCGCCGCCGACAGGTCGGGACCTGGCCCGATGAGGATACGGCAAAGGAGCGTCGTCAGGGTCCTGGGAATCGAGTTTCCCAGCGAGTACACCCTTGAGATACGAGAGGAGAGCGGAGCCGGCAGGGCTGTCCTCACCTGGCGCTCGATAGCCGACGACGGCTCGGTGCGCGACATAAGCGGCGGCTGGTACATCGAGCCCGTCCGGGTCGGTTCCGAGGACTGCACCTACGTCCGCTACTCCGTGTCGTCCTCGGTGCGGGCGCGCTACCCCCTGCAAAGGGAGATCATGTCGGCCTTCGCGGACAGGGGATTCTTCTCTGTCCTGCACCAGCTCGAGCAGGCCGTGGCGGCGAGGTGAGGGATCCTAGCCCGCCCGGGAAGGCCTGTGCAGTGAGCGCCTCGCGTTCCGGCGCCTTCTGTTCTTGACGAATCCGGCGAACAGGGAGAGCAGGGTCTCGCTCGTTGTCTCGATGCTGTAGCGCTTCGACCAGGCGACGGCCTCGGCCGACTTGGAGCTGCGAAGGCCCTCGTCCCCGAGCAGGCGGAGCACGGCCGCCGTGAACTCCCCGAGGTCGTCCGGAACCATGAAACCGCCGTTGTCGCCCTCCATGACATCCCGCGTGCCCATCTCGCCGATGGCGACAACCGGTGTCCCCGTGGCCATGGCCTCTATGGTGCAAAGGCCAAGGGTCTCGGTCTTCGAGGGGAAAACGAAGATCTCGGAGAGGGCGTAGATGATGGGAAGGTCGTCATGGGGCACATAGCCCATGAAGGCCGTCCTTTGCGAGAGATTCCGCTCCGACGCGTGGGTCTCGAAGATGGCCCGGTGGGGGCCGTCCCCCGCGACGAGCAGGGCGACATCGTCCCTCTGCTCGAGCACCCGCTCGAGCATGGGCAGGAGGAAGTCCACGCCCTTTTCCTCGGTGACCCGGCCCGCGAACAAGAGGAGCCGCTTTCCTTTCAGATGCGGGAAGCGCGCGTCGATGAGCGAGCGGTAGGCGGCGACGTCCTCCCTGCGCTGGGGAGAGAACATGAGGGGCACCCCCGTCGGCACCACATGGAAGGGCTTCCTCACCCCGTAGGAAAGCAGGACCCGTTCCATGGACCGAGATGGCGTCACCACGCAGTCGGCTGTGTCGTATATCGTGCGCATGATGAAGCGGGCAGTAGCCTGGAGGGCTTCCTTCTGGACCTGGGGGACGTAATAGCCGATGTAGTGCTCGAAGTCGGTGTGGGCGCAGCAGATGAAGGGCAGGCGGCGGCTGCGGGCGTAGATCCGCCCCGCGATCTGCAGGGTGAACTCCGTCTGGACGTAGATCAGGTCGGGCCTGAAGCGGCCCAGGGCGCGGAAGACCGCCGGGAAGGCATCGAGGCGGACTAGCCTGTCCTCGGAGGAGATCATCGATGCCATGGAAGGAAAACGCAGCACGCCGGGCGTTTTCTCGTCCCTCTCCATCGCGTCGGGATATTCGGGGCAGATGACGATGCTCGCGTGTCCGCGGCGCTCGAACTCGTCCCGGTAGGTCTGGACCGAGACGGTGACACCGTTTACGCGGGGCCAGTAGCTGTCTGTCAGGAAGGCTATCCTCACGCTTGCGTGTCCCCTTTCGCGAGCGATATTATACCGCGCCGGAGTTCGAACACAATGACCCGGCACTTCGGGAGAATCCATGCGATCTCAAAAAAGGCCCAAAAGGCGAATCCTTGGCTGCGCCATTGTCCTTGGCCTCTTGTGTGTGGCCGCCCTTGCCGCCCAGGAGCCAGGGCTCAGCGAGGGCCCCGAGGGCTCCGGACTCGTCGTGAGGACGAGCCTCGACATTTGCCTTGAATACCGCTACCGGAGCATCGAAGTTCTCGCCGAGCCCTACCAGCTCAAGAACGGCATCGATTTCCGAAGGGACTGGCTGGACAGGCCGGCGCTCGGAGTCCTCCGCCTTGACCTCGGGAGTCTCGCCGGTCTGACCCTGGGGCTGACCATCCAGGCAAAGGCCGAGTTCAATCCTGACCTCGACGGGGGCTACTTCGCAGCCACCAATTTCCTGCCCCTCCTCGCCGAGGAACAGGATTTTCTTTCCCGGGGGGTCCTCGCCTGGACGAGTCCCTATCTGGACTTGTCCATCGGAAGGGACAAGGTGGCATACGGCGACGATGTGCGAGGCAGCATCATGCCCGGCTCGGGCCTGCCCTACCTCGATGCCTTCAAGGGCGAGGCCAGGCTCGGGCCCGTGAAGCTGGACTGGATGGTCGCGAGCCTTGATTCCAAGCAGTCGTGGGAGGCGAGGACCTCGGGTCCGGCCTATGACGTGGATCCGAATTCGGGTGTAGTCGGGACAAATATCTTTGGCTTCGAGAACAGCAACACGCCCACAGCCATCTACGAGATGTTCCACCGGATATCCTGGGACTTCGGTACCTTGAGGCTCGAGCTGGCAGAGAATTACATCATCGCTCGGCCCTCCAACAGGCTCCTGGTGACCGACCTGCTTCCTCTGTCGATCTGGCACAACGCGAACGAGGTGCCGAACAACGACACCCTGTACATCAACGCGACCTGGAAGCCGACCAATGATCTCAAGCTCGCCTTCCAGGGCGGCTTTGACGACATAAACGGGGAGCTGCTCGGGATCCCGGACTCGGGCAATACGATACCCGCGGCGGTGCTCGGCCTTAGCTGGGCGAGGGATACGAAGGCCGGCGCATTCGGCCTGTATTCGGAAGTGGGCTACACCCACTATCTCTGGGGCAACTTCAGCGCGGGCGGTCAGGTGATGATCCGCTACGACGATCCCCTGGCCAGGGCCATCTATCGCCTTGACCTCGACAACGGGGCCGGTCTCATTCCCCTGACAAGCCCCTATGGTCCCGGTGCCCTCTGGCTCCTGTTCTCCTGCGGCATCGACCTGGGCTCATCGGGGCTGGCCCTTGGGACAGAGCTTCTCGTTCTTGGCAAGAACACCGAGGCCAACCTCATTGGCACGCCCTATGACAAGACTGTCGGGTCCGCGCCCTGGGAGATGTTCGCCTCACTAAAGCTGCCGGTACGGTACCGCCATCGCAGCTTCGACCTGGGCCTGGCGCCCGATATCTGCTTTAGGAACCGCAAGCTCTGGCTCGAGGCCTCCCTTAGCCTGAGCTACCATTTCCGCGGCTCGTCGACCCTGGACAGCCGACCCTAGCCGAGTTCGCGGGACCAGCATAAGAACCCCGGGAGCAAAACCCGGGGTTTTTTTGTGCCCTGAAGCTGTCCTACGGGCACAAATCCCAGGCCGAGGGCAGGCTCGAGGTCCTGGAGGCCCACTCATCGCCGGTTGACACCGAGGCCCCCAGACTCCACTATTTGCTGTATGCAAAGCGTCTTGCCCATTGCGGTTGCGGTAGTCATCCTGCTCGCATTCGCCCTCCTCCTCATCGTCTTCACCTCTGCCAGGAAGACCCAGAACGGGGGCCGCGGCAAGAAGTTCAAGACCCGAGACAGGGCGCAGATCCTCAAGGAGGCCAACAGGAAGCTGGCCTCGAACCCCAAGGACCTCGATGCCCTCACCTCCCTTGGCGACCTTGCCTGGGAGGAGAAGGACTGGGAGCGGGCCCTCAAGAACTACGAGGCCCTCGCGGAGGCCGGTGCAGGCAACACCGACGTTGACGAATTCATGGCCAACTCGCGCTACGGCATCGCCGCGCTCCGCTTAAACCGCTTCGAGGAGGGATACAAAGGACTCATCGTCGCGCGCACCATCAAGCAGGACGACTTCGAGGTCAACTTCAACCTTGGATTCCTCGAGTTCCAGAGGAAGGCCTACGAGAAGGCTGCGACCCTCCTCCGCCAGGCCATCCAGGTGAATCCCGAGCACGCGCCCTCCCTGCGCTATCTTGGTCACGCCAACTTCAAGGTCAAGAACTACAAGGATGCGCTCTCGATGCTCCGCAGGGCCATCGACCTCGAGCCCGACGACAAGGAGTCCCTTTTCGCCGCCGGGGAGTGCTACTACGAGCTGGGCAACCTGGACCAGGCCCTCAAGATCTTCACCCATCTCCGCGCCGACCCCCAGCTTGGACCGTCTGCGGCCCTTTTCGCGGGCACGGTGCACTTAAACCAGAAGCTGTTCGACAGGGCCATCGCCGATTTCGAGATCGGCCTGCGGCACCAGAACACGCGCATCGAGACCGTGGTCGAGCTCAAATACCGGCTATCGGCCGCCTACCTGAAGACCCAGGACATCGGCAAGGCCGTCGCCCTCCTCAACGACGTGCAGAGCCTTTATCCTAATTATAAGGATGTTCCCGCCCTCCTGGGGAAGTACAAGGAGCTCAATTCCAACCGCAACCTCCAGACCTTCCTCCTGGGCTCGACGAGCGACTTCGTCACCCTCTGCCGCAAGATCAGCCTCATGTTCTTCCCCAAGGCCAAGGTGAAGATCACCGACATTTCCGTCCAGGGCAACGACTGGGCCGACGTGCTCGCCGAGGTGGAGACCACGAAATGGTCGGACCTGATCCTTTTCAGGTTCATACGCTCCCAGGGCAACGTGGGAGAGCTCGCCGTGCGCGACTTCCACGCCCGCGTCAAGGACCTTAAGGCGGGCAAGGGCTACTGCATCACCGCCGGCGCCTTCAGCGACGAGGCCAAGCGCTTCGTCGAGGCCAGGCTCATCGACCTCATAGAGAAGGACACCCTCATGGGCCTCCTCAACACGATCGATTCGAGGGCGAAGGGACTCCTGGCTGAAAGCTGAAAGGTCCTATGCCGGGGCGAGCACGACCACGCAACGCTCATCGGCTAGGAAGGGAACCTCGACAGGCAGTATCCGCGCCGAGGAGTAGAGGCCCTCGATTTCCGGAAGCTCGGCCTCGGCCTTTTCGCGCTTCCCCTTGTAGGCGAATACCACCCCATCGCTCTCGCACAACGCGAAGACAGTCCGGAAGAGCTTTCTCTCGAAGGGGCGGAAAGCCCTGAAGGTCACAAGGTCGTAGCTGCCGGGAGCTCTCTCCACCTCGGACTCGATGACCTCGGCGTTGTCCAGGCCCAGGAGGGCTTTCTGACTCTCGAGGAAGCGGATTCGCTTGCCCATGCGGTCGACGAGGGCGACATCCACATCGGGAAGGGCGAGGGCCAGAGGGATCCCGGGAAGGCCAGCCCCCGTTCCGAGGTCGGCGAGCCTTGGCCGCGGGACCGAAAGGCCGTAGCCGGGAGCGGCCGAGCGCCTTGCGGCGATACTGGCAAGCTCGGCCTTGATGAGGCCGAGGGGGGCGAGGCTGTCGAGGATGTGCTTGATGATGAGCTCGTCGCCCGATGCCCCCACGAGGCCGTAGGCTGGATTCCAGGCCTCGATCTCGGCGATGTAGCGGGAGAGGCCTTCGAACAGATAGCCCTCGGGCGGCATGCGAAGGGCCTCGAGGCCGCGTCGCAGGAGATCTGTGTTCACCGGCACCGCCACGGCCTGTCGCAGCCTTCGCTCTAGGCGAGCTTCGAGAGCTGTTTGTAGAGCTGGTCGGCGACGCCGAGGCCGGCGCTCTTGGCTATCGTCTGGGAGTAGTTGTCGTCGAGCATATCCTGGAAGATGTCCTCGGCCCAGCCACCCGAGACGAGGCCGGACTTGTCGATGGATGAGCGCATCTCCTTGACCATCATCTTGACGAAGATGGACTCGAAGTCCCGGCACTGGGCATAAAGGGGGCTGTTCTTGTCGATCTTCGACCCGTCGGCGACCCGGGCCCCCGTCCCTTGCACCTGGGCCTTGCCCGAGGGGGGGACGATGGGCTTGTTGCGGATGTAGAAGTCGCCGAGGTCTGTGACGTTCATGCCTCACTCCTAGCGCTTGAGGTTTGTCGCAGTGCCGAGCATGTTGTCGCTCGTCTGGATGGCCTTGGAATTGAACTCGTAGGCGCGTTGCGCGACGATCATGTTGACCATTTCGCGCACGACAGAGACGTTCGACATCTCGAGGAACTTGTGGATGGTCTTGCCCATGCCGTCGAAGCCGGGGCGTCCCGCGATGGGGTCCCCTGAGGCGTTGGAGACCTTGAAGAGGTTCTCTCCGATGCTCGACAGGCCCACGGGGTTGGGGAAGCGGTAGAGCTCAAGCTGCCCGACCTGGATGGGGTCGTCCTGGCCGGGCACCTTCACGGTGACGCGGCCGTCCTGGGCTATCGAGAGGGTGTCGGGGATGAAGCCCTGGGGCAGGACGAGCTCGGGCATGAGCTTGTATCCGTCGGAGGTCACGAACTGGCCGTTCGAGTCGATCTTGAAGGAACCGTCGCGGGTATAGGCGTAGGTGCCGTCGTAGGTCATCGTGCGGAAGAAGCCGTCGCCCTGGATCGCGATGTCCGAGTTGTTCTCGGTGTTCTGCAGGGCGCCCTGGAGGAACTGGCGCTGGGTCGCGGCGAGCTTCACGCCCGAGCCCATCTGTATGGGGGAGGGGACGACGGTGTCCTCGGTGGCCGGGGTTCCCGCGATCCGCACCGTCTGGTAGATGAGGTCCTCGAAATCGGCCCTGACCTTCTTGAAGCCTGGGGTGTTCACGTTCGCGAGGTTGTTCGAGATCGTATCTATGCTCGCCTGCTGGCCGATCATGCCGCTCGCGGCGGTCCAAAGGCTACGGACCATATTCTACTCCCCGCGCGCTAGATGCGTGCGACTTCGTTGATGAGCTTGCCGAGCATTGCGTCCTCGGACTGGATCGTCTTCTGGTTTGCCTCGTAGGCGCGGTTGACCTCGATCATCCGCACCATCTCGAGGACGGGATTCACGTTCGAGGCCTCGGCAAAGCCCTGGACGACCTTTGGCCTCGAGCCGGCTGCCATGAGCCTCGCGTCGCCCGAGTCCTCGGTGGAGGCGTAGAGGCTGCCGCCCTGCTTGGCGAGAAAGCGCGGCTTTGAGAAGTCGACGACCTTGAGGGCGTCGAGCTTCTGCAGGCGGTCCCAGGTGTTTTCGTCCTTCGAGACGAGGCGGAAGGGATCGTCCTGGAAGGTCTTGTTTATGAAGATGTTCCCACTCGCGTCGATGGTGAAGTTGTTTTCCTTGATCTTGATGGGGCCGTTCTCGCCGAGGACCGGGTAGCCGTCCTTGGTCTCGAGGTAGCCTTCCTTGCCCAGGACAAAGGAGCCGTTGCGCGTGTATCGCTCGCCGTAGGGGGTCTGGATGGCGATGAAGCCGGAGCCGTCTAGGGCGACGTCGAAGTCGTTCTGGGTCTCCTTGAGGGCGCCTTGCTCGAATTCGGTGAACAGCTCGTTGTTCTCGACCCCGGTCCCGACCTTGCCTATCACCGGCGAGACGTCGCTCGAGCCGAAGGGATTTCCCATGGCCCCGTCGTCGTCCATGCGCCGCAGCAGGAGCTGGGCGAAGGCCTTGTGGACGGCCACGTCGCGCTTGTAGCCGTCGGTGTCGACGTTGGCGAGGTTGTTGGCGATGGCATCGAGCCTCACCTGCTGGGCGGACATGCCGCTTGCACCCGTATACAGACCGCGAATCACGCCTTTTTTCCCCCGGGGCCGGCCGGTCCCGGGGCATCCGCTCCGGTTCTGATCCTGCCCATGTATCGATGATCGGTATGCGGGGGGGAGGAGTTTACCTCTAGATGGTCACGAGTTTTCCTGTATCGAGCTCCTTGAGGAAGATCCGGTCATAGCGGCCCGAGGAGCGGACCGAGCCTGAGCCCGGGGAATAGGTCTCGCTGAAGAAGAACATGAGGTCGCTCATGTCGGCCGCGGACTCGCAGTTGGTCCAGCGGTGATAGATCCTGTCCTGCCACCTCACCAGTATGGAAAGGCGGAAGGGATCCTTCTCGAGGACGGGATCGCAGCGCTCCCTGAGCATCGAACGCAGGCCCCCGTACCAGGAACGCTGGAGACAGAAAAGGTTGAGCTTGCCCTTCTCGTCCATGTAGTAGAGCTCGGCGATGCCGCCGATGGCAGGGACACGGGTCACGATGTCGTATTTGTCGGCCTTGGCGAAGGGAGACCAGCGGATGGTATAGAAGACCTCGTCCGCGATGACCTTGCGGTCGACAGCGTATTCCACGCCATCGAGGATAGCACGGGCGCGAAAATGGCTCAATGCGCCAGCCTTCGGCCCCCGCTGTCAATCCCGTTCTGCGTAGGGCCAAGCCACGATTGACAGTGGCAGGGGCGATGGGGATACTAAAAACCCATGAAGAAGCTTATCTTCGTGACGGGTGGCGTGTGCTCTTCCCTCGGGAAGGGCGTTGCAGCCTCCTCGATCGGCGCTCTCATGGAGGCACGGGGACTCTCCGTGCGTATGGTCAAGATCGACCCCTACCTGAACGTGGATGCGGGGACGATGTCCCCCTACCAGCACGGCGAAGTCTACGTCACCGACGACGGTGCCGAAACCGACCTCGATCTCGGCAACTACGGACGCTACACCAATTCCCCTCTCTCCAAGGCCAACTCGATCACGACGGGCCAGGTCTACCAGGCGGTGATCAACAAGGAAAGGGAGGGCCGCTTCCTGGGCAGGACGGTCCAGGTCATCCCCCACATCACCGACGAGATCAAGAACCGCGTCCTGGCCCCCGGCAAGGATCCCGAGGTCGACATCACGATCATCGAGATCGGCGGCACGGTCGGAGACATGGAGTCAATCCCCTTCCTCGAGGCGGCAAGGCAGCTCATCAACGAGATGGGCAGGCAGAACGCGATCTCGGTCCATGTGACCCTGGTCCCGGCCGTCTCGGGCGGGGAGCTCAAGACCAAGCCGACACAGCACGCGGTCAAGGAACTCCAGGAGGTCGGGATACAGCCCGATGTCCTCATTTGCCGCGGCACCCAGCCCCTCGAGGAGGGGCTGAAGCGCAAGATCGCCGGTTTCACCAATGTCGAGTACGAGGCTGTGGTCTCGGCCCATGACGTGAAGACCACCATCTACGAGATCCCCCTGCTCTTCCACGAGCAGGGCCTCGACACCTTCCTCCTCAAGAAGATGGGCATCGAGAGCCGCCACGCCGACCTTAGGCCCTGGGTCGAGGTGGTGAGGAAGTTCCAGGAACCCAAGTCCCACATCAGGATCGGCGTGGTAGGCAAGTACATGGACCTCCATGACGCCTACAAATCGGTCTGGGAGGCCCTCTACCATGGCGGGATCGCCAACGAGGCCGCCGTCGAGATCGTGAAGATCGACTCGGGCCGCCTCGAGGTCGACACGGCCGACATGAAGGAGATCTTCGCCGATGTCGACGGGATCCTTGTGCCGGGCGGCTACGGCCAGAGGGGCTCGGGCGGCATGGTCAAGGCCGCGCGCTACGCGCGCGAGAACAAGGTGCCCTATTTCGGCATCTGTCTTGGCCTCCAGATCATGGTCATCGAGACTGCCCGGAATGTTGTTGGCTGGGCCGACGCGGATTCCACCGAGTTCAATCCGGACAGCGCCCACGCCGTGGTGAGCCTTCTCGAGGACCAGGTGGACGTGAAGACCTACGGCGGCACCCAGCGCCTGGGCAAGTCGGAGTCGCGGCTCAAGGAAGGCAGCCTCATCCGCAAGCTCTATGGCACCGAATCCATCTGGGAGCGCCACCGCCACCGCTATGAGGTATCCAACTCCTACCGGGCCGATCTTGAGAAGGCCGGCCTGAGGATCTCGGGCCTCACCCCCGACGACAGCCTCGTCGAGGCCGTCGAGTGGCCAGACCATCCCTGGGGCATTGGCGTGCAGTGCCATCCCGAGTTCAAGTCGAGGCCGACCCATCCCGCCCCGCTCTTCAAGAGCTTCATCGGCGCGTGCATCTCAAGCGGCCGCGGCGCGAGGCATGGGAAGTAGTAAGCCCGGGCCTGCCGTGGCGATCGCCGCTATGGCGATCGCCGCCGCGGCGGCCTGGACCCTTTCATCCTGCAGCCTCGACTACGGAACATCCGGCCCCAAGGCCGAGGCCTTGCCCACGGCGAGCTTTGTCGACTATTCGCACACCCTCGTCCTCCGCGGCTCGCGAAACCTTGAACTCCACGCGGCCAGGGCAGATGCCTACGATACGGAAAAGAAGGTGAATCTCTTCGACCTGAGCTTCTCCGAGTACGACCCAGACACAGGCGAGCTCGTCTCCAGGGGCACGGCCGACCGGGGCGTCTTTTTCACCGAAAGCGAGGATGCCGAGTTCTCGGGCTCGGTGCGCCTCGAATCCAAGCGCCAGGATGTCGTGCTCGAGGGCGAGTACGTCCACTGGGACTCGAAGGCGAAGCGCCTCGAGGGCCGCCTCGACCGCACGGTCTCGGTGACCAGGGGGGACGGCTCAAGCATAAGCGGGGCGGGCTTCGAGGCGAACG
>JANXYO010000110.1 GCA_025356015.1 Spirochaetaceae bacterium
GGCCTCGGCCGAGGCCTTCCGGATCGCCTCCTCGAGGGACGCGCGCGCCCCGGCGCCAAGGAGGCGGCTTGCCGCCACACGGTCCACCTGGGCCAGTGCAGCCTCGAGGCTGATATCGGGGTCGAGGCCCGAGGCCGAGGAATGGAGCATGTCCTCGGGGGGATTCGGCCCGACATGGGCCTCCCAGTCGCCACGCCTGTCGGCGACGGAAGTGGCGAGACCGGCGCTCACGGGGCCGAGGTTTGAGGCTCCGGCTCCGATGTAGGCGTAGTCGCTCGCCGAGGGCCGGGCCAAGAAGAAGCGCGGGGATTCGAACTTCTGCGCGAGAAGCTTCGAGCCCCTCACCTCGCCCTTCACGACGAGGAGGCTGCCATTGGCCTCTGCGGGGAAGGCGAGCTGGGCCACGAATGTTATGGCCGCGGGATAGATGATCCCGGTGAGGATGGTCATGCCCAGAAGGAATGTCACCGACTTCGGGACCCTCGCAAGAATACCCATGTATGCCTCCAGATTCAGGCGAGGCCCAGGGCCCGCAGCAGCATGTCGATGAGCTTGATGCCCACAAAAGGCACTATCAGTCCCCCGAGGCCATAGACCAGCAGGTTCCGGCGCAGGATCCGCGAGGCCCCGGCCTTGGGGTTCAGCTTCACCCCGCGCAGCGCGAGGGGGATGAGGGCGATGATGATAAGGGCGTTGAAGACCACGGCGGAGAGGATCGCGCTCTCGCTCGTCGCAAGACCCATGATGTTGAGGGCGGCCAGGGGGCTCTTGCCGCCTGCCGCGTAGAAACCCGAGAAGACGGCAGGGAGGATGGCGAAGTACTTCGCGACATCGTTGGCGATGGAGAAGGTCGTGAGCGAGCCTCGCGTGATCAGCAGCTGCTTGCCGACCTCGACGACATCAATCACCTTGGCCGGGTCGTTGTCGAAGTCGATCATGTTCCCGGCCTCGCGGGCCGTCTGGGTGCCCGAGGCCATCGCGACACCGACGTCGGCCTGGGCCAGGGCAGGAGCGTCGTTTGTCCCGTCACCTATCATGCCCACGAGATGGCCGGCCGCCTGCTCCTTCCTGATCGCCTCGAGCTTGCATTCGGGCCTCGCCTCGGCGATGAAGTCGGAGACGCCCGACTCGGCCGCGATCGCGGCGGCGGTGAGCCGGTTGTCCCCGGTGATCATCACCGTCCTGATCCCCATCGCGTGGAGGCCGACGAAGCGCTCGCGGATTCCCTGCTTCACCACGTCCTTGAGGTGGATTATCCCGAGGACCCGGTTTCCTACCGACACGGTGAGGGGGGTCCCCCCGGTGCGGGCGATACGCTCGCTCGCGGCCATGGCCTCGGCCGGGACCTTGCCACCCCTTCCCTCCACGACCTCGCGCACCGCTGCCATGGCGCCCTTGCGGATCGCCCGGTTCGGGTCAGCCCTGCCGTCGGCCCCGGGGAAATCGATTCCGCTCATCCTCGTGGACGCGCTGAAAGGCACGAAGCTGCCCCCATCCTCTAGACCGGCCACCGCGGCCCCCGAGCTCCTCACCAGGGCCACGATGGACTTCCCCTCCGGGGTCTGGTCGGCAAGGGAGGCAGCGAGGGCGGCCGTGGCCAGCTCCTCCCTCGCCACCCCAGCTATCGCGACGAGCTCGGTAGCCATGCGGTTTCCATGGGTGATGGTGCCTGTCTTGTCGAGAAGCAGGACATCGATGTCTCCGGCCGCCTCGATGGCGCGGCCGGAGAGGGCCATGACGTTCTTGCGCATGAGCCGGGATACGCCCGAGATGCCGATCGCCGATAGCAGTCCGCCTATGGTCGTGGGGATGAGGCAGACCAGGAGGGTCACCAGCTTCAATATGGTGAGGACATTCGGCGTCTTCGATTCATTGGCGATGTACTGCGAGAATGGGTAGAGGGTCACGACCGCGATCAGGAAGATCATGGTGAGGCTCGCGAGGAGGATGGTGAGGGCGATCTCGCCCGGGGTCTTCTGGCGGGTGGCGTTCTCGACCATGAGGATCATCTTGTCGACGAAGCCCTCTCCCGGGTCGGCGGTTATGCGTATGACGATCCGGTCCGAGATCACCCTCGTCCCCCCCGTGACCCCCGAACGGTCGCCTCCGGCCTCCCTGATCACGGGGGCCGACTCGCCCGTGATGGCAGACTCGTCGACGCTCGCGACACCCTCGACGACCTCGCCGTCCCCCGGGATCAGGTCGCCGGCCTCGCAGGCCACAAGGTCTCCCCTGCGGAGCTCGGAGCTGCGCACTTCCTTGATCCTTCCATCGGCGGCGAGGAGATGGGCGGTGATCGCGTTGCGCATCGAGCGCAGGGAATCGGCCCTGGCCTTGCCCTGGGCCTCTGCGATGCCCTCGGCGAAGTTGGCGAACACGAGGGTGAACCAGAGCCAGGCTATGACCTGGGAAACGAAGGAGTCGGGCGGGCTTCCGCCTATCCATTGGGCCGCGGCGACGACGGTGCAGAGCACCGAAGCCACCCAGACGACGAACATGACGGGGTTCCTGATCTCGACCCTCGGGTCGAGCTTGGCGAAGGCAGACGCGGCCGCGGAGAAAAGGGTCTTCCTGGAGATGCCGTATCCCGGCTTCCTGCCCCTCTTCTCGTCCTTGATGGTCTTCACAGCGCTACCCCCATGGTCATAAGGAAGTGGTCCAGGATCGGCCCCAGGGTGAGGGCGGGGAAGTGGGTGAGCCCCGCGATGATCACCACCACCGAGAACAAAAGGACGCCGAAGCTGCCCGTGTCGGTCTTGAAGCTGCCGGCGCCGCTGGCGACGAGCCTTTTGGCGGCGAGGCTCCCGGCGACGGCGAGCATGGGGACCATGACCCCGAAGCGGCCGATGAGCATGTCGGCGCCGATGGTGAGATTGTAGAAGCTCGTGTTCACGGAGAGGCCGGCAAAGGCCGAGCCGTTGTTGCCGGCGCCCGAGCTGTAAGCGTAGAGGATCTCGGACAGGCCGTGGGGACCCCTGTTCGCGAGTCCAGCGAGGCCGATAGGCAGGGCGATGGCGAGGGCGGAGAAGCCCAGGATGATGAAGTTCGGGGCGATGATCGCCAGCATGGCGAGCTGGACCTCCCTCGCCTCGATTTTCTTCCCCAGATACTCGGGGCTGCGCCCCACCATGAGCCCTGCGATGAAGACCGTGATGAGGACAAGGGCGAGCATGCCGTACATCCCAGAGCCCACCCCGCCAAAGACGACCTCGCCCAGCATGATGTCGATCATGGGGATCATTCCTCCAAGGGGCGAGAAGGAGTCGTGCATCGAGTTCACCGCCCCGCAGGAGGTGATGGTCGTGAGGACGGCGAAGAGGGCTGAGTCGCTCTTGCCGAAGCGCAGCTCCTTGCCCTCGAGGCTTCCCCAGCTAATCTCCGACGCGACCGAGGACCAGACGAGGATGGCCAGGAGGATGAACATGACGGAGAAGATCACGCGGCCCTCGCGCCTCCTACCGACCATCCGGCCGAAGAGGAGGGGGAAGGCGAAGGGGATGAGTATCTGGGAGATCAGCTCGACGAGGTTGCTCAGGGGCGTGGGGTTCTCGAAGGGGAAGGCCGAGTTAGGTCCGAAGAAGCCGCCCCCGTTCGTGCCGAGATGCTTAATCGCCACCTGGCTCGCGGCGGGGCCGAGGGGGATGAGGTCAGCCCTGCCCTCGAGGGAGAGAGCAGGAACATAGGACGAGACGCTCTGGACGACTCCCTGGCTCACGAGGATGAGGGCCACGATGACCGACAGTGGAAGGAGGATGTACAGAACGCTCCTCGTCATGTCGACCCAGAAGTTGCCGAAGGGGGGCGTGTGCCGGCTCTGGTCGCCGCCCTCCTCGTCTGCGCGGTCCTTCGCGCGCGCGCCGAGGGCGCGGATCACCGCGACCGCGACCGACATGCCCGCCGCCGCGGAGAGGAAGTTCTGCACCGCCAGGCCGACCGATTGCGAGAAATAGCTCAAGGAGGCCTCCCCCGAATAGGCCTGCCAGTTTGTGTTGGTCACGAAGCTCACTGCGGTGTTGAGCGCGAGCTGCCAGCTCATGCCGCTGAATTTCTGCGGGTTCAGGGGAAGGTAGGCCTGTCCGACCAGGATGGCGAAGAGCAGGCCTATCGAAACGAGGCTGAAGGAGAGCAGGGACAGGGCATACCGCTTCCAGCCCATCTCCTGACCGGCATCGATGCCGATCACCCTATAGAACGCGCGCTCCGCGGGCGCAAGAAAGCCCAAGGGATGCCTCTCGCCGGCGTACACCCGGGCCATGTAGGCGGCGAGGAAGGGAGCCGCGGCGAGGCTGACTGCGGCGACGATGGCGATCTCGAAAAAGTCCTGGGGTTTCATGCTGGGGCTCCTAGAATTTTTCCGGCCTGGCCATCACATACGCCAGGTAGGAAAGGAGGATGAGCGACACAACAAGGCCCGCGACAATGCTCAGGTCCATGCGACACCTCTGCATGGAAGCCTACTAAAGCCTGGGGGGAGATGATAATAAAGGCCGCGTTCATTGGCGCTGACATCCCGTTAAGGCGGCGTTAAAATGCGGCTTCCCGGCCTTCCCGAGCTGGACGGGGCGCAGTGGCCAGACGTAAGATTCTTATCATGATGGCCAGGATGACCGCGGCATGAGCGAGAAAGGCAGGCCCGACCCCGACGCGATTCTCCAGCGAATCCGTGATTCAGAGGCCGAGCTCATGCGGCCCGAGCTCAAGATATTCCTTGGCATGTCGGCAGGAGTCGGGAAGACCTACACGATGCTCCAGGAGAGCCGGACCGCGAGGGCCCAGGGCATCGACATAGTCATCGGTCTCGTGGAGACCCACGGCCGCCGCGAAACCGAGGCCCTGGTGGCCGGCCTCGAGCTCCTGCCTCGACGCAGCCTGGAATACAAGGGCATAGCCCTGGAGGAACTCGACCTCGACGCCCTCGTGGCTCGGCGCCCCGCCGTCGCCGTGATCGACGAGCTGGCCCATGAGAACGCCCCGGGCTCGCGCCACGTCAAGCGCTGGCAGGACATCCTCGAGCTTTTGGACCGTGGCATATCGGTCTGGACAGCCGTCAACATACAGCACATGGAGAGCTACTCCGACGTGGTCGAGGACCTGACCGGGGCACGCATACGCGAGCGGGTCCCCGACACCGTGTTCGACCGCGCCGACGAGGTCCGCCTCATCGACATCGCGCCCGAGGACCTGATCAGTCGGCTCGAGGGTGGATACGTCTACACCGGTGAGTCTTCTCGCGCGGCCATCGAGAATTTCTTCAAGCCCAAGAACCTCGGGGCCTTGCGCGAGATCGCGCTCAGGTACGCGACACGCGCGGCGGGCAGGAGGCTCTCGGCCTATGCGCGCAAGGAAGGAGGCATCCCCCCACGCTCGAGCCTCGGGGAGAGGATCCTCGTGGCCATCGGGAGCGCGCCGAGCTCGGCCTACCTCCTGCGCTGGGCCCGCAGGACTGCCTACGCGTGGAGGGCAGACTGGACGGCCATCCACGTCGACACGGGCCGGGCCCTCGGCGACGAGGATAAGGCCCGCCTCGAGGCCAACCTGGCCCTCGCCCGAAAGCTCGGCGCCGAGACCCTCGTCATCCCCGGGGCCGACGTCGCCCTGGCCGTCGTGGGCACGGCCCGTGCCAAGGGCGCCTCGATGATCGTCGTCGGCCGCTCGGGGCTCTCCCCCCTGGGCGTCCTGCCACGCCGCGCCTCCATCTCGGACCGCATCATGCGCGAGGCCGCGCCGATCGACATCGCCGTGGTCCAGGACTCGGGCGCGGCCGCTGTTGGCCGTCCCTTCGCCGGCCTGATGCAGGTCTTCGCCTCCCCTGCCAGGCAGTACCTGGTCCTCGCCGCGGTCTTCGCCGGCCTCGTCCTCCTCGGGGAGCTCCTCGTTCCCTCCCTCGGCTACGAGGCCGTCGCCCTCCTCTTTCTGGTCGCGGTGCTCGGCCTTTCCTTCCTGGCCAGCCCCGGGCCGGTCGCCCTCCTCGCCCTCATGAGCGCCCTGGCCCTTAATTTCCTCTTCATCCCCCCCCTCTACACCCTCTCCATCGGCCGCCCCCAGGACTGGGTCCTCTTCGGCGTGTACTTCCTCGTCGCCTTCGTGACAGGCTCCCTCGTCTCGCGCGTCCGATCCCGCGAAAGGCTCCTTAAGGAGCGCGAGGGAGCCGCCTCCTTCCTCTTCGGCGCCGCCCAGCTGCTCTCGGAATGCCCCTCGGTCGAGACGGCGGCGAAGGCGGCTGCCCGCCTGGCCGAGGAGCACTTCGGCACCGAGGCAGCCGTCTTCGTCGACGATGGAGAGGGAGCCCTCGAGCCGGCGGCGCGGGGCCGGGCCATGCATCTCATCGACGAGCGCGAGCTCGATGTCGCCGCCTATTCCTTCGCCGAGAGTTCCCCCTGCGGCTCTGGCACCGACACCCTCCCCAGCGCCCGCCTCCGCTACATGCCCGCGGCGGCCGGCGAGAAGGCCTCGGGTGTCATCGGCATCGCCATCCCCGAGGGAAGACAGTGGACCAGGGCCGACGACAACCTCCTGCAGTCCCTGGGCAGAACCCTGGCCCTGGCAATAGAGCGCCACCGCTCCGAGGAGAGGAGCCGCGATGCCCTCCTCGCCCTCGAGTCCGAGCGCCTCGGGGGCATCCTCATCGACTCGGTGTCCCACGAGCTGAGGACCCCGCTGACGACGATCACCGGTTCCCTGAGCGCCCTCACAGACGACAGCCTGGCCGCCAATGCCTTGGCGAGACGCGAGATACTCTCCAACGCCCTCGCCGCCTCCGACCGCCTTGACGAGATAGTCGAGGACCTCCTCTCCCTGAGCCGCTTCGAGTCGGGCATCCTGGTCCTCGCCCGCAGCCAGGGCGAGCTGCCGGAGCTGGCGAGGGCGGCCATCCGCAGGGCGGGGCCCGAGCTCTCCTCGCGCCGCCTCGAGCTTTCCGTCCCCGAGGAGGGCCTGGCCTTCGTGGACTCAGCCCTCGCCGCCCGCCTCGCCGCCAACCTCCTGCGCAATTCCGCCCGCTACTCCCCCCAAGGCTCTCCGATAGCCTTCGCTCTCGAGGCCGACACCGACCGCCTCCGCATCCTGGTGAGGGACCATGGCCCGGGCCTCGCCGAGGACGAGCTCGTGTCTGTCTTCTCGAAGTTCTCGAGGGGCAGGAACCCGAAGGGCGGTGGACTTGGGCTGGGTCTTGCGATCTGCCGCGGCATCGCCGAGGCGCACGGAGGATCGATCGTGGCGCGCAACGTGCCGGGAGGCGGACTTGAGGTCGAGGCCACACTCCGCTTCGGTGGGGGCGGAAACCGATGAGGCGGCTCCTCGTGATCGACGACGAGGCGCAGATCAGGCGCCTCCTCGAACTGGCCCTCTCGAACCTCGGCTGGGAGGTATTCTCGGCGGCCACGGGGACGGAGGGCCTCGACGCGGCCCGGGCCGACAAGCCAGACGTCGTCCTCCTCGACCTCAACCTGCCTGACATGTCGGGAGCCGAGCTGCTCGCCCGGCTGCGCGAGTGGAGCAGCGTGCCCGTCATCGTGATATCGGTCCGCGACGCCGAGGCAGACATCATCGCCCTTCTCAAGGCCGGGGCCGACGACTACGTGGCCAAGCCATTCTACACAAACGAGCTTGTGGCGCGCATCGAGGCAGTGCATCGGCGCCGCCTCCCAGACCGGGAGCCGGTGTTCAGATCGGGAAGGCTTGAGGTCGACGCCGAGCGGAGGGAGGTCAGGGTCGCGGGCGAGGCCGTGCGCATCACCCCCACGGAGTACGCAGTCCTCGAGATCCTCACCCGCTACGCCGGGCGCATCGTCACTCGAGATCGCCTGCTCAAGGAGGTCTGGGGGCCGGCGGGCGATGCCGAGGAGGGGAGCCTGCGAGTCTACATCAACGCCTTGCGCAAGAAGCTTGAGGCCGAGCCCTCAGCCCCCTCCCTCATCGTGACCGAGGCTGGGGTGGGCTACCGGCTCGAGATCCTTCCCCTGGAAGGCGACGAGCCGGGCGCAGGTCCGAAGCCATGAGGGGCGGGCGGGCTCCCGGCGCCTTCAGACGCAGCTGCCCGCCTTGACCACGCCCTCGGCGTGGGCTATGGCGTCCTCGAGGCTGTCCCCTACATATACCAGACAATGCCTGTTGAAGAGCTCGAGCATCTTGCTGTTGCCGGGATTGGGCCTCGCGACGATGAGGAAGCTGTAGCCCTGCTCCTTCATGATCGACTCGGCCCTTGTGAAAATGCCGTTGTCTATTGGGGAGTTCCAGGGATTGTAGAGGACGAGGCCGACGTTCTCCTCGCCATAGAAGGCCTTCCGGGCGGCTGACACGCGCAGGGTCTCGGTGTCGCCGATCGGGGACTCAGGCTGGATCGTCGCGACCATGAAGCCTAGGCGGAATTCGAGCCGGCAGAAACCGAGATCAAGGTCTTGAGTCATGAATCCTCCGTAGGAGTCATAGCTAAGGATAGTTCTGCTTGAGTCGATTTATCAAGAATATCCGCCGAATCCCCCGGGGAAACCCTCAGCCTAGACCCGGGGTGCAGGGGGGCCGGCGGGTCCGTGGGCCTCGAGCTCCCGCAGGAGGCTCATGAGGCTGTAGCGAGGCTCGTAGCCCAGCCTGGCCCTGGTCTCCGATATGTCCAGGACCTCGGGCTTGAGCGCCGGATCCAGGCCGTGCTTGAGGGCGAGGTCGTGGTATGCCGCGTAATGCTTCTCGAAGCTACTGCCAGGCCCGGCCGCATCCCAGGACGCGAGGTCGGAGGCGGAATACTCGTAGGCCCCGTCAAGGTTCAGGACGGGGACCTCGCCCAGCTTCCCCGCGGCCAGGAGCTCGATCGAGCTCAGGCAGGCCCGGTTCACGTCCTCGATGTGGACGGCGCCCTTCCAGAACCACCTGGCCCAGTCAAGCCAGGAATCGTAGACCTCGTGGTTCCACCAGGGGATGAAGGCCCGGGGACGCAGGATGATGACATCCATCCCATGGCGGTGGTGGTAGGTCCTCGCGATCTCCTCGCCGAGGACCTTGGTGTGCCCGTAGATCTCGTCGCGATCAGCGGCGCTCTCGCTCGAGATGTACAGGACCTTGGCGACGCCGGCCTCGGCCGCCGCCTGGAACACGTTGAAGCTGCCGGTGACGTTGAGGTCCCAGAAATCGTAGACGTCCTTCTGCTGTCTGACGAGGTGGATGCCGTGCCAGGCGGCGATGTGGACCACGCAGTCCACGCCCTTCATGGCCAGGGCGAGGGCCTGACGGTCTAGGATCGAGGCCTTGATGCAGAGCCCGTGAGGGATGGGAGGGCTTCGCACGTCGAGACAGACCGGCTCCTGGCCGCCCTCCTCGAGCGAGGCTGAGAGCAGCCTCCCCAGGTCGCCTGCCCCGCCCGTCAGCAGTATCCTCATGGAGCCTACTTCGACTGCGACCTGGTCTTTGTGTAGACGTCGAACCAGACCGCTCCGAGGAGGACGAAGCCCTTGATCGACTGCTGCCAGTCGACGCTCACTCCCATGATGGACATGCCGTTGTTGAGGACGGCCATCACGAAGCCTCCGACGATGGTGCCGATCACGGTCCCGATGCCACCCGAGGCCGAGGCGCCGCCGATGAAGCATGCGCCGATGGCGTCGAGCTCGAAGCCGGTGCCGGCCTTGGGCGTCGCCGCGTTGAGCCTGCCAGCGACGATGAGCCCGGCCAGGGCCGAGAGGACGCCCATGTTCACGTAGACCCAGAACATGATCCGGTTGGTCTTCACGCCGGAGAGCCTGGCCGCCTTCTCGTTGCCGCCAAGGGCGTAGATGTGGCGGCCAGCGATGGTTCTCTGGGTGACGAAGGTGTAGATCAGGATGAGGGCGACCAAGATGATCAGGATGATGGGGAGGCCGTTGTAGCCTGCGAACTCATAGGTAAGGAAGTTGATGGCCGCCACGATGAGGAGGATGGAGACGATGTCCATCCACAGGGGGATGACCTCGAAGTGGTATTTCTGCTTGGTCCTGCGCGAGTGGAGCATCACGGCCGCGAGGATCACCGAGACCAGGGCTCCGGCGCACAGGGCGATGACGTTGAGCTTGCCCCAGCGCGTGTCCATGAGGGGCAGGTAGCCCGCGGCCATCGCCTGGAAGGACTTGGCGAAGGGGGACTTGGTCTGGCCCTGGAGCATCGCCATCGTGAAGCCGCGGAAGATGAGCATGCCCGCCAGGGTGACGATGAAGGCGGGGATTCGCAGGAAGGCGATGAAGTAGCCGTGGAAGGCGCCCGCGGCGGCCCCGATGAGGAAGCCGACGAGCATCGCGGGCAGGACGCCCATGTTGTAGTCGACCATCAGGACGGCCGAGACGGCGCCGACGAAGGCCGCTACCGATCCCACCGAGAGGTCGATGTTGCCTGTCACGATGCACAGCAGCATGCCGATCGCCAGGATGAGGATGTAGCTGTTCTGGAGCACCAGGTTGGTCACGTTCATGGGCTTGAACATGATGCCGCCCGTGGTGATCTGGAAGAGCCCCATTATGAAGGCAAGGGCGATCACCATGCCGTACTGGCGCAAGTTGTTCTTGAAAAGCCGGCCGATCGTGGTCATACCTTCGTCCCTCGCTTGTGGTTCATTATGCAGCCCATGATGCTCTCCTGGGAGGCGTGTTCGCGGTCGAGCTCGCCGGATATCTCGCCCTCGGTCACGACGTATATCCTGTCGCACATGCCCAGGAGCTCGGGCATCTCCGAGGAGATCATTATGATCGACTTCCCCTCGGAAGCAAGACGGTTGATGATCGTGTAGATCTCGTATTTTGCGCCGACGTCGATACCCCTGGTCGGCTCGTCCAGGATGAGGATGTCGGGCTCGGCCATGATCCATTTCGAGAGGACGACCTTCTGCTGGTTTCCTCCCGAGAGGCTCTCGACGACCTGATCTAGGCCCGTGCAGCGGATCCTCATCTGCTGCTGCTGCTCCGAGGCCGCGCGGTTCTCGAGGCCCTGGTTTATCACCTGGCCATTGCTGACCTTCCCGAGGCTCGCGAGGGAGATGTTCGATTTTATGTCCTCGATGAGGACGAGGCCGAAGTTCTTGCGGTCCTCGGTCACATAGGCGATTCCCTGCTCTATCGATTCGCTCACCGAGTGCAGGTGCAGCTCGACACCGTCCTTGAAGATCCTCCCCGAGTGGCGCTTGCCATAGGAGCGGCCGAACAGGCTCATCGCGAGCTCGGTGCGGCCCGCGCCCATGAGGCCTGCGAGGCCGACGACCTCGCCGCGGCGCAGGTCGAGGGAGATGTTGCTGATGACCTTCCGGTCCTCATACTGGGGGTGGTAGACGTTCCAGTCCTCGACCCTGAACACGACCTCTCCGACCTTGGAGACGCGCTTTGGGAAGCGGTCCACGATCTCCCGGCCGACCATGCTCTTGATGATGCGCTCCTGGTCGATCTGGCGAGAGGCGTTGTCGAGGGTCTCGATGACCTTGCCGTCGCGCAAGATCGTGATCGAGTCGGAGACGCGGGCGATCTCCTCGAGCTTGTGCGAGATGAGGATCGAGGTCACCCCCTGCACCTTTAGCTCGAGCAGGAGACCCAGGAGCTTGCTCGACTCCTCGTCGTTCAGGGCGGCGGTGGGCTCGTCGAGGATGAGGAGCTTCACCTTCTTTGCGAGGGCCTTGGCGATCTCGACGAGCTGCTGCTTGCCGACCCCTATGTCCGCGATGAGGGTATTCGGGTTCTCATTGAGGCCGACCTTGGCAAGGAGTTCGCCGGCGGCTGCCGTCGTCCTGTGCCAGTCGATCACTCCGGCCTTCGCGCGCTCGTTCCCGAGGAAGATGTTCTCGCCGATCGAGAGGTAGGGGATGAGGGCGAGCTCCTGGTGGATGATGACGATTCCCCGGCGTTCGCTGTCGGCTATGCTCTTGAAGCGGCACTCCGAGCCTTCGTAGTTGATCGAACCCGAGTAGTCACCGTGCGGGTACACCCCGCTCAGGATCTTCATGAGGGTGGACTTGCCCGCCCCGTTCTCGCCAACCAGGGCGTGGATCTCGTCCCGGGCCACCTTCATGCTCACATCATCGAGGGCCTTCACTCCCGTGAAGGTCTTCGTGATGCTCTTCATCTCAAGGATAGTGTCCGACATATCACCTTCTAAGGCGCCCTTAATAGTCTCACCGCGGGAGCGCGGAGTCCGCGGAGCGGATAGAGATGGAAGGAGAGTCCGAGTATCGCAGGAACGCGCATCGACACGCCCTAGCATGTCCTCGCGATCCTGCGCCCCCCTCTCTCTTCACATTCTCTATCTCTGCGAGCTCCGCGCGCTCCGCGGTGAAATCCTATTGCGCTACGCTAGCTTACTTGAGGCCGATCTGGGCGGCGGTGTAGTAGCCGATGTCGACGAGGGCGGACTTGATGTTCGTCTTGTCGACGCTGATGGGCTCACAGAGGTACGAGGGAATGATGTGGTTGCCGTTGTTGTAGGTCTTGGTGTCGTTGATCTCGGCGGGCTTGCCGGAGAGGACGGAGTCGACCATGTCGGCGGCGCGCTTGGCGAGGGTGCGGGTGTCCTTGAAGACGGTCGAGGTCTGCTCGCCGGCGAGGATGGACTTCACCGAGGGGATCTCGGCGTCCTGGCCAGTCACGACGGGGAGGGGCTTGTTCGCCGCGCCGTAGCCGACCGACTTGAGGGCCGAGAGGATGCCGATGGAGAGGCCGTCATAGGGGGAGAGGACGGCGTCGACGCGGGCGTCGGTGTACTTGGAGGTCAGGATGTCGTCCATGCGCTTCTGGGCCACGGCGCCGTCCCAGCGGAGGGTGGCGACCTTGGCGAAATCGGTCTGGCCGGACTTGACGACGAGGACTCCGGACTTGATGTAGGGACCGAGCTGGGACATGGCGCCGTTGAAGAAGTAGCCGGCGTTGGTGTCGTCGGGGGAACCGGCGAAGAGCTCGACGTTGAAGGGGCCCTTCTTGCCCTTGTCGAGGCCCAGGGCCTTGACGATGTAGCCGCCCTGGAGGACGCCGACCTTGAAGTTGTCGAAGGTGGCATAGTAGTCGACCCAGGGGCTGTTGACGATGAGGCGGTCGTAGGAGATGACCCACACACCGGCCGCATGGGCCTTCTCGAGGACGTTGAAGAGGGCGGCGCCGTCGATGGCGGCGATCACGAGGACCTTGTTGCCCTTGGTGATCATGTTCTCGACCTGGGCGACCTGGGCGTCGATGTTGTCCTCGGCGTACTGGAGGTCGACCTTGTAGCCGCGGGCCTCAAGCACTTTCTTCATGTTGCCGCCGTCGGCGATCCAGCGGGCGGAGGACTGGGTGGGCATGGCGATGCCGACAGTCTTCTGGGCGAAGAGGCTGCCGCCGGCGAAGACGCAGATCGCGAGGACGAGGAGGATGGACTTTCCGAAGCGATTCATTCGTGGACGCTCCTTGGGGAAGGTGGTGCTGCGGGGAATACTCCCGCATGAAACCATTCGATCGCATAGGGACGGATAATTTGTGCCTATTTGTTCGTTTGGTTTCGTTTCAGATCGCAGGCTAGCACGGCTTTCCCAAGCCGTCAATGAAAAAACTTGCGGCTTTGCCCCACTTGCCCCTACAATGGACGGCTACTAGGAGCCTCCAGCCCATGTTCGCAGTTGAACGGATCAACATCATTCGAAGCTACCTCCGCGAGCACGGCAAGCTCGACGTCCATTCGATCAGCAAGCTGCTCAACGTCTCAGAGGTGACGGTGCGGCGTGACCTCGAGAAGCTCGAGGCCGAGGGCTCCCTCACCCGCCTCCACGGAGGGGCCATCCTCGCCGAGCCGGAAACCCTGCCGGAATCCAGGGAGGCGACCGAGGAGGAGCGCCGGGAGGAGGAGGACCTCGAGGAGATAGCCCGGGTCGCCTTCCTCATGGTGAGGGACAACGACGTCATCATGCTCACGAACGGCTCCATCGCCCTCCGCCTCGCCCGCAAGCTCGCCGGGCGCTCCGGGGTGACGGTCCTCACCAATGACATCATGGCGGCCCTCGAGGTCTCGTCCCAGAACGCCAACAAGGCAGTCCTTCTCGGAGGAAGCCCCGACGCCGAGAGCAAGGCTGTCTTCGGCAGCCTCTCCGAGGCCAATGTCCAGAAATTCTTCGTGAACAGGATCTTTGTCCAGGTGGACGGGATCAGCGAGCAGCTCCAGCTCACCGTCTCGAGCCAGGAGAAGGCCGCCCTGATCCGGGAGGCCCTGGCCTGCTCCGAGGAGAAGATCATCCTCTGCGAGGCCGCCCGTTTCTCGCGCAACGCCTTCTACCGCCTCGGCCCCCTCTCCCTCGCCAGCAAGGTGATCACCAACACCTCGGTGCAGGAGAGCTACAAGACCCGCATCTTCGCCATGGATCTCCAGCTATTCACCTCGATCAACGCCTTCGAGGGGGGGGCCTAGGCCCATGGGCGCCCCCCTCCTCGAGCTGCGCTCCCTTGGCAAGGTCTTCTCGGTGGATTTCGCCCTCGAGGACATATCCCTCTGCCTCGAGTCCGGCGAGGTGAACGTCCTCGTCGGCCAGAACGGCTCGGGCAAGTCGGCCCTCATGAAACTCATCTGCGGACAGTACGTCAGCGACTCGGGTTCCCTCCTTCTCGGCGGGGAGGAGGTCGGCTTCCCCTCGATCCACGATTCCCGGAAGGCCGGCATCGCCTACCAGCAACAGGATCCCCAGCTCTACGACAACCTCAGCGTCGCCGAGAACGTCTTCTTCCATCACTTCACGCGGCGGCGCTTCCTGCCAAGCACGATAAACCCCTGGAGGCTCAAGAAGGAGTGCGCAGAGCTCTTCGAGAGGCTCGGCATCGCGATCGATCCGGCCGCCCTCATAGCGAAGCTCGGCTACACCCAGCGCCTCCTGGTCATGGCTGCCCAGACCTTCGTCGCCCCGGGTGCCCGTGTCGTCATCTTCGACGAGCCCACGGCCGGCATGACCGACCCCGAGCGCGAGATCCTCTTCAACATGGTCGGCGAGATCAGGGGCCGCGGCATCGGCGTCTTCTACATCTCCCACAAGCTCGACGAGATACCCATGGTCGGCGACAGGGTCACGGTGATCCACAAGGGAAGGATCGCCGGGAGCCTTGGCGTGGCCGAGGCCGACAGGGATACCCTGATCCGCCTTATGACGGGCCGGACCTGCTCGGAGCGCTACCCCCGGCTCAAGGTCGAGCGCGGCCCCTCCATCCTCAGTGTGGACCACCTGCAGAGCGGCTCGGTGCTCAAGGACGTGAGCTTCAACCTGAGGCGCGGGGAGATCCTCGGCATCACCGGCCTCATGGGCTCGGGCCGCACCCGGCTCGCCAACTGCCTCTTCGGCCAGATCAGGCCCGGCGGCGGCTCGATCAGGATCGAGGGCGCCCACGCCACCTTCTCCCACCCCTCCGAGGCCCTGGCCAGGGGAGTGGCCCTGATCCCCGAGGACCGCGAGCAGAACGCCGTCTTCAATTTCCAGGACATCGTCCAGAACATGTCCCTCGCCTCCCTCCTGCGTTTCAAGGGCGATGCCGGCCTCGACACCTTCTACATGCACGAGCTCACCGACGAGTACATCAGGATCCTCGGCATCATCCCCGGCCACCCGAACGACCTCATGCGGAGCTACTCCGGCGGCAACCAGCAGAAGGTCGTGGTGGCGCGCTGGCTCATGAGCCTGTGCAGGATCTTCATCATGGACGAGCCCACGAGGGGAGTCGACGCGGCGGCGAGGATAGACATCTACAACGCGATGAACGACCTCATCACCAAGGGCGCCTCTATCATCCTCATCTCCTCCGATGTTGACGAGATCCTGGGCATGTGCGACCGGGTCCTGGTCCTCGCAGGAGGCAGGATCGCCTGCGACCTGCCCCGGGGCGAGGCCACCAAGGCCCAGATCATCGACTTCGCCTCGGCCTAGCTCTGGCCCCGTCGCGGGACCGGCCTGGCATTTCGGTGGCTCCCCCGCCCCTTGATTGGCGATATTGATCATGTGGACATCAAGGAGACCAAGAATGGCCGATACTCTCTACGAGCTCAGCGCCCGGGCGAACAATGGCTCGGAGTTCGCCTTCGACAAGCTGCGGGGCAAGGTGGTGCTCGTCGTCAACACCGCGAGCAAGTGCGGCTTCACCCCCCAGTACAGGGGCCTCGAGGCCCTGAACCGCAAGTACCGCGACCGCGGCCTTGTCGTGGTCGGCTTCCCCTGCGACCAGTTCGGCCACCAGGAGCCCGCGGGGGACGAGGAGATCAAGGGCTTCTGCGAGCTCAATTTCGGCGTGACCTTCCCCCTCATGGCCAAGATCGAGGTAAACGGGAATGGGACCCACCCGGTATTCTCCTTCCTCAAGTCCAGGGCGGCAGGATTCGGCGGCCGCAGGATCAAGTGGAACTTCACGAAGTTCCTGGTGATGCCAGACGGCACGACGGTGCGCCGCTTCCCGCCCCAGACCGAGCCCGAGGCCATCGAGGCTGACATCGAGGCCGCCCTAGGGAACTAGAGGCGGGCCCTAGGGAACTAGAGGCGGGCCCTCATGGGACCAATGAAGGGGAGCTAGTCCTCGTCCGAGGCCCCGCCCTAGCCCCTTCCCAGGCTGATTCCGTAGTCGGCGATCTTCTCGGCTAGGGTCTTCCTCGTGACGCCAAGGGCCTCGGCTGTCCGCGTCTTGTTCCAGCCCAGACGCTCGAGGGTGGCGAGGATGAGCCTTCGCTCGTGGCGCGCCACCACGGTGTCGCGCAACTCCTTAAGGGTGGCGATCGAGGCCAGGCCCGCGTCGTCACCTGTTCCGCAGGGCAGGTCAGGGACCTGGGCGCCCAGGTGGGCCTGGCCGGCGACCACCGTCGAAAGCTCCACCGTGCCCCCCCGGCAGAGCAGGACGGCCTGATTCACGGCGTTCTGCAGTTCGCGCACGTTCCCCGGCCAGTCGTGGGCAGCCCAGAGCTCCATGACCTCGGCCGAGACCCCCGTCACGGGGCGGTTGTACTTCGAGGCGTACTTCGCGATGAAGAAGTCGACGAGGAGCGGTATGTCGCCCCGCCTTTCCCGAAGGGGCGGGAGGCGGAGGTTCACGATGTTGATGCGCCAGTAGAGGTCGCTGCGGAAATCGCCCCGGCGCATGAGCTCGGCCAGGTCCTTGTTGGTCGCGGCGATCACCCTTATGTCGACGCTCACCCTTTTGCTTCCCCCCACCCGCTCGAAGCTCGATTCCTCGAGCACGCGCAGGAGCTTCGCCTGGACCGATAGGGACATGTCTCCTATCTCGTCCAGGAAGAGGGTTCCGCGGTGGGCGAGCTCGAACTTCCCAAGGCGCTTCTCGACCGCCCCCGTGAAGGAACCCTTCTCGTGGCCGAAGAGCTCGGAAAGCAGGAGGCTCTCGGAAAGGGCAGCGCAGTTGAGGCTCACGAAGGGCCTCTCCCGCCGCGAACCGGTGAAGTGGATATAGCGGGCCATCACCTCCTTCCCGGTGCCGCTCTCCCCGGTCAGGAGAACGGTCGCCTCGCTGTCCTTGACCCGGTCGGCCAGGTCGAGGAGGGAGCGGTAGCGCGGGTCCGAGGTGACGATGTCGTGGCCGTAGAGGTTGGTCATCAGCTCGCGCCGGAGGTAGGCGTTGTCGCGGCGCAGCCTGACAAGCTCGATGCTCCGCCTCACTGTCTCGAGCAGGTGGGCGTTGTCTATGGGCTTGAGGATGTAGTCGGCTGCCCCGTCCTTCATCGCGCGCACCGCCGACTCGACCGAGCCGTAGCCGGTGACCATGACGACGGGAAGGTCGGGATCGAGCGCGTGGAGCTCGGCGAGGAGCTCGCCACCGCGGTCATGGCCGTCGAGCCTCACGTCGAGCACGGCGGCGGCGAAATCCCCGCCCTCCATGAGGGCGAGGGCCTCGTCGGCGCTCCCCGTCGTGGCCGGATCAAAGCCCTCCCGCCTAAAGAAGCGCTCGAGCCCGATCCTGATCCCTTCCTCATCGTCGACGATGAGGATTCGTCGCCCGCTCCCGGTCATGGTGCTTCCTTTGCGGCCTCGGGGATGAGGACCCTCATGGTGGCACCCCTGCGCCCCTCGCCGCGCTCGTTCCCATTCTCGGCCCTGATCGAGCCGCCCCTGGTCGCGACGATTCCCCAGGCCACGGAGAGGCCGAGGCCGATGCCCGCCTCGCGGTCGGCTTCCCCCTCGGTCGGCCTTGAGGACTTCGTCGTGAAGAATGGGTCGAAGATCCTGCCCATGATCTCCTCGGGGATCCCGGGGCCGGAATCGGAGACAGAGATTTCGATCCCCTCGGCCCCAGCCGCCGTGCGCACCAGTATCCTGCCTTCGCTGCCAATGGCCTGAAGCGCGTTCTTGATGAGATTGAGGAGGACCTGCTTGAGCTCGTCCTCGCTGATCGCCGCCCGCTCGCAAGAGGGATCGAGCTCGGCATCAAGGTGGATCCTCGAGTCGCGGTGGAAGGGATAGCCCACGAGGCGGACGAGCTCGCAGACGACCGCGTTCGGCTCGCAGCTCACCCGCTCGCCTTGGTTCGATCCAGCCGGCCTCATGGCCGAGAAGTCAAGGAGCTGCCTGACGATGCGGGCGATCCGCAGGGTCTCGCGCTCCACCAGCCGGAGCGGCTCGGCCGCCGCGGGGTCGCCGGCCTCCTCGATGAGGTTCTGCACGTTTGAGAGTATCGACGATAGAGGGTTGTTTATCTCGTGCGCGACCCCGGCCGAGAGCATCCCGATGCTCGCGAGCTTCTCTGCCCTGATCACCCTCTCCTCGTAGGCGAGCCTATCGCCGACGTCCTCGACGACGAGGATGCAGCGCGGCCTGTCGGCCCCCGAGAGGGGGTAGAGCTTGAGCTCGAAGGCCCGGCCGTCCTCGGTCCGCCTGAGGATGCCTGCCAGCGCCTCCCTGTCGCGCAGGACCCGAGAGCACATGTCGAGGACCTCGCTGTCGAAGGGCGAGAGCGGGATTTCGGCGAGGGAGGACCCGAGGGTCCCCGCCTCGCTCAGGGCGAAGAGCTCGAGGAAGGCCCGGTTTGCGCTCTCGATCCGCCCCTCGACCGAGACGACGGCGAGACCCTCGCGTATGGCGTTGATAATGCCGTCTCCGTACTCCTTGAGACCGACGATCTGGGCGATGTAGGCCTCGGCCTCGCGCTTGTCGGCCTCGAGCTTCCTCGCCATGCCGTTGAAGCCCGAGAGGAGCTCTCCGATTTCCCCTCCCCCCTTGTGGCCGAGCTTTGTTGCGAAATCGCCCTCGCCCACCAGACGCATCGCCTCGGCCAGACGCCTGATTGGGGAGGCTATGCTCCGCGAAAGCCCGAGGGCAAGGACAATGGTGAGCCCGGCGGCGAAGAGGGAGACCGCGAAGACGACCTCGTTGATCCGGGCCGCGCGGTCCTGGTACTCGGCCATCGAGAGGGTGACCGCGAGGCGTATCGTGTCCTCCCCTCCTTCCGCCCGGACGGGTCCCGAGGTCATCATGACGGCCGCGTAGGCGCCCCTTCGTCCCTCGAGCCTTGGGTAGAGGGTGTAGGTGTTCTCCGGTGGCTGGGCCCGGGAAAAGCGCAGGAAATCCTCGGCGGCCACGCTCGCCGCCGGGCCGTTCTTCGCCCCGGCCGCAGGCCCCTCGTAGCGGCCCGCGACACTCCGGCTCGAGTCGCAGACGGTTACCGCTATCATCGGATCGTAGGACAGGTGGCTGACCAGGAAGCCGTCTATGCGCTTCAGGATGAAGAGCTCGAGGGGGCGCCGCGAGGCCGGCGAGACGCGCACGACCCCGACGAACCAGAAGCCTCCCTTTGCCGACACTATCTCGACATAGGGGTGGACCTTCTTGTCCCGCAGGCGATCAGGCTCGGGCACGATCGGGTCCCTGATTTCGAAAAGCAGGAGCCGGGAGAGTCCCTTGATATCGTCCTTGAGGAGGGCAGCCTCGACCCCCGAGCCGGCGAGGCGGGAACGCAGCTTTCCCACAACTGCCTCCTCGTCGGTCGGGGAGCCCGAGGACAGGGCCACGGCGGAGGAGAGCTCGGCATCCTCCGCGATCTCGTTGATCTCCTTCCAGAAGGCGAGCTTCCAGCTGTGGAAGGACTCGAAGGCGTTGCGCGCCTCGTCGCCGATCTCCCGCGCGACGTCCTTGGCCTGCATCGAGCCGAAGAGGGCCGCGATGGCCGCTCCCCCCAGGAGGGCCTGGAGGCCGATCACCGCGATGAAATACAGGAGGGTCCTCTGGAAGAGCCTCATGCCGCGCGCCCCGGGACTAACATCGCCACATAGTAGCACACGGCTCGGCCATGCGCCTGCGGAGGAGCCGGGCCCGCGTCCGCTGTCACGCGAAGCCCCCGGCCTGGCCCCTGCTAGTGCTTGCCCACCGTCTCCGATCCCACGATGAGGCCGACCACCTCGTCGGGGCTCGTGTCCTTCACGACCCGCTCGCCCACCTTGACGCCACGGCGCATGACGGCGAGGCGATCTGCCACCTCGAACACGTCGTACATCTGGTGGCTTATGATGATGATCGCGATGCCCTGGTCCTTGAGGGTCCGCACGAGGTTGAGGACCTTGCGCTGCTCGGCGATGCCCAGGGCCGCCGTAGGCTCGTCCATGATGAGGACCTTGGCGTCCCAGTAGATGGACCTCGATATGGCGACCGCCTGGCGCTGGCCTCCGGACAGGGTCTTGATGGTGCTCTTGAGCGAGGGGATGTGGATGTCCAGCCGGTCGAGGACCTTCTGCGCCTCCAAGGCCATGCTCGGATCGTCAAGGACCTTGAGGACCCCAAGGCTCCGCTTCATCCTCTCCCGGCCGAGGAAGATGTTCGCCCCCACGTCGAGGTTCTCGGCGAGGGCGAGGTCCTGGTAGATGGTCTCGATGCCTGCGGCGAGCGCGTCAATGGGCGACTCGATGCGAACCGTCTTGCCCCCCATGAGGATCTCGCCCTCGTCAGGGCGGTAGACGCCCGAGATCAGCTTGATGAGGGTGGACTTGCCGGCCCCGTTGTCGCCCAGGAGGGCCAGGACCTCCCCGGCCTCCACCCCTATGCTCACCCTGTCGACCGCGGTGAGTCCGCCAAAGCGCTTCACTATGTCCCTGGTCTCGAGCACGTATTCCATGTTCCTGTCCTCCGTCATTTCCTGGATTCGGGCATGTAGCGTTCCATGACCACCGCGAAGATCAGGATCGCTCCGACAAGGATGTACTTGTTGAAGGTCGGAGTACCCGACATTCGCAGGCCGAGCTCGAGCACCGCGATTATCAGCGCTCCCACCATCGTGCGGCCCACGGTTCCCGTTCCGCCGAACATCGAGGCTCCGCCGATCATGACGGCCGCGATGGCGTCGAGGAGGATGCTGGCCCCGGCGTCGGCCTTGCCCGACACGTACATGAAGGCGTACACGACACCGGCCAGGGAGGCGAGGAAGGAGGAGAGGGCGTACACGCCGAGGAGCCTGCGCTTCACGGGGATGCCGGCCCTCACCGCCGCGTCACTGTTCCCGCCTATCGCGTAGATGTGGCGGCCGAAGCGCGAGCGGCGCAGGACAAAGGCGAAGACGCCCACCACGATGGCGGTCACCACGACGATGATCGGGATGACCTCGAGGACCTGGACTCCGCGCTCAACCTCGGGCCTGGTGAAGAAGGAGACGATGCCCCCCGGTGCCAGGTAGAAGAAGTGGCCGTTCCCTATATCGGCGGCGAGCTGGGGCAGGCCCATGGCGTAGATGCCGTTGATCAGGAGCTCCGACACCCCGTGGCAGACGCCGAGCATCGAGAAGGTGGCTATGAAGGGAGGCACGCCCAGGTAGGCGACGAGCCAGCCGTTGATGAGTCCTGGAACGAGGCCGATCACGAGGGTGATCGCTCCCCCAAGTAGGAGGGCCAGGGGGGCGGGCAGGCCGGCATTTCCAAGGAAGACGATGAGCTTGATCGACACGATCGAGGCGAAGCCCAGGACATAGCCGACCGAGAGGTCGATCCCGCCTGTGACGATGACGAAAAGCTCGGCGACGGCTAGGAGGAAGACCTGGACCCCGTAGAACAGGAGGATCTGGGCCGAGTTGAGGTTGGCGAAGCCCTCGGTCCTGAAACAGAAGTAGGCCGTCTCGAGGAGGAGGAATGCGATGACCCAGCGTCCGCCGATGAAGGCGCGCAAGGCGCCGCTGCCGAGCAAGGCCTTCCGCGGAAGTGTTCCGGTGTCCTGTGTGTTCATGGGCTTCGAGCCTCCTATCGCAGGTTCGGGAAGAGCTTGTCGATGACCACCGCTATGACGAGCAGGACGCCGACTGCGATGTACCGGTAGAAGGGCTGGACTCCCGAGATGGCGAGGCCGTTCTCGAGGAAGGCGAGCACCAAGACGCCCACGGCCGAGCTCCAGACCCTCCCCTTCCCGCCCGAGAGGCTCGCCCCGCCGATGATGACGGCGGCCACAGCGAAGAGCTCGTACATCGCGCTGAAGGTCGTGTAGTTGCCGATGCCCGTCTGGAAGATGTTGAACACCCCGGCTATCCCCGCCAGGAAGGAGGAGAGGGTGTAGATCTTTATGACGTGGCGGTCGACGTCGATCCCGGAGCGGACCGCCGCGTCCATGCTTCCGCCTATCGCGTAGGTATGGCGGCCGAAGCGCTTGCGCTTGAGGGCGAAGGCAAGGACAGCGAGGATCGCGAGGATGAAGGGCAGGGAGAAGGGGATGAGGCGCCAGAGCTCGCGCACCCTGGCGTCGGGGAACCAGGAGGGCTTGCCGAACAGGCTCATGAACTGCCCGGGCAGGGCGTAAAGGAAGTAGCCGTTGCCCATCTCGGGCAGGGCGTCGGGGAGGCCGGCCACGGGGAAGCCCTGGCAGAGCTTGAGCGCGAGACCGTTGGCGATGCCCCACATGCCCATCGTCGCGATGAAGGGCGGGACCTTGAAGCGCGTGATGATGATGCCGTTTATGAGGCCGGGGATGAGGGAGCCGACCAGGACTATGCCTGAGGCGAGGACTATGACCCAGCCCACCGGAAGGCCGGAGGCGAGAAAGGCCTGCATGAGTCTTGCGGCGCTCACCGAGACGAGCCCCATGACAAAGCCGATGGAGAGGTCGATGCCGCCGGAGATTATGACGAAGGTCTCGGCCGCGGCGAGGAGGAGGGGGACGGTCTGGAGGTGGACGACGTTCTGGAAATTGACGATCGAGAGGAAATTCTGCCCCGTCATGCTGAACACGACGAGCATGAGGAGGAGGAAGAAAGCCGCCCAGTTGTTCGCGAGGCTCCGTCCGAGGCCCGTGGCGAGGAAGCCGCCGCTATCGTCACTCATGGTGTGCCTTCCACTGTGGTGTTGGATTATGGCGAGCCCGGGAGGCCGCGCGTGGCGATGCCCCCCGGGCTCCTTTAGGAGTCGCTGCTTACTGGTAGATGAAGGGCTGCATAGCCGGGCTGCTGGCGTTCTCGCGGGTGAAGAACTCGAAACCGGGGATCACCTTCTTGGGGACCTTTACGTTCTTCTTGTCCTTGAGGTACTTGACGCCCCACTCGATGCCCAGGGCGCCCATCTCGCCGGGCTTCTGGGCCAGGACGAGGTCGGCGTTGCCCTTCTTGAGGTTGGCGATGTTGTCGAGGGTCGCGTCCCAGAGGCACATCTTCACGGCGCCGGAGAGGCCGGCGTTGATCACTGCCTGGGTCGCGCCCTGGGCGGAGAAGACGTTGAGGCCGAAGATGCCGACGATGTCCTTGTCCTTCTGGAGGGCGGCGAGGGTCTGCTCCTGGGCCTTCTGCTGGATGTCCTGGCACCACTCAACGCCGACCAGCTGCATCTTCGGGAACTCGGCCACGCCGGCCTTGAAGCCCTTGACGCGTCCCTGGACCGACGAGGCGTCGGGGTTCGTCGCCTCGACGAAGACCTTGCCCTTCTCGCCGACGAGCTTCGCGAGCTGCTCGGCCATCTGCTTGCCGCCGAGCTCGTTGTCCGAGCCGATGTAGGAGAGGGGGAAATTGTAGTCCGACTTCTTCGAGTAGTCGCCGTCGCCGAGGAAGGTGTCGACCGTGATGATCTCGGTGCCCTTGTCGTAGATGGCCTTGAGCGGTGCCTTGAGGGCCTCGTTCGAGGTCGGGGCGATCAGCAGCAGGTCGAATTTGCCGCGGGCGATGGTCGCCTGGAGGATGGGGATCTGGTTCTCGGGGCCCCAGGCCTTCGGGTACTCGGCCACCGTGAGGTCGACGCCGGCCTTGTCGGCCGCCGCCTTGATGCCCTTTTCCATGGTGAAGTAGAAGGGATCAGCAACGCCAGGCATGAAGAGGACCTTGAGCTTGGCCTGGGAGAAGCCAGGCATCGCCACGAGGACGATCATGAGGATCGCGAGTACCGCGATGATCGACTTTTTCATAAGCACGCTCCCTGCTCGCTAGGAATTGTCCGGCGCCAGGGCCGGCTCAAGCCCTATAATGCTGGAACCATGCCAGCATCGGGGGCGGATGGAAGATTCCGCAATATTCGCGCCCCCGGGGACGAGCACAGCCATCCGCGCCTCGGGATCCTGCGCGGTTGTTGCCGGCTTGCCCCGGGTCTCGCATCCTTTGACAAAAACTCCAAACTAAGGGCTCCAGCAATGCCTTGCCCTGCAATCGATTACAAAGTGGACACCGCACATCTATCCGGTTGAGGGGGAGCCCAGGCTGGGCGTGACTGCATAGCCAGGTATCCATAGACTGGTTACCGGAGTAACCATGACCGGGGTCGACGCCCCTATTCGAAGATGGTTCTGACCGCCTCGAACTCACCCTCCCAGACGACGAGGGTCGCGTCCAGGCCAGGGGATATCGCCCCCCTGCGCTTTTCGATGCCAAGGGCCTGGGCTGGGGTCAGGCTCAGCATGCGAACAGCGTTCTCCGCAGAGGATCCCGTCGTCCGCAACCAGTTGCGCAGCACGTCGGGCACGAGGCGGTTCGAGCCCATCAGGATGCCCGTTTCGGCGTAGCGCACCCCATCCGGGCCGGACACTATCCGCGTCCCATAATAGGAATACTCCCCGTAGGGCATGCCCGCGGCGATGACGGCATCAGAGATGAGCATGAGGCGATCGGGGTCGATGGCTGCCGCGCAGACTCGGAGGGCCGCCTCGTTCACATGGACCCCGTCCCCGTTCAGCTCGACATAGGGCCTGCGGTCCAGGAAGGGCAGCATCGCCAGGCCCGGCTCCCTGTGGGAGAAGGGAGACATGGCGTTGAAGAGGTGGGTGATGGAGAACCTGCCGTCGGGCAGGCTGACCTTGTCGAGGACGCAGTCGGAGTGGCCAAGGCTGGGAAGGACGCCCACCGCGAGGAGCCGGGCGATGATCTCCCGGGCGCCGGGGAGCTCCGGTGCGACCGTCATGAGCTTGAGCCGGCTCCGCGTCAGGTTGATGAGCCTGCCCAGGTAGGCCGAGTCAGGATCGCGTATCGTATCGGCCGGGATGCCTCCGCGCCTTGAGGGGTTCACGAAGGGCCCTTCGACATACATGCCCGGCAGGTCGCCCTCGCTGATGCCCGAGGCCTCGATGGCGGCGGCGAGGGCTCCGAGCTCGGCCTCGCGGCACAGGAGGGTCGGCACAAAGGTGGTGACCCCCCGCCCCCTGAGGAAGGCCCTGGCCGCCTTCAGGGCCTCGACGCCCGAGGCGAGGTCTGGCCCGAGCCCATCGAAACCGATGCCCCCGCAGCCATGGATGTGCAGCTCGATCAGGCCGGGGCTTACCCAGGCCCCGCCGACATCGATCCGCCTCGGGCCCGGGGGGAGCCTGTCCTCCTTCTCGAGCACGGCCTTGATCCTGCCGTCGCGGACGAGGATCGAGGCATCGTCCAGGACGGCGCGGGGAAGCACGAGGCGACCGTGCGTGATTAGGTATTCTTCGACTGCCACCGAGGCATGATGCCATCATCCTGCCTCGCGCGTCGAGGGTGCGTGATTGCGGGACGGCGCGCCTTCGGCTACACTTCGACGAAGAACACCCGATGAATCAAGCACCCTACCCCGAGCGCCCGATACTCATCCTCGACGACGACGAGGGCCTGCGCGTCCGCGTCTCCCTCATCCTGGCCGAGGCCGGCATCGGCAACAGCCTGATGACCGACGACCCCGCCCTTGCGCTCAGGCTCGTCGCCTCGGGCCAGGTCGCCCTCGTCCTCCTCGACCTCTTCCTCCCCCAGGCCGACGGCGAGGCCCTCCTCGGGAGCTTCACCGCCAGCTCGCCCGAGGTCCCAGTGATCGTCGTGACGGGCGACACCGAGCCGGAACGCATCGTCCGCTGCATGCGGGCGGGGGCGATCGACTACATCGTGAAGCCGGTGGACAAGGGCCGCCTCCTCGTCTCGGTGTGGAATGGCCTCGCCACGGTCGAGCTCCGGCGCGAGCTCGAGGGATTCCGCGAGCGGGTCCTCGAGGGCAGGCTCGAGCACCCCGAGACCTTCGCCGAGATCGTGACGGCCGACCAGCGGATGCTCGACCTCTTCAGGTACATCGAGTCGATCGCGCCGTCGCGCAACAGCGTCCTGGTCCTGGGTGAGACCGGCACCGGCAAGGAGCTCTTCGCCCGGGCAGTCCACGCGGCGAGCGGGAGGAGCGGCTCCTTCGTGGCGGTGAACGCGGCGGGCCTGGACGACGGCTTGTTCAGCGACGCCCTCTTCGGGCACCGCAAGGGCGCCTACACCGGAGCGGACGCGGCCCGTGCGGGTCTTGTCCGCGAGGCCGCGGGCGGCACCCTCTTCCTTGACGAGATAGGCGACCTCGATCAGCGCTCACAGGTCAAGCTGCTCAGGCTCCTCCAGGACGGGGAATACTACCCATCAGGCTCCGATGCGCCCATGCGCTCCGAGGCGAGGGTGGTGGCCGCCACGTCCAGGGACTTGCGGGAGGCGGTGAAGACGGGCGGTTTCCGGAGCGACCTCTATTTCCGCCTCCAGACCCACCCCATAAGGATCCCCCCCTTGCGTGACAGGAGAAGGGACATTCCCCTCCTCGTCCGCCATTTCGTCGTCCAATCCGCGGAGAGCCTCGGATCGACGCCGCCTGCGGTCACGGAGGAGCTTCTCTCTGCCCTCTCAGGCCATGACTTCCCGGGCAATGTCCGCGAGCTCGAGGCCCTCATGAACGACGCCGTCGCCAAGGCGAGGAACGGGGAGCTCGATGTCTCGGCGATCCGCGAACGTCTCTCGAGCGAGGGTGAGGGTGCAGCGATGCCCGGCCTCGCCCCGGCTGAAGCCTGCGGTGGGCTGCCGATATCGCTCTGCGGTGAGAACTTTCCGACCCTTAGGGAGGCCGAGAACGCCCTCGTCGCCCTGGCCCTCGAGAGGGCCACCGGAAACATGAGCCTCGCCGCCGGCATGCTCGGCATCAGCCGCCAGACCCTCTACAAGAAGGTCGCCGACATGGAGAAGACGTAAGAATACCTGACACACCAGGCCCTCGCGCCGTCCAGTAACTGGACTCGCAACTTCCTGAACCAGGATCGAGGATCGGGACCGCCTCGCCATGATCCTCGCTACGATACAGCAGGCCTCGCAGAACGTGACCTCGGGAAGCGAGCAGCTCAGCTCGACAGCCCAGGCCCTCTCCCAGCCACGGTCCAGGCGATGAGGAACATCGCGTCGAGCATCAACATCATCGAGGAGATAGCTCGCCCGGGGAAGCATGCGAAGCCAGCAATCGCCAGGAGAGGCTCGCTGGCCCCCGCCCGCATCACCCACTCCAGGCCATCATCGACCTCGATCCGGGCTCGATCCAGAAGGGTGGACTCCTCTCGCAGTACCGCGGCACGGGAGCCCTGGCCGGCGTGGCCCAGCACGAAGGGGAATTCGTGGCTGTCCTCGATCCGGCCTTCATTCTCGCAAGCATGGCGGCCTAAGGGAACTTGCGGAAACAGGGTGTCAAGGAACTGGACAGGCTTGAGAAGCCAATGTCCAGTTTCCTGACACCCGATGCGGCTGCTTTAGGATAGGCCCAGAAGCAGGGGATCTGGCCTCCCATCGGCATCGGTGATAATTGGTTTTCATAAAATGAATTAACAAATCAGAATCTTCTACTCCGACATTCCGGATCCTTGGCACGCAGCCTGCTTAAGACTGTATACGGGCAAGAGCGGTCTTCGAAGGAAGCCTCCCTGCCCGCGAGTCATTCGGAGGGAAGCCATGATGGAAACCAGCGACAACCAATACCTGAAATTCACCCTTGCCGAGGCCTGCTATGCCATACCCGTCAGCTCAGTGCACGAGGTGCTCGAGACGGCCTCCATCACGAGACTGCCACGTTCCCAGAAATATGTCATGGGCGTGGTGAACCTGAGGGGCGCGGTCCTGCCCGTCATCGACCTCCGCATCTGGCTCGAGCTGCCCTTCTGTTGGGCAGACACCAAACCGAGCCTCATCATCCTGACGAGCAGCCTGCGAAACGAGACTGTCCTCATCGGCGCCCTCGTGGATTCTGTCGAGGCCGTCATAGAGATCGAGCCATCCTCGATCCAGAGGGGCGATACGCTCACGCGCTACGGGGAACTCCGCTCCCTGCAGGGCATGGGCCGATGCGACGAGAAGTTTGTGGCGGTGCTTGATCCCGCCTTTATCTTCTCGAGCGTCAGCGCATGAAGGAGGAAAGCATGGAAAACGAAATGCCAGTGTTCACCGAATTCCTTCGCCTTGGCCGGGAGAAGGGTCTCGACGAGGCCCTCCTCAGGCAGGTGCTGAAGGACTTCCTCGAGGCGACCGCCGAGACCAGCAGGGAATACGTGCTGCGGCGCCACAGGGAGCTCCAGGCCGGGTGCCTCAAGAACCAGGACATCTTTCCCATCATCAAGGCTGAGCTCGAGCGCAGGAGGTTCGCGGCCCCGCCGCATTCCGAGCGGCAGATCCGAAGGATGATCTACGGCTAGCTGCCGCGGGGCCGCCGCGGAGCCTGCAGCGTGGGGCCGCCCCGAGCTTTAGGCCCTGGCCTCCTCCACTGCCTTGGCGAAAAGCGCCGACCAGGCCGAGCCCTCCTTCCAGAAACAGGGCGGCTCGCCGAGGGGCGCCTCGATCAAGACCTCGGCCGGCCCCGCACTGCCGTAGCGCCGACCCGACCAGGCATGGACCCAGGCAGCCCCGGGCAGATGGACTGTCCGCGACAAAGCGCCTTCTCGCACCACGGGCGCGACAAGCATCTCCCCGCCCAGAAGGTACTCGTCCTTGACCGTCCAAGATGCCTCGTCCTCCTCGTGGCCGAGAAAGAGGGGCCGCATCACCGGCAGGCCTGTCCTCGAGTTTTCGGCGATCGCCGCCTTCAGGTAGGGCGCGAGGGCGACATGGAAGCGGACCATGCGGGCGAGGTGCCCAAGGGTCTCGGCATCGCTGTCAAACTGCCAGTTGTCCCTCGGCCTGTTTCCCTCGTGGCTCCTCATGAGGGGGCTCAAGGCGGCCTGCTCGGCCCAGCGCATGAAGAGCTCCTTCGTGCGCTTCATCCCGTACAGGGTCGTGTAACCGCCGATGTCACTGTGGCTCAGGCCGTGGCCGCTCAGGCCCAGGGAGAGGGCAGCGGTGATCACCGAGGGCAGGCCGTCGTCCTCCGACCAGTCCACGTTCTGGTCACCCGCCCACATCATGGGGCACCAGGCCTGGCTGCCCGCCCCTCCCGCGCGCATGAAATACAGGGCCTCTGAGGCCCTCCCCGACTCGTCGACCGCCTCGCGGTTGCACCGGGCCCAGGTGGCCGGCCAGGCATTGTGCGCGATCTCGGCGCTCGTCCCGTCGAAGAGGACTGCGTCCGTTGGCAGGTACTCTCCGAAGTCGGCCATCCAGCCCGAGAGCCCGAAGTCGAGGAGCTCCCTTCGGATAACGCCCTTGTACCACTCGAAGGCCTCGGGATTCGTGAAGTCCACGATCCCCGCCTCGAACTCGCCGAAATCTACCAGGTAGTTCCCGCCTGCCTTGTTCCTGGCCAGGAAGCCCTGCCCTGCCGCCTCATTGAAGAGGCTCATGCCAGCTCCTACATAGGGATTGATATAGCCGAGGAACCTCACGCCCTCGAGCGCGAGGGCGCGGATCGCCTTGTCGAGGCCGGGATACCTTTCCCTGTCCCAGACCCAGTTCCAGCGAAGACGCTGGCCGAAGCTCGTGTGGTTGACCCCCTCCCAGTCCTGGGCCCAGATCCCGGCGACCGCCACCCCCGCGGCCCGAGCCGTCTCAAGCTTCTCGAGGCAGGTCTCGGTCCCGCCCTGGATTCCCAGGATGATCCCCTCGTGGCACCACTCCGGCAGCTCTCCCTGATGGCCGAAATAAGCCGCCAGGTTGCCGACGAGACCGGCCATCGTGTCAGCCCAGCCAATGACCAGCTCACGCGGCAGGGCCCAGGCGGAGAGCTCGTGGCGCTCAGGGGAGCGGAAGTCGAAGCAGGCATAGGCGCTCGTGTCGAGGTGGTACCAGAGCCTCCTCGAGGAGACAAAACTCGGCTGGGGGAAGAAGGTCCACCAGTAGTCGCCCCCGGCCTTGCCCTCGACGTCGGCCTGCCAGGTCACCAGGCTCGACTTGTTCCTGCCCACGCCCTGCTCGCTCGTCCAGAGCGGGAACTGCCGCCCCCTGAGCTCGAGGTGGGAGAACTGCTCCCCGCAGCCATAGACCCTTTCACCCTCCTCGGCGGCGATGGCGATTCGCCAGCGGTTGGCCTTGGCCGCCTCCTCGCCCAGGGCGGCGAGGCGTATGACGAGCCTGCCGTCCTCGATCCCGAACCGGGCCGAGACCGAGTAGGCCCCCGATCGGGAGAACCTGAGCTCGGCGAGCACGAGGCCCTCTCCGTCCAGGGACTTCCGCAGCTCGCCCAGCTCGTAGTCCCTCAGGGCCACCAGCTCGCCAAGCCGTTCCGAGATTTCGAAGTTGCCGCGGTACATCTCGAAGCGGCCCTCGCCCAGGCCGGCGCTCAGGAAGGCTTCTCCCCTGCTGTGGCGAATCACCACCTTGCCGGCGACCTCGATCTCGAAACCGCCTGAGAGCTCGCGCAGGATAAACTTGTCCACCGTGGTCCTAGCCTTTCACGCCGCCAGCCGAGATGCCCCGGACCAGGAAGCGCTGCATCGTGACCGTGAAGACAAAGACCGGCACGAGCATGAGGGTGCCGGCCGCGCAGGCCTGGCCCCAGGTGAGGGTCTCGCCCCCGATCAGGCCGTTGATCGCGATGGGGGCCGTCTTGGCGTTGACGCCCGTCAATATCAGGGCGTAGAGGAATTCGTTCCAGCAGTTGATGAAGGCGAAGACGGCGCTCACGACGAGGCCTGGCGCGGCGAGGGGGAGGAAGACGCGCCAGAAGACGCCGAAGGGCGAGCAGCCGTCGACTCGCGCCGCTTCCTCGTAGCTCTTGTCTATCGCCGCGAAGAAGGGCAGGAGCATCCAGATGACATAGGGTATGTTGAAGCTCGAGTACGCGAGGGTGAGGCCGAAGACGGTGTCGCGGATGTGCGCCATCTTGAACATCAGGTAGAGGGCGATGACCAGGGAGATCTGGGGCAGCATGCGGAACACGAGGAAGCCGTAGGCCAGCGCGTCCCTCCCCTTGAAATGGTAGCGGGACACCCCGTAGGAGGCCATGGCCCCGGCCAGGACCGAGACAAAGGTGGCCAGGAGGCCGATGAGGATCGAGTTCTTCATGCCGAGGAGGAAGCCCGGGTTCCTGAGGACGAGCTCGTAGCTCCGCAGGGAGAGCTGGGACAGCTCGAAGGGCCTGCCGCTCAGGATGACGATATCCTTGCGAAAACCGTTAAGGAGGGTTATGCCGATCGGGTATAGCTCTATCGCGAGGACCATGAAGGCCCCGATCGCTATCAGGACCGTCGTGAAGGCCTTCCTGCGTTTCTTGCCAATCGCGTTCATCGTCCGCCCGCCTTGCGCTCGAGCTCGTCGAGGCTCATGTTCCTCCGCACCAGAGTGGTCGCGAAGAGTATGGACAGCACAAGCAGGAAGATCGCCATCGCGCTCGCCATGCCCACCCGCATGTAGGTGAAGCCCTGCCTGTAGGTGTATAGCGAGAAGAGCAGGGTGGCCGAGCCCGGCCCTCCCTCGGTCATGACGTACACCTCGCTGAACACGCGCAGGGCGTCGATGATGCGAAGGAGCACGGCCGTGAGGATGGTCGGCACGAGGAGGGGAACGATCACGCTGCGCAGACGCCTCCCGTAAGTGGCGCCATCGATCTCCGCCGCCTCGAGCAGTTCGCTCGGGACATTCGTGAGGCCGGCGTAGAGGAGCATGAACATGAAGGGCCACATCCTCCAGACATCCTGGGCCACGATCGCGACATAGGCGAAGGTGGGATCGTTGAGCCAGGTCATCTCGGGGATGCCAAGGGCGATGAGGAGGGCGTTCAAGGGGCCGTAGCGCGGCTGGAGCATGAAGCGCCAGGTCATTCCCGAGACGATCGGCAGAAAGAAGACCGGCAAGAGGAGGAGGGTCCTGACCACCCGGGCGCCGAAGAATTCGCGATTGAGCAGGAGGGCGGCGCAGAAGCCGAGGAAGAGCTCAAGGGGGATGGCGATGAAGATGAAGCCAAGCTGGAGCTTGAGGCTGTTCCAGAATTCGGGATCGATCGCCAGGGCAGAGTAGTTGCCCAGACCGACGAACCTGGGCTCACCGGCTCCCGAGGAGAGCGGCCAGTTGAAGAAGGATACATAGAGCGAGAAGAGTATGGGGAAGATGAGGACCGCGAAGACGACCAGGAGGGCCGGGAGGAGGAAGAGCCATGGTGGTGCGTCGTTGAGCCTTTTCCCGAGGCCGGGCCTTGCTCCCCGCGGCCCCGCTATCGCATCGGCCGCGGGCGTCTGCCTCGCGGCCACCGGGGAACCAAGCCGATCTGTGACAGAAGGATCGCCTTCGATCCCTTTCAAGCCGATTCCCCGGTTCATCGATGCCCGCTTCTAGTTGCCGGCCGCGGCGAGGACGGCGTTGGTTTCCTTGATGATGGCCTTCACAGCGTCTACGCAGGGAGTCTGGCCGGTGATGCCCTGGATCCAGTATTTCTTCACGATGTCCTGGATCTGGGGGATCTCCTTGAGCCTGGGCCGGGCGGTGGCGTACTTCATCGACTCGGCGATCGCGGCGAGCCATGGCTTGTTGGCGAACCTAGGATCGGCGAGGGCGTCGCTTCGCGCGGGGATGGTGTTGGCCTCTACGAGCCTCGACGCGATGTCCTTGGAGGCCCACCAGTAGACGAACTCGGCCGCTGCGGCCTGCTGCTTGGAGGCGGCGGGGATGGACAGGGCCCAGGTTCCGCGGACGGCCACCGTCTTGGCTGGGCCGGCGGGTGGGGCCGAATAGAGGATCTTGCCTGCCACGAGTGACTTGTCGGGATCCTCGTAGGCCGAGATCTGGGCCGGCCAGATGAACATCGAGAAGACGCCCTTGGGATCGGCGGCGAAGGCGGCCTGGCGCTCGACATGGGCCATGGTCTCGGCGCCCTTGGGGGAGATCGCCATCAGCTTCTTGTAGAACTCCATGCCCTCGGTGGCCTTCTTCTCGTCAAGGACGACCTTGTACTTTCCGCCCTGGTAGTCGATGAAGTGGGTGCCATAGGATTCCCACATGAAGATCGCCTCGCCGTGCACGCCTGCCGGGCCGCCATTGAAGGGACCGAAGCCAGCCGAAATGCCGCGCTCGTTGAAGAAGGTTCCCATCTCGAGCATCTGCTTGAAGGTCTTGGGCACCCCAAGGTCGTAGTTGTACTTCGCCTTGAAGTCCTTCCTGTACTGGGGGTTCTCGACGAGGTCCTTGCGGGTCATCCACACATAGAGGTTGCCGTTGATCGGCAGGCCGACGAGCTTGCCGTCCCACATGCCGACGTCGAGCATGGCCGGGGTCACGGTCTCTTTGCCGACCTTGGGAAATTTCTTGCCCGCGGGCCAGGCTTCGTAGGGGACCATGAGGTTCGCGAACAGGGGCACGTTGCCCTCATCCATCGCCACGATGTCATAGTCGGTCGAGGTCTTGCTCACCGCGACAGAGGTCTTGGTGAGGACCTGGGGGGGCTGGAGCATCTCGATGTTGACCTTGATGCCGGTGGCTTTCTCGAATTCGGGCAGCATTGCCTGCAGGGCCTTCGGGTAGGGATCGTCCCAAAGCAGGACATTGATTGTCTGCGCCCCCAGACCCGAGATGGTGATGAACGCAACAAAGGCGATGGCCGCGATCTTCCTCATAATAGCCTCCTTTGGCTTTTCTTTCTTCGTGAAAGTAAACCACGCCCTCATACCCCTGTCAACCTATTTTTGCCGCCCGAGACAGCATCGCAAGCCAGCAAAAACAGGCCCCTCTTGCTTGCGCCGCAGGGAATGGCGCGATAAGATACGATCATTAACTCGCTATTCTGATCGGTACTCGCCAGCTTCACCGGCACAAAGCCGCATTGGCATCAGCAGCATATACTCGCAAAGGCGGAGGGCGCAAACTTGAGGGGCTCGGGAAGGATTATCGCTCAGAGAAGACAGAGGCTCATCCAGCTGCTCGAGCACGAAGGCGGAGCCAAGGTCCTCGATCTCCGCGAAAAGCTGGGCGTTTCGGAGATCACCATCCGCCGGGATCTCGAGGAGCTCGCGGACGAGGGCCTCGTCGAGCGCTATCACGGCGGAGCCCGGCTCAAGGACCGCCCCGTGATGGAGCTCGTCTACGAAGACAAGAGCCTCCTCCACGCGGCCACGAAGGGCGCGATCGGAGCCGCAGCGGCCGCCCTGGTCAGCGAGCGGTCGACCATCCTGCTCAACGCCGGCTCGACAGCCCTCGCCGTCCTCCACCACCTGCGCGACCGCTCCCTGCGGGTGGTCACCAACAACGCAGCGGCGCCCGCCGAGATCGGCGGTTCCAATGTCGAGCTCATCCTCCTCGGCGGCGAGTACAGGGCGAAGTCCCGCTCCCTCTTTGGGGACTTCGCTGCCCTCACCCTGTCCCAGGTGCACGCGTCGATGTGCATCCTCGGCGTCAACGGGGTGAGCGCGAAGACCGGGCTCACCTTCTCCGTCTATACCGAGGCGGCGATCAACCGGCTCATGGCTGAACGCTGCAACGGAGAGGTCGTGGTCGTCGCCGACGGCACAAAGGTCGGCACCACCTCGAACTTCGCCTGCGTCCCCATCTCCCGGGTCCACGTCCTGGTCACCGACGCCTCAGCCGACCCGCAGGAGCTCGCCGCCATCGAGGCCTCGGGGGTCAGGGTCATAGTCGTCCCGCGACCTTGACCCTGCGACGCGGTGGCCGATATCATTTCCCTTCGACCGCCGGGGTGGTGGAATTGGTAGACACCAGGGACTTAAAATCCCTTGCGCAGCAATGCGCGTGCGGGTTCAAGACCCGTCCCCGGCAACATTGAGGGACGGGTCTTGAACGGCGGATCGCGCTGCGCGGGAGCGCAGGGAGGCACGCACGATGCGTGCCTCCAGCGATCCGCCGCGGCCCGGAGCGAGCGAACACGATGTTAGCGAGCGGAAGGCGACACCAGGACCTAGATCGCCCGGTCGGCGCAGGTCAGGCAGGTTATGCAATCGACGATCTCCTCGATCCTCGAAGGCTTCTTCAGGAAGGCGTCTCCCCCTGCCTTCATCGCCTCCTCCTGGACGCTCACATCGCCGCTGCTGAACACGATCTTTATTCCCGGGTCGGTCTTCCTGATCTCGTGCATCAACTCAATGCCGCTCATGAGGGGCATCCTGTAGTCGACAAGGATGAGGTTGGGCCGCGTGGAGGCGACCCTCAGCTTCTCAAGTGCCGAGGGACCGTTGCTCGCGACAAATGCCACGGGTATGGCCAGGTGCTCGAAGAGCATCTCGTAGGTCTTCAGCATCAGGGGATCATCGTCGACTACTCCGACTCTCGCGCTTCCCATGCCTAGCCCTCCTCAAACGCAGGTAGATGGACCACGAATCTGGTTCCCTGCTCACAGCTGCCCAGGACCCTGTCCTGGCATTCCACCCTGCCTCCAAATCCTTCCACAAGAGACCTGACGAGGTAAAGCCCCAGCCCGGTGCCCTTTGCCATCGTACCTCCCCTCTTCAGCCTCTGGAAGACCTCGGCCTTGAGCTGGTCCGGGATGCCCCTTCCGTTGTCCTCGATTTCCACCCTCCAGAAGGGACGGGACTCGAGACTGACCCTGTGGATCTCGATGCCTATCTCGAGCTTGCCCTGGGAATGCTTCACCGCGTTGTCCAGAAGGTTCGCGAACGCATTCTTCAAGATTGGATTGGCACGGACCAGGCATGGGCTCTGTTGTGAATAGTCGATGGCAAGCTCCCTGCCGGGGATGTTGGAGTACAGCTTGAGCAGGTCCTCGATCATCCTGCCGAGGTCAACCGCCTCAAAGCGGTAGTCGCCGGTCTTGAGCCTCTGCAGCATCCGGACATTGTCGATCAGCCTTGCGGCCTTCTCGAGGGTCTCTATCGAAACCTCGATCAGCCTGCCATTTGACCCGTCGATCTGGCCATTCAGGACCAGGATCTCCCGGGCAAGGCCGAGCTGGAGGAGCATGATCTGGTGCATGTTGCTGATGTCGTGGCCCATCAGATCGAGGTAGAGCTCGGCCTGGGCTTTCGCCTCCTGCAGCTCGGACTCGGCCTGCTTGCGTGAGGTGATGTCCTGGCCCTGGGCGATGGTCGCCTGAAGGATGCCCGACTCATCGTAGATGTTCGCCGAGTTCCAGAGAGCGGTCCGCACTCCGCCGAATTTGTAGTGGATCGGAATCTCGACCGAGTCCCAGTGCTCGCCCTCGAGGGTCTTCCTTATCTTCTCGAGGGCCTCTTCCTTGCTTGCCGGCGGGAAGAGAAGGCCCAGCTGCCTGCCGAGCACCTCGCAGGCCCGGTATCCGGAAAGCCGTTCGAAGGCCTGGTTGAACCTCGTGATGACGAAGCCTGAGTCCCACACTATGATGGGGGCATTGGCTGAGCCTATCAGGCTCTCCAGGTAATAGCGGGCCTCGTCAAGAGAGCGAGTCACCGAGACGAGCTCGGAATTGTTGCGCCGCAGCTCCTCGTTCGTCGCCTGCAGCTCCTCGGACTGCGCCGCGATCTTCTCCTGCCTGAGCTCGAGCTCGTTGTTTATCTTCTGGATTTCTGATGATCTCTCGCGCAGCTGCTCAAGCATCCTTTCCCTTTCCAGCTCGGCGCTCTTGCGATCGGTGATGTCGTTGAAGAGGATGCCGAGCTTGCGGCTCTCCGGCCCTCCGATCCGGAATGCGCGTACATCGTAGAACCGCCCGGTGTCCCTTGCCTCGATTTCGAAACAGGCGGGAACCCCAGTCCTGGCGACCTGCCAGTACAGCTCAAGCCAGCGGCTCCGCCCGGTCTCGTGGAGCTCGCGCAGCGGGTCACCGTCATGGGTGCCAGCCATCTGTCTCAGGAAGGCTGGATTCATCTCCTTGAAAACGCAATCCCCGGGTAGGCCTTCCTCATCGAGAAGGATCTCGATGGCGCAGAACCCCTCGTTCAGGGATTCGAAGAGCTTGCGATATCCTTCCTCGGACCCGCTGGAAGCCTCCTCGGCCTTGCCAATCATCCCTTTTCCCTCGGCCAGGCCAGGACTATCCTGATCAGCTCCTCGGCGCATGCGGGCCTCGGGCTTCCCGGCGCCTTTCCAGTGCCGACCATTTCGCCATCTGGCACCACGACGATGCCCATGCGTGCGGAATCGAAAGCCGCGATGAAATCGCGGCATTCCCTTATGTAAGTCTCGAGTGCCCCTGCCTTGGCTTCGAGCATCATCCGCTCCGTCTCGGCGGGGAAACTGTACCTCGCCAAGGGCCGCGATGGCCTAGGCTCGCAGAAGAGTGACCAAGCCGCCTGTTTGATCCCCCGCCCGGATCGAGAGATGTATTTCTCATTGTCGCGGTTGACGAGGAGATATTCGAAGCCTCGTTTCTTGGTGAGAAGGACGGAGCCCGGGGCGCTGACCAAGGGGCTATAGCCCTCCGCCTCCAGGATAGACGAGATGCCCTCACAGATCATCCTGCACTTCTCGGAGAAAGCGGTTTCGATGAGGAGGCTGACCCTTTCGGAGAGTTCCTTGCCTATCGATAGGAGATCCTCGTCGCGCGTCCTCAAGGCGATGAGTTCGGCTGCGCCGCAGACCTGGTCCGGCATCAGCATCCTGCTCCCTCCTCGCAGTCTCGGGTGGGCCGAAGTTTGTGATCATAATATAATAATGACTGAATGCATCGAGTGAGTAATAATGAACTTTCGGTCCATGCCAACGGGAGTGGCCAGGGCGGCGCAAGGCGGGCGGAGGCGGGGGAACCTAGCCTGGCCCCTCCCCGCCTGGCTCCTCCTCCCCTTGGAGGAAGGGCAGGAAATAGCCAAGGAATTCCCCCATCCTCACAATGTGGAGGGCGTGTCCCCCGGGTATGTCGTGGACCAGGGCGCGGGGGAATTCCTCACCAAGTATGTGCACGATCTGCTTGAGGAAGGCTGGCGAGTCCCTGCTCTTGAAAAGGAGTACCGGCTTCGCGAAGGCCCTGACCTTGGCGATGTCGTCCGAATGCTGGTAGGTCGCGTCGCCGTGGGCCAGTGACTGGCGATGCGCGAACCAGGCTGGCCAGCCGGCGAGATCCCTCGGGTCGAGGTTGGGCGGGACGAAGCCCGCGAAATGGCAGAACCAGGCGAGCTGTTCCTCGCTGATCTCGGTTCTCCACATGGCAGCCAGAAGCCGCTGCTGCTCAAGCAATTCTGGCGAAAGGGGGCCGCGCGATCGCTGGACCCATATCGCGGGAGGTTCGATAAGGGTGAGACTGCGCACCCGATCGGGATTGTCGATGGCGTAGCTAAGCGCGACCTCGGCCCCGAAGGACCAGGCCGCCAGATCGGCCTCGAGGACGCCCTCACGGTTTATGGCCTCGCCAAGGGCGCGCTGCTCCATGCCGACGCAATACCCTTCCGGGAGACGCTCGTTCCTCAGGCCCAGGTCGACGTTGAGGAGCTGCACCCTGATGACCCTGTGGTCCCTCGCGAGACGAGCGACATGGGGCTTCCACGAAAGCCACCCGGTGAGGCCTCCGGGCACGAGGACGATGGGCGGTCCATCCCCCACGATTTCGGTCTTCATAGCCTCTCGCATGGCCATCCTCCCCCTATCGGGCGATCTTCTGAGCTAGCCAGAAGGATATGTCGCGCAGGCTTTCGGAAGCGACCTCATGGCCCATGGGATACTCCCTGTAGTCAAGGTCGACACCCATGGAGGAAAGCCTGTCCCTGGCTGCCCTTCCATATCCGATCGGCAGGACCCCATCCTGGATGCCGTGCGCGATGAACACAGACAGCGAGGAAAGTGCCTCATGCCCGGCGACAAGGGGGAGAACCTCAGGCAGGAGGCGGCCGCTCATCGCGACAATCCCGGCGACCCTCTCGGGGCTGGTCAGTGCCACGCTGAGTCCGATCACCGCGCCCTGGCTGAATCCCATGAGAAAAACCCTCTTCGCATCAAGACGGTATTCGGCCACGAGTTCGTCGATGAACCGGAGGAGGAGGAGCCGGCTGGCCTCGGCCTCGTCGGCTCGTATCACCGGTCCCTCGGGCCCGGCCTGGACGTGGAACCAAGCGTAGGCTTCCTCGCCCATGCGGTGGGGTGCCCTCGCGCTCACGCAGAAGAGGCGGCCGTCAAGTTCGGGGGCGAGGCTCAGCAGGTCGAACTCATTGCTGCCAATGCCGTGAAGCAGGAGCAGGAGCGGAGGGGGCCCCCCGGACTCCGAGCTGGGCTCGCTGATCTCGTGCACCAGGGACAGGTCCTTGATCATCCTAGGCAACCCCTCTTGAACAGGCTCTCCTACAAGTATACCGGGAAAAGGCCAGGTATTGACGGGAAGGAATCGCACGCCTTGACTCCTCGGGCCAGCACAGTACAATTCTGGTCAGGATATGGAAAAGCACCGGTTCTTCGCTGCCCTTGTGCTCTGCCTTGCACTTCTTCCTCTCGCCGCCGAGGGCCCGGCCGAGACCAAGACAGCTCTGCCTTTCATCGGTGCCTGGCGGGTGGTCATGGTCGGACTGACCGATCCGAAGACCGGTGTCTCGAAACTCAGCTCGCCCGAATCCCGGCACTACACCTTCTACATAGACAAGACAGGGCAGATGAAGAAGGGCGCGGTCAGCACCATGTTTTCCTGGAATTGGGACGGCAAGAACCTGGGCCTCCGCTTCAGCGACGGAGGGATCGAGAAATTCTCGAGCGTCATTTCCGCGAGTTCGAATGACAGCACCAGCCTCGGCCTCACCGGCGATTTCGACTTCAATGTCGACGGCCACATCTGGACTGTCTCGATGAGCCTATGGAAAGAGTAAAAAAAGCGCCAGGGGAGCCAGAGCATGAGAGGACGGGTATTTCTTGTCACGGCGGCGGCTTTCCTCTCCGTCCACGCCCTTTGGGCCAAGACTCCGCCGCCGGGCCTTCCGCCCAGTACTCACCTTGAGCAGAAAAGGGTATTGATCCTTCATTCGGACAACCCCTTCCTCCCGGCAAACATGCTCATGGACCAGGTCTTCCTCGAGGTCCTGAAGTCCTCGAACTCGATCAATGTCACGATCTACAGCGAATACCTCGAGCTCGTCCGCTTTTCCAAGCCCGAAATGCAGGTGGAAGGATTACGCCTCCTGAACGCAAGGTATGCCGCCCTCGACCTCGTGATCGTCACCGACGATTTTTCCTGGGATTTCTACGAGGACCATGCCGCGATCTTCCGTGCCGCACCCGTCGTCATGTGCGGAATCACCGAGGGCTACCTCGGCGGGAAGACCCTGCCGAAGGGCGTCACAGGCAATTTCAAGCGCGTCGACATTGGGAGGGGCCTCGAGAATATCCTGAGGCTTCATCCTGGCGTGAAGGAGGTCTTCACGGTAACAGGAACGAGCGCCCAGGACCTTGTGTACGCCGGAATCGCCGAAAAGGCCTTCGCCGATTTCTCGGACAGGCTGAGGATACAGGTCCTCCGCGACTACAGCCTTGAGGAAATCGGCCGCCTTGTCTCTGCCCTCCCGCCCGACAGCGTGATCCTCTACCTGACTGTGTACCGGGACGGAGCCGGCAACAGCTACAACCCAAGGGATGCGCTCTCCTATCTCTCCCGTTTCGCGAACGCCCCCATCCACGGCATATCAGACACCTACCTTGGTTTCGGCATCCTTGGAGGGAACCTCGTGAGTTTCCGGGACTTCACCAAGGACGCGGCGGAGCTCGCCCTGGCAGTCCTGAGCGGGACCGATCCAGCCGTCATCCCTGCCCATCCTTTCATCAACAACAACTATTTCGACCAGAAGGAACTCACCCGCTGGAACATCAGGGAGGCCCTGCTTCCCGCTAACAGCATCATCATCAATCGGCCGGCCGGACCCTGGCAGCTTTACAGGTGGCAGATCCTTGCCGCCCTCCTCTTCATCGCTCTTGAGACCTCCCTGGTGCTCGGCCTCGTGTATTCCCGGCTCCAGTTCAAGTTCTCCTTGATGAAGCTCGGCCTCAGCGAGGAACGCTTCCGCAGCGCGATATCGGAGGCCCCGATCCCCATCATGATCAGCGCAGAGGATGGGACCGTCGAGGCCCTCAGCAGGACATGGACCGATATCACCGGCTATTCACTCGAGGAGATCCCGACCCTCGCCAAATGGACCCAATTCGCCTACGGGGAGAGCGGCGGATCGGTCAAGGCCAACATCGACGCCCTGTTCCAGGCGAACTCGAGGGTGGAGGAGGGCGAGTTCGTCATCAGGACAAAGGCCGGGGAGGACCGCACCTGGGCTTTCAGCTCTGCACCCCTCGGGAAACTTGTGGATGGCAAGCGCATCCTCATTTCCATGGCCAAGGATGTCACCGAGAAGAACAAGGCCGAGAAAGGGCTCAAGGACTCGCTGAGGGAGAAGGAGGTCCTCCTGCGGGAGCTGCACCACAGGACCAAGAACAACATGAATGTGATCATCTCCCTCCTCAACATGCAGTCCACCGAGGCGGAAGACCCCCGGCTCAGGCGTGCCTTCGGGGATGCCGAGGACCGCATCCGCGCGATGGCTCTGGTCCATCAGATGCTCTACGACAACGAGGATCTCTCGCGCCTTAACCTGAAGAGCTACCTCTTCGACCTCATCCACATCCTCATGGATGGCTACGACATCTCGGGTGACAGGATCAGCGTCACCCTGGACCTTGAGGATGTCTTCGTCAGCCTGGACACCGCGATACCCTGTGGCCTGATCATAAACGAGCTGGTGTCGAACTCGCTGAAATACGCCTTCCCTGGCGAGGCGAAGGGCGGCATCAGGGTCGGACTGTCGCGCAGGCCTGGCGGGGCCATCCTCATCGAGGTATCCGACGACGGAGTGGGACTGCCGGCGGGATTCGACCCCAGGAGGGACGGCAGCATGGGCATGAAGATCTTCTTTAGCCTGGCCGAGACCCAACTCAGGGCAGCGGTGAGCTGCGCGAGCGGGAAAGGCCTGGGCTACACCATCCTGTTCAGCGAGACATAGGCCCAAGGACGGGGCGCCTCGAGAGCAGGGCGTTGGCCGCTAGGCCGCATAGAAGGATCGCGGTGCCGCCGAGCTTCCTCGCGTCGAAGGCCCCTTCGGCGATCAGGTCGATGAGGACACCGGCGAGTGCCTGCCCGGAGAACATGAGCAGGGTGGCAGTGAAGGCCGGGATGCGGGGAAAGATCAGGTTCGTCCCTGCGACCACGGCGACCCCCATGACGCCCCCGCCCAGGGCCAGGACCGGACCCGCGGCAAGCACCGCCTTGGCTGCGCCGGCCAGTGGGGGCCCAAGGGCGAGGACTAGGATGAGGGTCGTCGCGAGGCCCATGATGTAGTTGATGCGGGTGCTCCTGAAGATGCCCTTCCTGCGCCCCAGTTCGGAGTTGAGCAGGACCGAGAGGACCGGGATGGCGCCTGAGGCGAGGGCTGCGATCATGGCGAGTGGCGCCATTCGCCAGCTTCCGGCGAGGACAGCGACGCCCAGCATGGCGAGGAGTATCCCGGGAAGGTGGCGCGCACCGATGGGATAGCGCCGGCGGCCAAGCAAACCCGTCGCGTCAAGGATCAGGGAAAAGCCGCTCTGTCCCAGGAGGGCGAGGGAAACGGCAAGGGATGCGCCGAGGGCACCGAAGGCGTAGTTGTTGGCGAAGACAGTACCAACGCCGACAAATCCTCCCAGGTAGAAGTAGAAGGGCACCCGCTGCCCCTGGCGGTCCTCATGCCTCGCGGCGAGCACGACCTGGACTGCCCCGAGGCCAGCCATGTGGATGACCAAGGTGGCGACAAGGTTGCCAACCAGGCCCGAGAGACGGCTGTTGATCCCGTACATCGCGGTGATCAGTGCGCCGATGAGGGGCGCGAGGAAGCTATACATTGGTCATGGTCTCCCTTTCCATGTGTTTGAGTATCCCGCTATACTTGCCCATACAATAGGCCATATGTCCTATCTTGCGAAAAAGGGGAGATTCATGGATTCGGTTGAGGGCTATGTTCGCCGCTACGCCCTGGATCGGCTTCTCTCCCCCGAGCTCCTCGATGCCCTCGGGTCCTGGGGGAGGGGGCCGGGGGAGCTCATCATCAGGGCCGGCGATCCGGTCCGTGACATCCACTTCTTCGTGGAGGGCCTCGCCAAGGTCTATTCCACGATGGAGAACGGCCAGCGCCTGCTGGCGGCATTCTATAGGCCCTTTGACGTATTTGGCGAGGCCGAGCTCTTCTCGCCGCAGGGCTATACCCTGAGCGTCGAGGCCATGTCGGAGAGCTTCTGCCTCAGCCTTCCGGTCGCCGCGATCAGGAAAACGGCGGAGCGCAACGGCAGGCTCTTCATGTATCTCTGCTACCGGATGGGCGCGAAGCTTGCCGAGCGCGTCGTCGCCGAATCGATAAACCTCCGCTACCCGGTGGAGAGCCGCCTGGCGAGCTATCTCTTCGCGGCCACCGACGCGGCTGGCTGGATCCTCGGCCGCGACGACCTGGGCGAGATCGCCGACTTCCTCGGGTCGAGCTATCGCCAGCTTGCCCGGGTGGTGCGCGGCTTGCGCGACGAGGGAATCCTTGAGAGGACCCGGGGCAGGATCCGCGTTCTCGACAGGCCCAGGCTCGAGCGCCTCGCCGGCGACCTCTACCTCCGCCCGGGCATGCAGCTGAGCCCGCAGCGGTTTCTCGAGATGAATATTCCATAACTTCTTCTTGACCCAGCCCGAGGTGCCGCTCTATCCTGCAAGGATGGGGCCGCCCGGCCCGACGAGGGAGGGACCAAAAGATGGCCGAGACGATCTTCATGATCCATGGAATGTGGGGCGGGCCCTGGTACTGGGAGAACTACCGCCGCCTGTTCGAGTCCAAGGGCTACCGCTGCGTCGTCCCTACCCTCGCCTACCACGACATGGATCCCCATGGCGTCCCCGATCCCCGGCTCGGGACCACGAGCCTCCTCGACTACGCCGATGCCCTCGAGCGGGAGATCCGTCGGCTCGGAGACAAGCCGATCATAATGGGCCATTCCATGGGGGGCCTCCTGGCCCAGATCCTTGGCGCGCGCGGACTGGCGAGCTCACTCGTCCTCCTCACCCCCGCCTCGCCCGCCGGCATCCTGGCCTTCACGCCGTCTGTGGTCAGGAGCTTCTGGAGCGTCATGACCAGCTGGGGATTCTGGAGGAAGCCGATCCGCCAGACGCGCGAAGAGGCGGTGTACGCGGTGCTGCACCTGATGCCCCAAGAGGCCCGCCAGCGCGAGCTCGACAGCTTCGTCTACGAATCGGGCAGGGCCGCCTTCGAGATCGGCTACTGGTTCCTCGACCACAGGGGCGCGTCACGGGTCGACGAGGCCAGGATCACCTGCCCCATGCTCGTGGTGGGAGGGGCCCAGGACCATATCACCCCAGCTTCGGTGGTCCGCAAGATCGCGAGGAAGTACGGGGCCGTGGCGACCCACAAGGAATTCGAGGACCATGCGCACTGGGTCGTGGCGGAACCGGGGTGGGAGGAGGTCGCGGAATTCGCCACGGCCTGGCTGTGCTCCCTGCAAGAGAAGGACCGGGACTCGGACCAGGCGGCGGGTGCCGCCTCGTAGTCCCTCGATCTCCGTTGCCGGGCCCATTCATCACAGCCCGTGCCGCAATCCTAGTCCACGATGAGGAGTCTCACCCCGCTCTTGGTGCGGGACCGGTGGGCCTCTGCCTGATCGGCGACCAGATAGCACATGCCCTGGGTGAGGACGAACTTCCGGCCGTCCTTGAGCTCGGACTCGAACTCGCCTTCCAGGACGTACACCGCGTGGCCCTTCTCGCACCAGTGGTCGGCCAGGTAACCGGGAGAGTACTCGACTATCCTGATCCTCACGTTGCCTCTGGCGAGGGTCCGCCAGAGGGCGGTGCCGGTGACTCCGGCATGCTCCTCTGAGGCTGCGTGGGCCAGATCAAAGGCCTGGAAGGGAATGTCCCTGATTTCCATGGTAGGCCCGCCTCCTAGTCCTCGCCCTTCTCGTAGGGTTTGCCACCGGCCGCCGGTCCCTTCGCCTTGCCGACCACACCCGCGAGGACGACGATGGCCAGGACGTAGGGGAACATCTGCACGAACTGGCTTGGTATGGGGATCTTGGACTCGAAGTTGATGCGCGCGGTATCGGCGAAACCAAAGAGCATCGAGGCCGCCACGGCCCCGATGGGATCCCAGCGTCCGAAGATCATCGCGGCCAGAGCGATGAAACCGCGGCCCCCCGTCATGCCAGAGACCCAGCGGCTCGGGTAGAGCACGGCGGCCGCAAGGCCGCACATGAGGCCGGAGATGAGGACTCCCGAGTAGCGCATGAGCACCACGTTGATGCCGAGGGTGTCGGCCGACTCAGGGTTCTCTCCGACCGAGCGCAGGCGCAGGCCGAAGACCGTCTTGTAGAGCACGAACCAGGCGAGGGCGGTGATCGGGATAAGCAGGAGGCTGAAAACGCTGATCCCGTGCCAGGAGGGGAAGGCGTAGGGGTTCATCGCCGACTGGGTCTCCTGGCCGAAGACGTTCTGCGAGAGGAAGCGGGCGACGCCAAAGGCGAGGATGTTGAGGGCAGTGCCGGATACGATCTGGTCGACCTTGTAGGTCACGGTGACCAGGGCGTGGATCGCGGCCATCGCGACACCAAGGATTATCGCGAAGGCGAGGCCGAGCCAGATGCTGCCAAACATGATCGAGCCCCAGATGATCGCGAAGGCTGTCACGATCATGATGCCTTCGAGGGCTATGTTGAAGACGCCTGATTTCTCCGAGAACACGCCGCCGAGGGCGGCGAAGGCGATGGGGGCAGAAGTGTCCAGGCCCTTGAGGAGGAACTCGAGCACGGTGTTCAGGTCCATCACACTGCCTCCTTCTTGCGCAGTGCGCGGATGTAGCGGCTCACCAGCTCGTTCGTGACGACAATGATGAGGATCATGAGGCCGGTGATCACGTAGATGACGGAATTGGGGACCTTCGTGTAGACCTGCAGGCCGTAGCCCGCCTGCTTGAGGAAGGCGAAGAGCAGCGAGGAGAAGACGACGCCCACCGGAGAGTTGCGGCCTATGAGGGCGATGGCGATACCATCCAGGCCCAGGCCCGAGGCGATCTCGTAGGTGTAGAAGCCCCTGATTGCGAAGACCTCCTGGAGACCCACGAGGCCCGCGAGTGCGCCCGAGGCCAGGAAGGCGCCAAGTTGGATGCGCTTGACCCTGATGCCCGCGTAGAGCGAGACATCGGGGCTCGTGCCGACGGCGCGCACATCGAAGCCCACCCGGAGGCGGAAGAGGACGAACCACACGACGAAGCCGGCTATCATCGCGACGATGAGGCTGTAGTCAAGGTAGACCGAGTCGGGCACGTCCCAGCCCAGGGCCCTGAAGCCCGCGTTGAGCTTGAGGAAGGCAGCGGTGGGCCTGATGTGGGCGGTCTGGGCCTCGAGGCTCCCCTTGCCCGCGAGCCCCGAGAAGGGCCCGTTCACGAGCCAGTTCACGAGGGCGAGGGCGATGCTGTTGAACATGATCGTCGTGATGACCTCGTGGATGCCCCTCGCGACCTTGAGGATCGCGGGGATGAGGGCCCATAGGGCGCCGCCTATCATCGCGAAGAAGACAACCGAGGGCACATGGAGCCAGGCGGGGAGGGGCAGGTAGATGCCGGCCATGGCCCCGACAAAGCCGCCGAAGAAGTACTGGCCCTCGACACCGATGTTGAAGACTCCGGCCCTGAAGCCGAAGGCGACCGCGATGCCCGCGAGGAAGAGCGGTATCGCCGTCGAGAGGATGGTCGCCACCCTCGCCGTCTTGGAGAAGGTCATCTTCCAGACCGCGTCGGCCGCCTTGGCCGGACTCTCGCCCACGATGATGACGATCACCACGAGGATTATCATCGAGGCCAGGAAGCCGATGAGGGGCGCGACTGTCTCGTAGAGCGTGTACTTGTTGACCCGGGTCATTTGCCCTCTCCCATCATATAGAAGCCGACTTCTTCCTTCGTCGTGGCCTCGCGTTCGAATTCCTTGATGATCTTGCCCTTGAAGATCACGCCAATCCTGTCGGAGAGGGACATGATCTCGTCGAGGTCGGCCGACACCAGGAGGACGGCCGCCCCGCCCTTCTTGGCCTCGACGAGCTGCTTGTAGATGAACTCGGTCGCCCCGACGTCGACACCACGCGTGGGCTGGTTCGCCAGGAGGAGCTTCGGCTTCGTGGCCATCTCGCGCGCGATGATCACCTTCTGCTGGTTGCCGCCCGAAAGGGCGTGGGCCGGGGTGAGCTCGCTGGGGGTGCGCACGTCGAAGGCCGCTATCAGGGCGCGCGCCGCCTGGGCGATTCGCTTGCGGTTCTGCACGCCGAAGCCGTTGACGTAGGGTGCCTTGTGGTGGCTGCCGAGGGTGAAGTTGTCGGCGAGGGAATAGGGCAGGAGGAGGCCGTACTTGTGGCGGTCCTCGGGAATGTGGGCGATGCCGAGCTCCCGGCGCTCGCGCACGTCGAGAAGGGAGATCTCCCTGCCCATGAGGCGCACGGTCCCGCCCGAGGTCTTCATCCGGTAGGCGATGGCCTTCACGAGCTCGCTCTGGCCATTGCCCTCGACGCCCGCGATGCCGTAGATCTCGGCCGCGCGGACCTCGAAGCCGAGCTCGCGCAGGGCCGGGGCCCCCGAGGGACCGAGCTCGGAGAGGCCCTCGACCTTGAGCACGGTTTCGCCGGCCTCGAGCCTGGGGTTATCAACATGGAGGAGGACGGGTTTGCCTACCATGAGTTCGGCTATGAGGGGCTTCGTCGCCTCGGCCCGAAGGAGGGTCCTGATGACCTTGCCTCGGCGGATGACCGTGATGCGGTCCGCGATGTCGAGGACCTCGTCGAGCTTGTGGCTTATGAAGATGATGCCCTTGCCCTGGTCGCGCATCCTGCGGAAGGTCTTGAATAGCTCGTCCGACTCCTGGGGGGTAAGCACGGCAGTGGGCTCGTCGAAGATGAGGATCTCGGCGCCGCGGTAGAGGATCTTGAGGATCTCGACCCTCTGCTGGAGGCCCACGGGAAGCTCCTCCACCTTGGCCTGGAGCTCGACGCGCAGGTTGTTGTTCTCCATGAGCATGGCGATCTCGGCCGAGGGCTTCGCGCTCGATAGGACCCCAAGGGTCGAGGTCTCTGAGCCGAGCACGATGTTCTCGAGGACCGAGAAGGGGGGCACGAGCATGAAGTGCTGGTGGACCATGCCGATGCCTCGGGCGATCGCGTCCTTTGGGCCCACGATCCGCACCTTCTCTCCCCGAACCAGGATCTCGCCGGAGTCCGGTCTGTAGAGCCCATAGAGGATCTTCATGAGGGTGCTCTTGCCGGCGCCGTTCTCGCCGACGAGGGCGAGGATCTCGCCGGCCATCAGTTCCAGGCTAATGTGGTCGTTGGCGACGACTCCGGGGAATATCTTGGTTATTCCCTCCATCCGGAGCAGGGGAAGGGCTGTCGGCATGCGATTCCTCCAGTCACTGCATTGTATACAGCAAGAAAAAGGCCGCAAGCCCTAATCGGGCTCGCGGCCATTGGGCCGGCCGCTCAAGGGGCCGCCCATGGCGGGACCATCGCTGATCCCGCCTGGAGTGAGTCTTACTTGAGGCCCTTCACAAAGTCGGCGGCGCCGGCGTCGTCTGCCGGGACCTTGATCTCGCCGGAGACGATCTTCGCCTTGAGCTCGTCGAGCTTGGCGGTGTAGGCGCCGAGCTTGTCCTTGTTGAAGTCGTTGAGCGCGTAGCCAACGCCGTTGTCGGCGAGGGAGAAGGTGCGGTAGCCGCCCTTGAGGGTCGCTCCGCCGATCAGGTCCTTGGAGGTGAGGTAGACGGCCTGGTCGACGCGCTTGAGCATGGAGGTAAGGATGAACTTACCGATCTCCTTGGCGGCCGGGTCCTTGTCGTTGGTCATGTAGCCAAGGCCCTGGTCGGAGTCGACGCCGATGGCGAGCTTGCCCGCCGCCTTGGCGGTCTCGAAGAGGCCGGTGCCCGATCCGCCCGCCGCATGGTAGACGATCTCGGAGCCGTTCTTGTACATGGTGGTCGCGATGGAGGCGGCGGTCTTGGGATCGTTGAAGGCCGAGCCGTCCTTGCCGATGTACTGGCCAAGGATCATGCCCTTCGCGCGGAGGTTCTTGTCGGTGTAGGCGGCTCCGGCGATGAAGCCGGCCTGGAACTTGTGGATGAGGGGCAGGTCCATGCCGCCGATGAAGCCGACCTTGGCCTTGGGCTTGTCGGCGACCATGAGGCCGGAGAGGGCTCCGACGAGGAAGGAACCTTCCTGCTCGGCGAAGGCCAGGCAGGTGAGGTTGGAGTCGTCCTTGAGGTCGGGCACATAGCCGTCAATGAGGGCGTAGTGGGTCTTGGGGAAGTCCTTGGCCACCTTCGCGATGCTGTCGGTGAACATGAAGCCGACGCCGAAGATGAGGTTGTAGCCTTCCTCGGAGAGGACGCGAAGGAGCTGCTCGCGATCCTGGCCGCCCTGCTTGGGCTCGAGGTACTTGAGCTCGACATCGGTGCCGAAGTTCACGTTGGCCGGGTCATCCTTGATGTAGCCCTTGAAATCCTTGGCGAGGGAAACGAGGCCGTTATACGCGCTGTCGTTGAAGGACTTGTCGCCCTTGCCGCCGACGTCGAACACAATGCCGATCTTGAACTTGGCGGCCGGCGCCTTGGCCGCTTCCTTCTTCTGGCAGCCCATGAAGGCGATGACCGGAATCAGGAGGGCGAGGATCAGAAGCTTCTTCATTTGATCTCCTTTTCCTTCCACATTGAAGGTTGGCACTGATCTTAGCCCCAGCTCGCCGCTTGATCAAGTAGCTCCAATATTCGAAACGCCCCGGGCGTTAGCCGACAGAGCGCAAATCGCCAGGGCGAATTGCGGCGACAAAGCCTCAACGTGACAAGAAGCCCAGGCTTCGTCGGCTCAAACCAGCCTCATGCTCGAAGCCGGACTACTCTGGCAACTCGCTTACTATCGCGACGCCGGAACTAGCTCCGATCCGGTCTGCGCCCGCCTCAAGCATGAGGATGGCGTCGTGGTAGGTGCGGACTCCGCCCGAGGCCTTGATGGACATCTTGTCCCCGACGGTCTTGCGCATGAGGCGGATGTCCTCCACGGTCGCGCCGCCGGTGCCAAAGCCCGTGCTCGTCTTGACGAAGCTTGCTCCAGCCTTGAGCGCGCACTCGCAGGCCTTCACCTTCTCGGTCTCGTTGAGGTAGCAGGTCTCGATGATGACCTTCACCTTCGCGGTTCCCGAGGCCTTGACGACGGCCTTCATGTCCTCCTCGACCGCGCGCCAGTCTCCCGATTTCACAGCGCCGAGGTTGATCACCATGTCGATCTCGCCCGCTCCCTGGGACACGGCGAGCTTGGCCTCGGCGGCCTTGATCTCGGGCGCATTGGCGCCGAGGGGAAAGCCGATCACGGTGCAGACCATGACGCGTGTGCCCGAAAGCTCCTTCGCGCAGTATGGAACCCAATAGGGGTTCACGCAGACCGATGCGAATCCGTAGTTCTTTGCCTCGGCGCAGAGATCCTTCAGGGCCTGCTCTGTGCCAATGGCCTTGAGGAGGGTGTGGTCGATGGTCTTGGCGAGCGTCGCCTTGGTCCATTCCTTGGGCATAGTCGCTCCTTTCTATATCTCGAATCTGCGCGCGAGAGATTCGCGGCGTGTGGCTACGAGGGATTTCAGCTCGACGAGCATCCGTGGGTCGGCGAGCTCGGCGATGGGGAACACCTGGTCCTCGGTCTCCTGGACATATCGGCGCACGAAGTCTATGTCGGTCACATAGCCGAGGCTTATCATGTTGGAGATGCGGTCGGCCGACTTGAGCACCCGTGACTTGTCGGAGCCGAAGTCGCGGATGCGCTCGAGGAACTCCTGCTTGGTCTCGATGGGCCGGCGCGTCACCTCGAGGACGAGCCTGTAGACATCGGCGGCCTCGCTGTCGATCTCGAGGATCAGGTCGCGGTTGAATTCCGGGATGTCCTCGAGGAGGTCGTGGATGAGTGAGGCCTTGAGGAGGACCGAGTCTATGTAGCCGTAGTCCATGAGGGTGCCGAGGGTGTCGATCTGGTGGCGGAACATGTTCCCGCCCGACCTGCGGGGCTTGCCGATCAGGGCCGTGGCCAGCTGGATGTAGGGCGCGAGGTACATGTCCTTGAGGCGGAGCATGTCATCGATTTCCACCCCCTACCTCCGGCCCCGGCCAATCTTCATCTGAGCTCCTCGATGTAGTGCTCGTACTTCGCCGACCTGCGTTCGGCCTCTTCGAGCTTATCTCGCTCCCTGGCAATGACCTCGGCCGGTGCCGAGGAGGTGAAGCCTGGATTGGAGAGCTTGGCGCGGGTGCGCTCGCAGTAGGAGCGGTCCCGGTCGATCTCCTTGCGGAGCTTCTCAAGGAGCTTGGCCGCATCCACGGCGTCCTTCACGAAAGCGTAGGCCTCGAAGCCCTTGCCGACAAGGGCGACCGTGCCGGCCGGCCGCGAATCGACGAGTTCGGGGACGGGCCCGTTCACGAGCTGGGCGACGAGGGCTCCGTTGCCCCTTATGAAGGACGAAGCGCCGAAGTCCTTCTCGAACCTGATCGCCAGGCGCATCGAGGCCTCGGGGGGGATCTGGAACTCGGAGCGAAGGGTCCGCGCCAGCCTGACGAGCTCCTGGAGGGATGCCACGGCCTCCTCGACCGCGGGAGCCTCCCGGGCCGCGGCTGGCTCAGGGTAGGTCTCGCTGATGAGCCAGCGCCCCGCGCCATCCGCTCCTGCCTTCTCCTCGCGGGATCGGCCAGGCAGCTTCTGGAAGATCTCCTCCGTCACGAAGGGCAGGAGGGGGTGGAGGAGGCGCAGGGACTCCTCGAGGACGTCGATGAGGACGGTGGCGGCCCTGTCGCGCTCGGCCGCATCCCCACTCTTCAAGGGGAGCTTGGAGGCCTCTATGTACCAGTCGCAGAAGTCGTTCCAGAAGAATTCGTAGGCCGCGACCGCGGCGTCATTGAAGCGCATCCCGGCGAAGGCCTCGCGCATCGCGGTGGCCGCCGAGTTGAGGCGGGCGTAGACCCAGCGGTCAATGTCGCCCAACGCGGGCTTCTCCACGAGGCTCCGGCCCTCGAGGTTCATGAGGATGTAGCGGCTCGCGTTCCAGATCTTGTTCGCGAACTTCGAGCCAAGCTTGAAGTCGTCCTTGTTGATGAGGATGTCCTGGGAGGGCGTGAAAAGGAAGGCCAGGGTGAACTTGAGCGCGTCGGCCCCGTGCTCCTCGACCACCTCGAGGGGATCGATGCCGTTGCCGAGGCTCTTGGACATCTTGCGCCCCTGCTTGTCCCTAACCAGGGTGGTCATGCAGATGTCGCGGAAGGGCGCCTTCCCCATGAACTCCATGCCGGCCATGATCATGCGGGCGACCCAGAAGAAGATGATGTCGTAGCCGGTGACGAGGGCCGTCGTCGGGTAGTACTTGCGGAGGTCGGCCGTGTCCTTGGGCCAGCCAAGGGTGCTGAAGGGCCACAGCCAGGAGGAGAACCAGGTATCGAGGACGTCCTCGTCCTG
>JANXYO010000007.1 GCA_025356015.1 Spirochaetaceae bacterium
CGGGAATTGAATCGCAGGTGCGATTCAATTCCCGTGACTCCGCGATTTCGTCTTCGACGAAATCGCACTTCTCGATCTGCCGCGACGCTAGCACGTCGGCCGGAGGGGGGTCAAGGGGAAGGCTTTTCGCCGATCCTGGCCACCCCAGGCGATTTCCGCTTCCCATACGGCAGTCCTCGGATATAATCGGCCGCATTATGCTTATTGGACTCGTCATCGTCGCCCTCGTCGTCCTCGTTGTCCCGATCACGGTCAAGAAGGCCGAGGAAAACATCGAGCTATTCCTCCTCGCGATGGGCGTCATCGCCATGACCATCGGCTCACGCTGGGACCTCCTCATCGTGAGGGATGCCCTCGTGGAGCCTCTGATGATCACCGGCGCCGTCCTGGTCGCGGGCTTCCTCTTCCGCCTGGCCTATGGAGCCCTTGGGCGCTTCATCGACGTGACCAAGAGGAAGCTCGGGCTTTCCCTCCTCGTCGCCATCACTGTGGTGGTCACGAGCCTCCTCTCGAGCGTCATCACCGCGATCATGGCGGCTTTGGTCCTTGTGGAGATCGTGAACCACCTCAGGCTGCCTAGGACGGCCGAGGTCAAGGTTGTGGTTTTCGCCTGCTTCGGCATTGGCCTTGGCGCCGCAATGACGCCCCTGGGCGAGCCCCTGTCGACCATCACGATTGCCAAGCTGTCGGGCGAGCCCTACAACGCCGGCTTCTGGTTCCTGGCAGAGAAACTCTGGATGTACATCATCCCCGGCATCCTGGTTAGCGCTTTTCTCGCGGCTGCCTACGTCAGGAAGGTCGCCGAGGACGCAGGCGAGAGCCACGCCGACGGGGCCGAGGGCCTCGGCGCCGTCCTGTTTCGGACATTGAAGGTCTATGTCTTTGTGGCTGCCCTCGTCCTCTTGGGCGCGGGATTCAAGCCCTTCATTGATTCCTTCGTGACCCAGATGCCCTTCCAGGGTCTTTACTGGATCAACGGGATCTCCGCCTTCCTGGACAACGCGACCCTGGCGGCCGCCGAGATCGGACCCTCCCTGGCGATACACCAGATAGAATCGGCCCTGCTCGGTCTGCTGATCGCTGGAGGCATCCTCATACCGGGCAACATCCCGAACATCATCTCCGCAGGCAAGCTGAAGATCGGTGGCAAGGAGTGGGCGAGGGTGGGCGTTCCGACGGGCCTCGCCATGATGACGGTCTGCTTCGGGGTGATCCTCCTGGTCTACCGCTAAGGCCCTCGACCTCGCCGACTGACTCGGTGACGCTCCTGACCCCGTCCCTGATCTCGCTCGAGGCCTCGCTGACCGCGACCGCGCCCGAGGCGACGAGCTCCATCTCCCGGGCGACCTCGGCCGAGGAGGAGGCGAGCTCGTCCATGAGCAGGCCGAGCTCGTCCATCCTGTCCCTCGCACTCCTCGTCCTCTCCTCGATGGACTGGAAGGCCCCTCCCGTGAGCTTGCCCGCGCTTTGGATCCCGCCGATCCTCGTGGCGATGTCCTGGATCGTGGAGCCGATGAGGACAGAGTTCTCATTGGTCGACTCGGCAAGCTTGCGGATCTCGTCGGCCACCACGGAGAAGCCCCGTCCCGCCTCTCCGGCGTGGCCGGCCTCGATGGCAGCGTTCATCGCGAGCAGGTTGGTCTGTTCGGCCACGCCATTGATGATCGCGGTCACGTCGAGTATGCGGTCGACATCCTCGGCCATCCCGGCTATGAGGGCGTCCGTCTCGTGGAAGCGGTCGAACTCGGTCGCCGAGAGCTCGGCGAGGCTTTGGGCGTCTTCCCTCTGGCGGGCGGCGATCTGGGCCGCCTGGGCCACGGCCTGCCCGATCGCTCCCGCCCGACCGCTGGAACCGCGGAGGATGCCGGTCTGCCTGGCGATCCTCTCGTCGAGGGAACCGACATTGGCGCCGATGGCCGAGGCGGCAAAGGCCGTGCTGGTGAGCCTCTGGGCCATGTGGCCCACCCTGGTACGGATCGAGCTGATGTTGCCGCCGATCTGCTCCATGGCCGCCGTGGTCTCGGTGAAGGCGGCGAGGAGCTCCTGCCTGACCGAGCCGCCGGTCTGGGCGGCCTCGGCGACGCCGTCGATGAGGCTCGCGAAGGCGGCAATGGTGGCGTTGAGCTTGGAGGCGAGCTGGGCGAACTCATCCCTGCCTCCCACCTGGCAGCTGGCGACGTAGTCCCGGGCGTTCCAGGCCTCGATGGCCGAGCCGAAACCAGCGAAGCTCCGGCGGAAACGCGAGAGGAAGCTGACGATGAAGAGGAAGGAGGAGAGGCCGGCGGCTCCGGTGACTGCCAGTCCCCATATGGCGAAGATCCGGGTCAGGGACGCCGTCCTAGCCTGGATTGTGGCACTGATCTTCTCGATCGAGCGCTCGAGGGATGTGTCGAGGGTGGTGACGAGGTAGGAGATTGACCTGATCAGCGACGAGGCCCTTGCGTCGCCGCCCGAGCTCTGCGCGTACATCATCGGATACTGGGGGTCGGTGGCGGCGATCTTGGCCGCGACACCCGAGGTCTTCGCAGCCATGCTCGAGGCCAGCTCCCACATGCCGGCGAGGGAGTCGAGGGCCTGATGTTCCTCCGCGCTCCGCATGAGGGATGAGAGCCCCGGGGTGGCGGCGAAGGCGGGAAGGGCGGCGCCCAGCTTGGCCTCGCACTGGGTCCAGGTATCGTAGGTCCGGGCGAAGCTGCCCGAGGTGATCAGCTCGTTGCTGAGGTACCTGAAGCGGAAGAGCTCGGCCCTGAGGTCGGTGGCCGACTGGCGGTATCCGTAGAGCCGCGAAAAGACGGCCTCGAAGAGGATCAGGCTGCCGGCGCTGGTCGCGAGGGCCAGCATGGACACGACGAGGATGGTCAGAAGCCTGGATTTGATGTTCATGGTTCCTCTTGAGTGGATGAAATGATGAGGAACTGTAAGACGACTTGTCAAAATTGCCAAATGCCCGAAAGCGGGTCTTTGCGTCTTCTGCTCGGGCCCGGCCTCTTGAATGCGGCCCCGGCTCCACAGGGGGGCGATCCTTGCTCCGCGTTTCCGTCCATGCTACTATGAGCTGTCCGATCCACCGAGGAGGGCCCATGGAAATCGTCGGCATCGGCAACGCGCTCGTGGATGTCGTCGCCTACGTCGACGAGGAGTTCGCTCCCTCCCTCGGCTATCACAACAACGCCATTGTCCACCTCGAGCGTGAGCGTCTGGACGAGGTCCTCGCCCTAATCCCCGAGGCGGGACGCTCGGCCGGCGGGGGAGCGGCGAACACCGTGAGGGCCGTCGCCTTCCTGGGGGAGGGGGCCGCGTTCGCCGGCTGCGTCGGGGAGGACGATCTCGGCCGGCTCTATCTCGCCGACCTGCGCGCAGCCGCTGTGGAGAGCCTCATCAGGACCTCTCCGGCGCCCACGGGGGTCTACTGCGCCTTGATAAGGCCCGACGGCGGCCGGACCCTCCTTGTCGCCCCGAGCGCAGCCCTCGACATAGCCCTCGAGGCCCCCGACCCGCGCGTCTTCAGGAAGGGGGCCACCCTCTACCTGGAAGGCTTCCTTCTCGGGAACAACAGGGGCTTTTTCATGGACTGCCTGCGCGCGGCACGGGAAGCCTCTATGGAGATCGCCCTCGACCTCTGCAGCCAGGGCCTCGTCCACGCCCAGCGCGGGTTCATCCTGGAGCTGCTTCCCGACTTCTGCGACCTCTTGTTCGCAAACGAGGACGAGTTCCTGGCCCTCGTGGAGCTCCCCCTCGCCGAGGGCTGCTCCCTCCTGAGCGATCTCGACCTCACCCTGGTGGTGAAGCGCGCCGAGCGCGGAGCGGTCTGGGCGAGGGGAGGGCGGGTGATCGACAGCCCCGTGCGGGCCGTCGATCCAGTCGACCAGACGGGCGCCGGCGACGCCTTTGCCGCGGGTTTCCTCGTCGGCCGCTCACGGGGGCTTGCGCCTGAACGCTGTCTGCGTCTTGGCAACAGGCTCGCCGAGGAGGTCCTGGCGGTACCGGGCTTCGGCGTCGACCCGGAACGCCTCAGGGACGCGGCAGAAGGGGTTAGCGCCTAGGGCAAAAAGCTTTCTTCGTGGGCAATCCTTCCCGAAAGGCAATCGCGAAGGGCGAAACGGCAGGCAAAACCTTGCCAAACTGGGCCAAAAATCGTAGTTTTATAACCGCACACCAATCCGTCGGCCACATGCTCCAGAATCGCGCCTTCTAGCGTCTCTGGAAGTTTCTGTCGGCCGGTCCACCACAGGGAGGAACTAAGCCATGCCCGAAAACGAGATAATCCCCATCGACCAGCTCCTTCCAAACAAGCTCCCGATAATCCCCCTCATGGGCCGCCCTATCTTCCCGGGCATCTTCACGCCGATCATGATCGGCAACCCCGAGGACGTGAAAGTCATAGAGGAGGCGATCTCGGCCGACGGGATGGTCGGCCTCATCATGATCAAGAACGAGTTCGACAAGCCCAAGGCCGAGGACCTCCACGCCGTCGGGACAGCCGCCAAGATCGTGAAACGGATCAACCTCCCCGACGGGGGGGCCAACATCTTCATCTCCACCTTGAAGCGCTTCAAGGTCAAGAAATTCCTCTCCAAGGAGACCCCGATCGTCGCGGCGATCACCTACCTGGACGAGGAAGGCGACGACACCGACGAGATCAAGGCCCTGACCCGGGCCCTCCTTGGCGAGATGAAGCAGATCTCGGAGAACAACCCCCTGTTCTCCGAGGAGATGCGGCTCAACATGATCAACATCGACCATCCGGGCAAGATCGCCGACTTCATCGCGAGCATCCTCAACATCGACAAGAACGACCAGCAGAAGATCCTCGAGTGCACGAACGTGCGGGAGCGGATGGAGCGGGTCCTCATCTTCATCAAGAAGGAGCAGGAGCTCCTCAAGATCCAGAAGCGGGTCCAGCAGGAGATCAACGACAAGATCGAGAAAAGCCAGAGGGAGTATTTTCTCAAGGAGGAGCTCAAGGCGATAAAGAACGAGCTTGGCATGCCCACCGACGCCAAGGGCTCGGACTACCAGCGCTTCAAGGATAAGATCGAGGGTTTCGGCTTCCAGGGCGAGATAAAGGAGCAGGTCGAGCAGGAGCTCGAGAAGTTCAACCTCATGGACCCGAACTCTTCCGAGTTCATCGTCACCCGGAACTGGCTCGACCTCATCTGCTCCCTGCCCTGGAAGGCAGCCGTCTCCGGCGACTTCGACCTGGGCAAGGCCCAGGACATCCTCGAGGGCGACCACTACGGGCTCAAGGACGTGAAGGACAGGATCGTCGAGTATCTAGCCGTCCGCAAGCTCAAGAAGGACGCCAAGGGCTCCATCGTCTGCCTCGTCGGTCCCCCCGGAGTTGGCAAGACGAGCGTCGGCAGGTCGATAGCAAGGGCCCTGGGAAAGGAGTTCTTCCGCTTCTCGGTGGGTGGGATGCGCGACGAGGCCGAGATCAAGGGCCACAGGCGCACCTATGTCGGAGCCCTGCCCGGCAAGATCGTCCAGGGCCTCAAGATCACCAAGAGCCGCGATCCTGTCTTCATGATCGACGAGATCGACAAGATGGGGGTCTCCTACCAGGGCGACCCCTCGAGCGCCCTCCTCGAGGCCCTCGACCCCGAGCAGAACTACAGCTTCCGGGACCACTACCTCGACCTGCCCTTCGATGTGTCCAACGTCTTCTTCATCTGCACGGCCAACACCCTGGACACGATACCCGCCCCCCTCATCGACAGGATGGAGGTCATACAGCTCCCGGGCTACGTCGACTCCGAGAAGCTCGAGATCGCCAAGCACTACCTGATCCCCAAGAGCCTCGAGAAGAACGGGATCAGGAAGACCATGGTGCGCTACACTCGCGACGCCCTGCTCCTGATCGCCGAGTCCTACGCCCGCGAGGCCGGGGTGCGGAACTTCGAGAAGGCCCTCAACAAGATCCACCGCAAGCTCGCGAAGGCGATCGTCCTCGAGGGAAAGGACGGCGAACGCTTCTCGATCGACAAGCCCGCGGTGCTGAAGCACCTCGGCAAGCCGATGTTCAGGGACGACGACATAAAGCGGGCGACCAGGCCCGGCATGAGCGTGGGCCTCGCGTGGACGAGCATGGGCGGCGACACCCTGATCATCGAGGCTGTGGAGAACCCCGGCAAGGAAGGCTTCAAGCTCACGGGTCAGATGGGCTCTGTCATGCAGGAGTCGGCAGGCATTGCCTACACCTTCGTCAGACACGCGGCCGCTGAGATGTACGACATCGGGGCCGACTATTTCGAGGGCAGGCAGATCCACCTGCACATACCCGAGGGCGCGACGCCCAAGGACGGCCCTTCGGCGGGCATCACCATGGCGACGGCCCTGCTCTCCCTCGTCACGGGGCGGAAGATCAAGGACCGCCTCGCCATGACGGGCGAGCTCTCCCTCACGGGCCAGGTACTGCCCATTGGCGGCCTGCGCGAGAAGACCGTGGCGGCGAAGCGCAACAAGATACGCGACATCATCATACCCGCGGGCAACGAGAAGGACCTCGACGACATCCCCGACCACGTCAAGAAGGGGATAAGCTTCCACCCGGTGGAGCGGATGGAGGACGTGATAGCTTTCGCCTTCCCCGAATGACGGGCCTTCATTGACCGGGCCGTTCTCTTTCTCTATTATCGATATGTGAGGCGCCGGAACACTCCGGCGTGGAGGAGGGAAAATGAAACGGCTCGGTCTCGTCCTCGCGGGGCTCCTCGTCGCGTCCTTGGGCGCGGTGGCGGCGCCCAAGGTCATCGTGTCGCACGCCCTCGCCCTCCATGGCACGCCGAAGTACCCGGCGCTCTTCAAGCACTTCGACTATGTGAACCCGGACGCGCCCAAGGGCGGGACCCTCCGGCTGAACGCCATCGGCGCCTACGACAGCTTCAACCTGTATGCCGACCGCGGCGTCGCCGACGCGTGGAGCGCAAGCTTCTACGACTCTCTCATGACCGGGTCGGACGACGAGATCGAGGTCTACTACGGCCTAGTCGCCGAGAAAGTCGAGTACGCCGATGACTACAGCTGGATCACCTTCTACATAAATCCAAAGGCGCGCAACCAGGACGGCAGCCCGATCACCGCCGCCGAGGTCGTCTTTAGCTACAACAAGTTCTGGAACGAGGGCGTCCCATTTTTCAAGCAGGAGTACGAGACTGTGAGCAAGGTCGAGGCTCTCGACCCCTCCAGGGTAAGGTTCTCCCTCAAGACCGGCGACAAGGCGATCCTCTTCTCACTCGCCTCGCTCAAGGTCCTCCCCATGCAGTATTGGAAGGATCGCAAGCTGAACGAGCCCCTGACCGAGGTGCCGCAAGGCTCGGGCGCCTACACGGTCAAGGACTACAAGATGGGCCAGTACGTCGTGATGGAGAGGCTCAAGGATTACTGGGCCAGGGATCTTCCGGTAAACGTGGGGCAACTCAACTTCGACAAGATCCGCTACGACTACTATCGCGATGAGACGGTGGCCTTCGAGGCCTTCAAGGCAGGCGAGTACGACCTCTACCAGGAGAGCATCGCCAAGAACTGGGCCACCCTCTACAATGGCCGCAACTTCGACGGAGGCTACATCCTCAAAGAGGAAATCCCGCACCAGATACCGGCCCCGATGCAATCCTTTGTGTTCAACACACAGAGACCCATGTTTCAGGACAGACGGGTGCGAGAGGCCCTCGGCTACGCCCTTGACTTCGAATGGCTGAACAAGAATTTCTTCTATAGCCAGTACACAAGGCTCCGGAGCTACTTCACCAACACCGACTACGCCGCGAAGGGTCTGCCGACCAAGGAAGAGCTCAAGATCCTGGAACCCATACGCTCGAAGATCCCGGCCGAGGTCTTCGCAAAGGAATATGCCCCGCCCGTGACCGACGGCTCGGGCAACATCCGAGAGCAGACCCGGATCGCCCTCGACCTGCTCAAGCAGGCGGGATGGGAGGTCAGGAACGAGAAGCTGGTCAATTTGAAGACCGGCGAAGCGATGAGTTTCGAGCTCCTCCTCTACAGCCCCTCGATCGAGCGCGTCGCCGTCCCGATCCAGAAGAATCTCGAGCGCATGGGCGTGACCATGAACATCCGGGTGGTGGACCCCACCCAGTACACCAAGCGCATGAGGGACCGCGACTTCGACCTCATCGACCGGGGCTTCGACGCCAACGCCTACCCAAGCCTGGATCTGCGCCTTGTCTGGCGCTCCACCTACATGGATTCGACGTACAACATGGCGGGGGTGAAGGACCCCGCAATCGACTACCTCATCGACGGCATTGTCGCCAACCAGGATAACGAGAAGGCCCTGCTCGCCTGGGGCAGGGCCCTCGACCGTGTCCTCACCTGGAACTACTATGTCATGCCGATGTGGGGCCAGTCAAAATTCCGGGTGGCCTATTGGAACAAGTTCTCGAGGCCGCCGATCAGACCCAAGTACTCGCTAGGCCTCGACAATTGGTGGCTCGACTCGGCCAAGGAAGCGAAGCTCCCCAAATGACGACAGACCACCGCTCATGACACGCTATATAATCCGCCGCGTCCTTCTCATGATCCCCACGCTCTGGGCGATCATCACCCTGAACTTCTTCATAGTGCAGATCGCTCCCGGTGGGCCGGTCGACCAGGCCGTCGCCAACCTGAGCGGCATAAAGACGAGCGCCGCGATGGAGCAGATCTCCGGTCAGGGCCGCAAGGAAATCGCCCCCACCCCGGGCGCCGGCGGGGCGGGAGGCAAGGAGCAGCCCTCGATGTACCGAGGCGCCCGGGGCCTCGATCCCGAGGTCATCGCGGCAATCAAGAAGCGCTACGGCTTCGACAAGCCGCTCATTGTCCGCTACTTCGACATGCTCCGGCAGTACATCGTTTTTGATTTCGGGGACAGCCTTTTCCGCGGGCGGACCGTCGTCGCCCTCATCATCGAACGGATGCCGGTCTCGATAACGATCGGTCTGTGGAGCACCTTCCTCATCTACCTGGTTTCCATCCCGCTCGGGATAAGGAAGGCGGTGAGGCACGGCTCCCGCTTCGACCTCTGGTCGAGCACCATGGTGATCCTCGGCAACACGATCCCCACCTTCCTCTTCGCCATAATCCTCATCATCTTCTTCGCCGGTGGCTCCTACCTCAAGATCTTTCCCCTGAGGGGCCTGGTCTCGAATGGCTTCGACTCCCTGAGCCTGCTCGGCAAGATCGGCGATTACCTCTGGCACATATGCCTCCCGGTGGTGGCCGAGGTGATCGGTGGCTTCGCCACCCTCACGATGCTCACTAAGAACTCCTTCCTCGAGGAGATCAACAAGCAGTATGTGATGACCGCCCGAGCCAAGGGCCTCACCGAGAGGGCCATCCTGCGCAAGCACGTCTTCCGGAACGCCATGCTCCTGGTGATCGCCGGCTTCCCCTCGGCCCTCATCGGAATGCTCTTCTCGGGCTCTGTCCTCATCGAGGTGATCTTCTCCCTCAACGGCCTGGGCCTCCTGGGCTTCGAGGCGACGATGCAGCGTGACTACCCGGTGATGTTCGGGACCCTCTACATGTTCACCCTGCTCGGCCTCCTCCTCGGCCTGCTTGGCGACCTGACCTACACCGTCGTCGATCCCCGGATCGACTTCGAATCGAGGCGGACATGAGGATGCGCTTCGCCATGAGCTCCATGGGGATCGAGCGCTGGAAGCGCTTCAAGGCCAACCGCCGCGGCTTCTACTCCCTGTGGATCTTCCTCGGCCTATTTGGCCTGTCCCTCTTCGCCGAACTCATCTCCAACGACAAACCCCTCCTCATAAGCTACGGGGGCGGGCTCTACCTGCCCATGGCGACGAGCTACACCGAGAAGGCCTTTGGCGGGGAGTTCTCCACCGCCGCCGACTACCGCGACCCCGCGGTGCAGAGCCTCATCAAGGCCAAGGGCTGGATCCTGTGGCCCCCGATACGCTTCAGCTACAACACCATGAACTATGACCTTCCCAGCCCTGCGCCCTCGCCGCCCACACTGATCAATCCCCTGGGCACCGACGAGAAGGGCCGCGACATCCTCGCGATCCTCATCTATGGCTTTAGGCTCTCGGTGATCTTCGGACTCACCCTGAGCATCCTCTCCTCGATGGTCGGAGTGGCCGTGGGCGCGGTCCAGGGCTACTACGGCGGGAAGATCGACATCCTTGGCCAGAGGTTCATCGAGATCTGGTCGGGCATGCCTACACTGTTCCTCCTCATCATCCTCTCGAGCGTCGTCCAGCCGAACTTCTGGTGGCTCCTCCTGATAACCCTGCTCTTCGGCTGGATGAGCCTTGTCGGCCTTGTCCGGGCGGAATTCCTGCGTGCCCGGAACTTCGAGTACGTGCAGGCTGCCAAGGCCCTCGGGGTGAGCAATTCGAGGATCATCTTCAGACACATCCTGCCCAACGCGATGGTCGCAAGCCTCACCTTCCTGCCCTTCATCCTCGGGGGCTCCATCACGACCCTCACCACCCTCGACTTTCTGGGCTTTGGCCTGCCCGTGGGCTCGCCCTCCCTCGGCGACCTCCTCTCCCAGGGGAAGAACAACCTGCAGGCGCCCTGGATTGGCATCAGCACCTTCATCGTGATCGCTGGGGTCTTGAGCCTCCTTGTGTTCATAGGCGAGGCGGTCCGCGACGCCTTCGACCCCCGGAGGGCATACAAATGAATGCCGGCAGCGGCGCCCCTGCCCCCCTCGTCGAAATACGGGGCCTGCGCATCGCCTTTCGCAAGGGCGCTTCCCTCACCGAGGTGGTCCACGGGGCGAGCCTCACGATCGGCCGCAACGAGACCCTGGCCCTGGTCGGGGAGAGCGGCTCGGGCAAGACCATCACGGCCCAGGCCATCCTGAGGCTCCTGCCTGAATCGCTCATCGCCTATCCCGAGGGCGAGGTCCTTTTCGAGGGCAGGGACGTGCTCAGGATGTCCCCCCCGGAGCTGCTGGGGATACGCGGCGACAGGATCGGGATGATCTTCCAGGAGCCCATGACCTCGCTCAATCCCCTGCACACCGTGGAGCGCCAGCTTGACGAGGCCCTCCTGCTGCACCGCGGCCTGGCCCCGGCCAAGGCGAGCCCGGTGAGCCTCGAATGGCTGCGGCGCGTCGGCCTCGAGGCGCCTGAGAACAAGCTCAAGGCCTACCCCCACCAGCTCTCGGGTGGGGAGCGACAGCGGGTCATGATAGCGATGGCCCTCCTGAACGAACCCGACCTCCTCATCGCCGACGAGCCCACCACGGCCCTGGACGTCACCATCCAGGCCCAGATCCTGCGCCTCATCAAGCAGCTCCAGGCCGAGCTCGGCATGGCGGTCCTCTTCATCACCCACGACCTCGGGATCGTGCGCCGCGTCGCCGACCGGGTGGCCGTCATGCACGACGGCTATATCGTCGAGACGGGCGAGACGACCGGGATCTTCGCCAAGCCGCAGCACGATTACACAAGGAAGCTCCTCGCGGCCGAGCCCAGGTCCGAGGCCCAGGCCGGGGATCCCTCCCGGCCTGTGGTCCTGCGGGCCACAGGCCTCAGGGTCTGGTTCCCGATCCAGACCGGGGTCCTGCGAAGGACCACCGACTTCGTGAAGGCTGTCGACGGCATTGGCATCGAGCTCCGTGAGGGCCAGACTCTCGGCATAGCCGGCGAGAGCGGGTCGGGCAAGACCACGCTGGGACGGGCCCTGCTGCGCCTCGTCAAGAGCGAGGGCGAGATAGAGTTCGACGGCATGGCGGTGCACTCCATGGGCAGCGAGGAGCTGCGCGCCCTGCGCCGGAGGATGCAGATTATCTTCCAGGACCCCTTTGGCTCCCTGAACCCGCGCATGTCGGTGGAGCAGATAATCGGGGAGGGTCTCGAGGTCAACAGGTTGGGCGACCGCGCGGAGCGCGCTTCGGTGATCGCCGACACGATGCGCGAAGTCGGTCTTGATCCCGAGAACCGCAACCGCTATCCGCACGAGTTCTCCGGCGGCCAGAGGCAGCGCATCGCCCTCGCCCGGGCCCTTGTCCTCAAGCCTTCCCTCCTCATCCTCGACGAGCCAACCTCCTCCCTCGACAGGACGATCCAGTTCCAGGTCACCGAGCTCCTGCGCCAGCTCCAGGCCGCCCATTCCCTGAGCTACATCTTCATAAGCCATGACCTCAAGGTGCTCAAGTCGCTCTGCCACGATCTGGTGATCATGCGCCGCGGCAAGGTGGTGGAGGCGGGGTCGGCCGAGGAGATCTTCGCCAGGCCCCGGGCCGAGTATACGAAGGAACTCCTGGCGACGGCCTTCGAGTCATGAAGGTCCCCGTGTTCTGCGGCAAGGACTGCGGCGGCGGTGCCTGCCCCCTCCTCGCCGAGCTAGTTGACGGCAGGGTCCTCGGCATCACGCACAATCCCGAGGCGGGCCGTTTCATCACCGGCTGCGCGCGGGGCTACGGTCTCGCGCGCTTCCATTACGCGAGGGACAGGCTTCGCATGCCCCTCATCAGGACAGGGGAGCGCGGGTCGGGGAGCTTCCGCGAGGCGAGCTGGGACGAGGCGCTTTCCCTTGTCGCCGAGCGCCTTGCCTCTGTCCGTGACAGGCTGGGATGCGAATCCATCCTCTCCCTCGCCTCGGCCGGCTCCCTTGGCGCCCTGCACAACACGGCTTCCCTCACCAGCCGCTTCCTTGACTGCCTGGGGGTACGGACCAGCCTCCAGGGAAGCTACAGCAACGGGGCAGTGCGCTTCGTCCTGCCCTATGTCCTGGGCCAGGACTGGAGGCAGTCCTCGGGCTTCGACCCGGCTACCATGCAGCACGCGAACATGATCATCCTCTGGGGTGCGAACATCCTCGAGACGAGGCTGGGTGCCGAAGTGCCAGCCCGGCTCCTCGAGGCGAGGCGCAGGGGGATCCCGATCGTGGCCATCGACCCCCGACGCACCGAGACGGCCGAGCGGGCGGCCACCACATGGCTGCCGATCAGGCCGGGAACCGACACCGCCCTGATGCTCGCCCTCCTGCATGTCCTCATCGCCGAGGGGCTCGTCGACCGCGGCTTCGTGGACCAGAGGGCAATCGGATTTGGCCAGCTCGAGGCCTATGTGCTCGGCAGGGACGACGGCTTCGCGCGCGACCCCTCCTGGGCCTCGGCCATCTGCGGCATCGAGGCGCCCGAGATTCGCGCCCTCGCACGCTCATGGGCGGAGACGAAACCGGCGATGCTCATCCCCGGCTATTCGATACAGCGAGTAGAGGGAGGCGAGGAGACATTCAGGCTCACGGTGGCCCTCCAGCTCGCGACGGGGAACTTCGGCCTGTGCGGGGGATCGACCGGCTCCCCGAACAACTGCCTGCCTGTTCCCAGGGTAGGGAGGATAGACCCGAGGGCCCGCCCCGGCGGCCCTTCGGTGAGCGTCCTGCGCTGGCCCGACGCGATACTCGAGGGACGCTCCGGCGGCTACCCGAGCGATATCGCCGCGGCCTACGTGGCCGGCTCGAACTACGCGAACCAGGGAGGCGATGTGCGAAAGAGCCTTGCCGCCTTCGCCCGCCTCGAGTTCGCGGTCTGCCACGAGATGTTCCTCACCCCGACGGCCCGGCTCTGCGACGTCGTCCTGCCCGCTGCCTCGCCGCTCGAGAAGGAGGACCTCGGCATCCCCTGGCACGGCAACTATCTTCTTTACAAGGCCCAGGCGGTCGCGGCCGAGGGCCAGGCCCGCTCCGACTACGACATCTTCGCCGAGCTGTCCGACCGCATGGGTTTTGGAGAGGCATTCAGCGAGGGCAGGACTGCGTCAGAGTGGGTCGAGCTCTTCATCGCGGCTTCAGAGGTCCCCGATCCCCTCGAGTTCAAGCGCAGTGGCATCTATCTGGCCCCCGAGCAGGAGCGCGTGGGGCTCTCGGAGTTCAGGGCCGATCCAGAGGGCCGGCCCCTTCGCACGCCATCGGGCAAGGTGGAGCTTGCGAGCGAGGCCTACGCGCGCGACACGGGCGGCAGCCCCATCCCGCTCTGGCGAGGCCTGCGCCTCGACCCGCGCTTCCCCTTGAGCCTGGTGAGCCCGAAGCTCGCTCTGGCCACCCATTCCCAGGGAAGGGATCCCGCGGGCGCCGGGCCTGCCGCGGCCCAGGCCATCTCCTTGAATCCTGGGGACGCCCGGGCCCGGGGCATAGCCGAGGGCGACCTGGTGCGGGTTTACAACGACAGGGGCTCGAGCCGCGTCCGGGCCTTGGTCAGAGCCGAAGTCATGGCCGGGGTGGCTTCGCTGCCCGAAGGCTCGTGGTTCGTCCTCGACGCCTCGCTTGAGGACAGCTCGGGATCGCCTAACCTCTTGACCTCGACCGAAGGAGGGGGGGCCTCGACCTCGGCCGTCATGCACGCTGTCGCCGTAGAGGTCGAGCGCTGCCAGGGAAGGGCAGCCACGGAGCAGGGTCCGGGCTAGCCCGGCTCGCCCGCCCTCCAGCGGCCGCCATCGAGGACGAGGCCGTAGAGGCCTCCCAGTTTCCGCTCGAGGCCGGCGTGCAGCAGCCGCGATATCCGGGCCAGATCCTCGGGGATCCGCGGGTCGCCATGGCCGACGCCGCTCGTGAGAAGGGTCTCCACCAGGAGCTTGGCGGCGATGAAGCGCTCATACTTGTCCACCGCGAAGGCCAGGAAGTCCGGCAGAAGGGAACTGACCTCCCAGGTCACCTGCTCGGCCTGGGAATAGCGGCCCGCGTCCTTGTCCTGGTCGGTGAAGCGCACGGGGAGGCGTCTTCCGATGTCCTCGATGCGCGGCACGAGCCAGTCGAGGTCGAAGAGCCCCGTCGCGCAATTGAAGAGGATCGAGGCACCAGCCGACTCGAGGCGGGCGACCTCGTCGAAGGAGATCGCCGGCCCGATGTCGGCGACAGTCCTCGAGCCACCGGCCGTCTCAACGAGGATCCCGCCCTTCACGTCGACCGGAGTCCTGAAGGCGAAGTCGAAGGCCGCCGGCATCCCGGAGAGGGCGAGCAGGGCAAGCTCGACAGGATCGGGCATGTAGCCCAGGTTGTCCACGTTGCCAAGGTATGCGAAGCGGCAACCTCCGTCGCGCAACGCGCGCAGGACGCCTGCGAGCACGCGGAAGCACTGGCCGTGCCCGCCGGGGAGGGGGAGGGCCGAATCCTTCTGCCCGTAGGCCCTGTCGAATATCCGCCGGGGTCTGCCCTCGCTCGAGTGGGTGTAGGCCGAGATCATGCTCTGGATGCCCGTGGCCCACTCGGTCCCCTCAAGGCCGAGGCGTCGGGAAAGAGGGGCAAGCATGGGGTGGGCCTTGAGCGACTCGTAGGCCTGGGCCAGCTCGGCGTCGTTGGCGACGCTTGTCATCTGGAATAGGGGCATGAAGGGCCCCGATCCGGGTTGCCACGCTCCTGCCGCCCTGCAGCGCTCGGCCGCGAGGAGACGGGAGCGCATCTTGAGGAGGAGGAAGCTTTCCCCGGGACTGCCGTCGCTGTTGATCCAAGCGGGGGTGATGCCCTTCGGCCTGTCCTTGCACAGCGGCGCGAGGAGGTCGAAGGACCCCTCGAGGGCCGAGAAGACCTCGCTGCCGAAGGCGAGGTTCTTCTTCGAATCTGCATAGCTTGTCGCCGATCCGCCATTGAGGACGCCCCAGGCACAGCGAGGGAGGAGGAGGGTTCCCAGCCCTTCGAGTGCCTGCCGCGTGAAGGCCAGCCCCGGCTCGCCGTCCGCCCTGGTCCTCTCCACCCCTCTGGGCAGTTTGGACAAGTAGGCCCCGAGGCCGAGTGAGGCGAGGCGTTCGCGCACCCGGGCCTCTGGGGCGGCGTAGGGGGGCATCGTGGGTGATATGGCGATGACCCGGGCGCCATCGACCTTGGGGACTCCCGCCGCCTTCACCGGGGCGACCGAGTCATAGAGCCCCGAGTTCCAGTCATCGAGGATCGAGAGGCTCAGGGAGGCGTCTATGCCCTTCGAGGCCATGTCGCGCAGGAGGGCGGGGCTCAAGTCTTCCATCGCATTCTCTCCCCTAGGCCAGGGTGACTGCGGCGTTGGCCGCGCCATAGAGCGAGATCGAGTAGTCCTTGACGATCATGACGGGGGTGCGCATGAGGATCTTCTTTATGTGCTCGCGGTAGCTTTTCTCGAACATCACCATGAAGCGCCTGTCCTCGAGGAACCTGGCCTCGTTCTTGGCCGCGATGCCTCCCGCGAGGAAGACTCCCCCCGCGGGAAGGAAGGCCGCGGTCAGGTCGGCGGCGACCCTGGCGTAGAGTTTCACGAAGATGTCCATCGTCCTGGCGCAAAGCCGGTCGGAGCCAGCGGCAGCGGCGGCGAGGGCCGGCCTCTCCTCAAGGGCTGCCTCGAGCACGCCGCGGGCAGCCGGGCTCAAGGTCTCGCCTCTCGACTCGGCAGCCTCGGCCAGGAAGGCGATGAGGTTCGCGATGCCCTGGCCCGAGACCCCGGCCTCGGCGCCGGGAACAAAGCCATAGCGCTCCTCGAGCCAGCGCTGGAAGGCGCGGGTCTCGTCGTCGTAGACGGGCAGGGAGATGTGGCCGCCCTCGGATGGCAGGGCCTCGACCTTGTCCTTGACCCTGACGACATAGCCCACGCCGAGGCCGGTGCCGGCCCCGACGATCGCCCTCACCCCCGGGAGGATCTCTCCGAGGGAGCCGTCGCTGTGGGGGAGCCTCGTGATCTCCTCGGGCTTCTCAGGGTCGAGGAGGAGGACACCATAGGAGACTGCGGTGAAGTCGTTGATGAGGCGTGTGGGGATCGAGAAGTCGCGCTCGAGCTCGCGGGCGTCGATGCCCCAGGGCGCGTTCGTCAGCGTTATGCGACGCTCGACCACGGGGCCGGCGCCCGAGATGCAGCAGAGCTCGGGCCTCATGCCCGGCATCTCGACCCTTGCCTCGTCGAGGAAGCGGCCAAGGGGGGCGGAGAGTGAGGGCTCGTCCCTGGTGGAGTAGTGCCGGTCGAAGAGGAGGGTGAAGGTCCCGCCCTTCTTCCCGATGAGGGCGAGGTTGGTGTTCGTCCCGCCGATGTCGCCGGCGAGGACGACGAGGTCGTACGATGTGCGCGAGGCTGTCATGGTGATGATGATAAGCCGCAGGGCGCTTCCATGAAAAGAGGCGGGAGGTGAGAGCGTGTCTGTGGTTGCTTTCCCGTCTCTTCTGTCCCTACAACGCGGCGGCCCCCGGTGACTGCCCTTTCTGGCATCGCCGGAGGCCGCGCTGGGAGCGGATTCGGTAGGAGGGCTAGAACTGGATGCGGGCCATGATGGAGCCGCCGACGTCCTTGGTCGCGGGGATGACCATCGCCTGGAAGTCCAGCACCACGAGGATGTTGAGGGAGAAGCCTCCGTAGATGCGCAGGACGGGTTTTTTGCCGTCGACCGAGTAGCGGAAGCCGGTGCCCTGGACATCGATATTCTGGCCCGTCGCTGCCTCATAGGCCGAGACAAAGGCGGCGGTGTTGGATGGGAAGCCGTTCTTCGTGACGGTCAGGCCGCTGCTCTCGAGCCCGCCAGAGACCGTCGAGGTCCCGAGGGTGAGGCCTGCGCCGATATAGGGCGTGAGGATGAAAAGGAGGGTCTTGCTCGCCTGGATATTGAAGTCGAAGGTCGTGGACTTCCAGTCCAGCACGAGGTTGGGCGGGGGGAGAGCGAGGACCCAGTTATTGGACAGGGGGTCGGCATAGCTCAGGCTCTGGGTGCCGCCACTCTTTATTGGCGTGCTCAGATTGCCGGTCTGGTAGTCGATGGCGAGCCCGACGCTGATGTCTGGCTTGAAGAAGCTTTCCTTCATAAGGGCGTAGCGGAACTGCAGGCCGAAGTTCTTGTAGTCGAAGTCGACGTCCGAGGAGCTCTTGAGAGAGGAGGCGAGGGGCTTGGGCATGAAGCCGGCCTTGATGCCCACGTCAAAGGGCAGGAAGGGAAGGCCGATCTTGAGGCTGGCCGCCGCGGCCGGGAAGGGGATCCCGCTTTTCGCCAGGCTGTCCGGAGCCACTTGTCCCAGGGACTGGAACATCCTCTGGACATTGTCCTTGCCCGCGAAGACAACCCCGCCACCGAGTCCCACACCAAAGTGGGGGAAGGAGCCGATGTATGCGTCTGACCAGTTGTTGCCGATTGTGGAATTGACGGCCAGGGCGCCGGCCATCGAGTCGGCGAAATCGGTGAAGGCGTTCTGGAATCCTTGGAGGGTCTGGGCGAAAGTTCCTCCACCAAGCAATGCCAGCAATACCACCAGGACAATTAGCTTCTTCAAGATTTTCCTCCCCGGTTCGTGTAACCGACTAATCTGATCATAACGCGCCGGATCCCGGTTTTCAATGAATGTGGCGGTGATTATGTATCATATATCCAGAAGGTCTAATATTTCCAAGGCTGACAGGGCCCGGTTCCTGGCTGCGTCGAATATCTCGAGATGGACGTGGCCCCCGTGGTCTGGCCGCCGTGCGTTCATCCCCGTGTTTCCACCGGTCCCGAGGATCTGCCCCCTCGCGACGAGGTCGCCGCAGGCCAGGGCGATGCTCCTGAAATGAAAATACGAAAAATAGCGACGTGTGTCGGGGTCATAGATCACGAGTCCGTTTCCTGCGGCTGGGCTGAGGCCCCCGCCCGCCCAGGCCTGGGGGCCGGCCCCGCCCTTCCAGTCACCGGCAGCGGCGACGACGATTCCACCCGAGATCGCGGGTATCGGGGGCCCTGCCTGTCCATCCCTGCGTTGCGCGAAGTCCTGGAAGAAGAGATCGAGGGCGTAGGGATGGGCGAAGGACATGTCGCTGATCGTGGGTCTTCGGAAGGCCTTGCGCGGGAAAAGGGGCTCGGGGCGGACCTGGCCATTCCTGGCCGTCTCAGTGCCACGAGGGCCGCCCGAGCGGGCCTGCTCGGCGCCAATTTCCCGGGCGATCGCGGCGTAGGCAGCCTCGTAGTTGGCCCGCAAGGGGCGGTACTGCAGGGCGAGGGCGGCTGCCCTGCGGTAGTGGGCTCCCGCCGCTCCCGCGATGGAGGATGATTCGAGAAAGTCATCGATGTCGCGGTCGAGGGCGAGCATGGCAAGGACAGCGTCGCCGCGGGGCAGGGCTGAGGAGAGGGCTTCCCTCGCGCTCAGACCCGAAAGCCGGGCGCTTCGGACAAGGGAGAGTCCGACCGCCGCTGCGAAATCCGGTCCCGCCAGCGTAAGGGAGCGCGGCGAGAGGGCCGCATCGAGGATCGACAGCTCGGCCCGGGCCGAGGAGAGGCCGGGGCCCGTCTGGACGGCCGTGACCGGGTAATCGCCGGCCGCGGCTCCGCCTGCGACGAGGGCGAAGGCAGACACTCCAAGTACGATCGCGCTGACGGACTTCCACATCGGAGTTGGATCATAACGAGGCCCAGCCCCGAGAGTCCACGCCCTTTAGGCCACGGGACCCTCGAAGCAGTGTTCGGCCGGAGGGGCATGGCTCAGGAAGGTCGACATGGCCTCGGTGAAGCCGTAGGCTCCCGTCTGACCCAGCATGAGGAGGTCCCCAGCCTTGAGCCGTGGCAGGAGGAGCTCCCCGAGCCTGTCCAGGGAGCTGCACAGGGGGCCGGCCAGGATCTGGGGGCTAGCCTGACCCTGGATGCCGGGAGCCTTGGCCGGGAAGCTCTGGCCCGTGAGGAGGGGGCGGAGGAGATGGTTGATCCCTCCCTCGAGGATGACAAAGCGCTTGCCCCTCGACTCCTTCACCCTGATCACCCGCGCGAGATAGACCCCAATGGGGCCTGCGAGCCAGCGCCCCGGTTCGAGGATGAGGGAGCCCCTGAACCAGGGGTTCTCCTCGAGGAGGGAGGCGATGCCGGCGCCGAGGGCGGCGATGTCGAGCTCCCCCAGGCCCTCGGCATAGGGAATCCCGAGGCCTCCGCCCAGATCGATGCAGTCGAGCTCGAGGCCTCGCGAGGACATGGTCCTGCCAATCGCAAGTGCGGTCTGGTGGTTGGAGAGAAGACGCTTCGCATCACGCTCGTTGCTCGCCGCGAAGACCTGGAGGCCCCTGATCCGCAGACGCTTGAAGACGGCCGCCTCCTCGAGGAAGGAGCCGAGCCCCTCCTCGTCCACACCGAAGGCCGAGGGTCCCGAACCCCCGATGATGCTGCCGGCTCCGTTGCTCCCCTCGGTGACCCCCGACAGGGGGTGGACGCGCAGGTTTATGGCCAGTGGCCCCGCCTCCCCGCCTCCCGCCCCGACTCCCGATGCGAGCATGGCCTCGATGCGCTCGAGGTCCTCGATCCCGTCGGCCTGGATCCTCGCGCCAAGCTCGAGGGCGAGGGCGAGCTCGTCGTCGGCCTTGCCCGGACCCGCGAAGAGGACGCGGGCACCCGAGGCCCCGGCCTCCCTCACGCGCTTCAGTTCTCCGCCCGAGGCGCAGTCGAACCAGGAGCCGAGGGAGCAGAAGCGGGCCAGGAGGGCAGGGTGGGGGTTGGCCTTGACGGCGAAGGCCAGTCTGACCCTGGAGGGGAGGACAGCGGCCAGGGCGCGGAAGCGCGTTTGAGCCTCATCGAGGCGATAGGCGAAACAGGGTGTGCCGCGGCTCTTGGCGATCGCGAGGGCCTCGGCTTCCGTGAAGGCGAACACGCTGCCGGTCCTTGCCCCCCCGGTCCTGGTGCTCCCGGTCACCGCAGTGCCCCCTCGAGGGCGGTCGCGGCGTCGGTGCCAGCATCCCTGTATTTCACGATGCAGGGCGCGTACAGGGATATGCCGCGCTCGAGGGCGAAGCTTCCCCTGGCCGGCCGCGATCCCGGAACGACGACGGCGCCCTCGGGCAGCTCTCCCGAGAGCTCCCTTCCCTCCACGAGGTCGAAGACCCTCGTCGAGGCGGTGAGGATGAGGCCGGGGGCGAGGACGGCCCTCCGCCTTACCACGACGCCCTCGAAGAGGCCGCACAGGGCGCCGATGAAGCAATCGTCCTCGACCACCACAGGCCTCGCCCCCGCGGGTTCGAGGACCCCGCCCACCTGGGCGCCGGCCGAGAGGTGGACGCGCTCGCCCACCTGGGCGCAGGAGCCGACGAGGGCGTGGCTGTCCACCATGGTCCCCGAGCCGATCCAGGCCCCCACGTTAATATAGGAGGGAGGCATCACGACGACTCCCTGGGCCAGGTAGGCGCCTCGGCGTATCGAGTTGCCCCCGGGCACGAGGCGCACCCCGTCCTCGAGGGAGAGGCGGCGCGGAGGGTAAGCGGCCTTGTCAAAGGCCCCGCCCGGCCAGCCCTCGATCTCGACAGTGCGGCTCGAGCGGAAGCCCGCGAGTATGGCCAGCTTGACCCAGGCCTGGGCCTGCCAGAAACCGTCCTCGCCCCGCTCCGCAGCGCGGATATCCCCCCTCTCGAGGGCGTCAAGGAGCTCGCAGTGGAACTCGCCGAGGCGGGGGTCGGCGACGAGCTCGTCGAGGCTCCGGGTGTAGAAGGAGGCGAGCTCCGGGGCGCCTGTCTTGCGCCTGCTCGCCCCTGCCGCTGCCATCATTGCTCCCCCTTTGCGAACATCGGATCGATGAGTTCGGCCGCGAGCTCGTCAAAGCGGTGAAGGCCCTTCCTGCCCCTGATCCAGAGCATGGCCCGCAGGGCTCCCGCGGCGAAGAGCTCGCGTGTCTTGGCCTCGTGCGCGAGGCTCAGGGTCTCGGCGGCGGCCTCGAGACGGATCTCGTGGAAGCCTATCTCGGCGCCCGAGCGGAGGCTCGAGACGGAGACCTTGCCCTCCTGGGCCGCGCCCAGGACCCAGCCATCATAGCGCGGGCAGCCTTCCGCGAGGGCGGCCGCGAGGAGCTTGGCCGTCCCGCTTGGAGCGTCGGCCTTGTGTTTGTGGTGGCGCTCGACGACGGCCAGGTCGACCTCGGCATCGAGGGCAGCGAGCCGGCCGATGGCCACGGCGGCGCGGCGCATGAAGGCCACGGCAAGGCTGAAGTTGGCCGAAACCAGGATCCCTATCCCGGCCTCCCTGTAGCCCTCGAGGATAGCCTTGTCCCATCCCGTCGTGCCGATCACGAAGTCCGTCCCTGTCGAGCTTGCCCATTCGAGATGGCCAGCCACGGCATTGGCGGCGCTGGCGTCGAGGGCGACATCGACCTTCGAGCCGGGCGGCTCGCCCTTGTCGACGATCCATGCGAGGTCGATGTCCCTGTCCCTCGCCGCGAGGGCGGCGACCGCAGTCCCGAGCTTTCCGTGGCCGAAAATTCCTATCCTCATGGCGATCTCCTTTTGCGTAGTGCCATCTCCGCTCATACCATGCCCCGCGAAAGGGCAAGCTCGGCGTTGAGCACCGACGCCCCTGCCGCCCCGCGTTCGGTGTTGTGGCCGAGCACCACGAGCTTTGAGCCAAGGATGGGGCAGGAGCGCACCCTGCCCACCTGGATCCTCATGCCCCCGTCCTCCTCGACGTCCCGCCTCGGCTGGGGCCTGTCCGCCTCGCGCCTGACCTGGAGGAAGAGCCCGGGCGCGCTATACAGGCCCAGGCCGGCTGTGTCGGGCACGAAGGCCTCGAGGGCCGCGACCAGGTCGGCGGGGGAGGGCGATCCAGTGAGCCTCATGCTCGCGGCGATCGTGTGGCCCTCGAGGACGGGAACGCGGTTGCAGGAGGCCGATATCTCGATGCCCGCCTCGGCGATGCCCTCTGGCCCGAGGAGGCCGAGGATCTTCCTCGCCTCGGTCTCGACCTTGTCCTCCTCGCCGCGTATGAAGGGGACGACATTCGCCGTCGCGTCGATCGAGGATACTCCGGGATAGCCGGCCCCGCTCAGGGCCTGCATGCTCACCGCGAAGACCGCCTGGGCACCGAAGGCCCTGTGCAGGGGCCCGAGGGCTCCTAGCAGGACGACAGTCGTGCAGTTCGGGTTGCACACGATTCCGCCTGTCCAGCCCCTCTTCCTGCGCTGGAAGGCGAGGAGCTCAAGATGGTCGGCATTGAGCTCAGGCACGATGAGGGGGATGTCCTCCTCCATGCGGAAGGCCGAGGCGTTGCTGAAGACCAGAGAGCCCGCCCTCGCGAAGGCGGGTTCGACCGAGAGGGCGACCTCGCAGTCGAGGGCGCTGAACACGATGGGGGAGAAGGCGCGCCCGGGATCGCAGAGCTCGAGCACGCGGTCGCCCAGGCCAGCCCAGCTCTCGCCCTCGAGCCTCCAGTCGCAGGCATCGGCGTAGCGCATGCCAGCCTTGCGTTCGCTCGCCGTGAGATGGGCGATCTCGAAGGATGGATGGCGCGCGAGGCGCCTCACGAAACGCTGGCCGACGGTGCCGGTGGCGCCAAGTATGGTGACGGGAATTCTGGACATCTCAAACCTCTCGCTGCTGCTGTGATTCGGCTATTGGTTCGCCCGGCCGGTGCGGGGCTGAGTCAGGCTGAGCGCCATCGCCCTTCGTACGAAGGCTGCAATGTCGGCCAGCCTTCGCTTTGCCTTCGCGAGGGTCTTCGCCGCCTTCAGTTCCATGAGCTGCCTCATTGTCTAATCTCCCCCAAGGCTTGGGGCCAGACGCCTGAAAAGCTCGATGCCGTCTCTGAGCTCGGCATAGCCGAGGGATTCGTGGTCCGTGTGGGCGAGGGCCGCGGAGCCGGGGCCGGCCAGGACGGCCTTCGCCCCGGGCGAGATGCCCCGCATGAGGGGAAGGTCGGAGCCGAAAGGCACCGGTCGGCATGCGAAGCCGCCGACCTTGTCGAAGAAGGCGTGGGGCTCCTCGACCAGGATCTCGACGCTGCCGCACTCGGGTCGGGAGTCCTCGACGGCGGCGCGCAGCCTGCCACCCGGAACAGTCCTGAGGCAGAGCTCGGCGCCCGCGGCGTCGGGCACGACGTTGGCCGCGCGCCCCCCATCGATGAGACCGAGGTTCCATGCCTCCCTTCCCAGGACGGGATCCTCCCCGGGCAGGGCCGAATCTATGGCGTGGATCCAATCAATGAGGGACATGATCGCGTTCCGTCCGAGCTCGGGCATCCCACCGTGGGCGGTCTTCCCGCGGCAGGATAGGCGCATCCTCACGAAGCCCTTCTGCCCGGCGGCGAGGGCGCAGTCCGTGGGCTCGCCCACGACGATGGCCACGCAGGCCGAAAGCTCCCTCGCGAGGGAGAGCGAGGCCTGGGCCCCGCTGGAGTCGCTCTCCTCGCCGCTCAAGCCGAGCCAGGCCAGGTCCTTCCTGCCCGAGCCGAGGAGGATCTCGATGGCGGCGAGCTGGGCCGCGATCTGGCCCTTCGCGTCGCAGGCCCCCCTGGCGACAAGGCGGTCCTCCTCAAAGCGGATCGGCAGCTCCGGCGGGACGACGTCGAGGTGGGTGCTGTAGAGGATGCGGGGTTCTCCCCAGAGGGCCAGGACATTGACAGCGCCTCCACCCAGCTCGCAGATCCTCACGCGCGCGCCGAGACGCTCGAGCTCCGGAAGGAGGAGGGGGAGGAGGCGGGACTCGCTGCCCGCGGGTGTATACGTGGAGCAGAGCTCCGCCAGGAAATGACGTGCTCTTTGCTCCACGGATTGAAGGCTGGTCACGTGAAGGGACCTCCAATCCGATGGAGATCCCATGAAACCGTCCCGCGCCGACCCTGGGGGTTGCGGCTGTAGCCAAAGGCCGGTTCCGATGGCACTCCGCGGGGACTTAAGGCCCCGCGACAGCCGCCGGGTCTTGACCCGTGCGTCCAAGGAAGGCGGCGTGGCGGCCGCTATTCCCTTCGGCGATCCTCCCCTTTCGTCAGGCGTCCTCGGGCGCCATGCCCTCGTGCCGTCCTACTCATGGGGATCGCTCCTCCAGTCGGTACTATGGAAAGTATCATGGGCGGCAGCGCCGTGGCAAGGGGAGTGCTTTAGTCCGGCTCGAGGATCCCCGCACAGACCAGGAAGAGGGCCATGCAGGTCCTGGCGTCGTCGAGGGCCCGGTGGGCCCGGCCCGTGTCGAGCTCGAGGTCGGCGGCGAGCTGGGAGAGGCGGTAGCCCCTGCGTGTGGGGAAGGCCGCCTTGGCGAGGAGCCTTGTGTCGAGGACCTCGTTCACGGCCTCGCCGAGGCCGCAGCGGGCGAGCTCCTCGCGCAGGAAGCCAATGTCGAAGGGCGCGTTGTGCGCCAGGATCGTCGCCCCCTCGCCGAGGGCGAGCAGGTGCGGGGCGAAGTCCGAGAAGAGGGGGGCGCCCTCGAGCTCCTCGTCGCTGATCCCGTTCACCGCCCGTGCGCCCCTCGAGATCGGCATGCAGGGATCGACGACCGAGGAGATGTGGCCCTCGTCGCAGGCCCCCCCCTCGGGGCCGACCGAAAAGCGGATCGCCCCGATCTCGACGACCCTGTCGCGCCTGGGGTCGAGACCCGTGGTCTCGAAATCGAGGGCCAGGTAGTTTTTCGCCTTCCAGTCCCTGCCGAGGGTGGCGCCCTGGTCCCTGGCGCGGCCCGCCCTCGTCTGCGCCGACTGGGGGCTCAGCCGATGACCCTGCGGATGTCGGCCTCTATCGCGCCCGCCTTGGCGCCCGAGGCCGCCCTCGCCGCGGCAAGGGCGGCTGCGCTGTTCCCCGCGTGGCCGACCTCGGTCCTCAGGAGCACATAGTACTTGATCTTGGGCTCTGTCCCCGAGGGCCTCACCGTCACCAGGGTGCCGTCGGAGAGCCTCCACTGGATCACGTCGCTCGCCGGGAGCTCGATCTTCCTCGCCTGCCCCACCTTGCCAGGCTCCCACTCGAGGCCCGTCTTGACGTCGCGGATGCCTACGACGCCTATGCCGCCAAGGCTCAAGGGCTGGCCCTTGCGGTAGCCCTCCATGATGCCGCGCATCACGTCCATGCCGCCCGCGCCCTCGAAGTACTTGTTGACGCCCCTTTCCTCGAAGTAGCCGTGCTCGAGGAAGAGCTCGTCCAGTCGCTCGAGGAGGCTTTTTCCCTTGGACCTCCAGTAGAGGGTCATCTCGGCGGTGAGGGCGGCGGCCGAGATGCCGTCCTTGTCCCTGACCTCGTTCTCGATGAGGTGGCCGTAGCTCTCCTCTGTCCCGTAGACGAACTCGTAGCCCCTGCCATCGGTCTCGAAGCGGCGCATGAGGTCGGCTATCCACTTGAAGCCGGTGAGGCACTCGAAGGTCCTCGCCCCGTACGAGGCCGCGATCCGGGTCTGGAGGTCGGTGGTGACGATGGTCTTGATGGCGGCGCTCTTGGCTGGAAGGAGGCCGAGCTCCTTCCTGGTGAGGAGGATGTAGTCGAGATGGAGGGAGCCGAGCTGGTTGCCGGTGATGAGGGTGAAGTCGCCTCCGGCGCCGGGGACGGCTATCCCGAGCCTGTCGGCGTCGGGGTCGGTGGCCATGACGGCGTCGGCTCCGATCTTCTTGCCGAGCTCGAGGGCGAGCTTGAGGGCGGCAGGCTCCTCGGGGTTGGGGAAGGAGACCGTGGGGAAGTCGCCATCGCCCTCGCGCTGCTCGGGGACCGTCGTCACCTTGAGGCCCAGCTCTCCCATGATACGCTCGAAGAGATAGGCTCCCGTCCCGTGCAGGGGCGTGTAGACGATCTTGACCGAGGCCGCCATCGTCTTGATGAGCTCGGGCCGCAGGAGCTTCGACTTAACCATGGCCACGTAGGGATCGTCGATCTCCTTGTCCATTCGCGCAAGGAGGCCCTTGGCGACGGCCTCCTCGCGGCCCATCGTCTTCGCGTTCGCCACCGCGTCGACCATGGCGATGACGCCCTCGTCGTGGGGGGCGATGATCTGGGCCCCGTCGTTCCAGTAGGCCTTGTAGCCGTTGTACTTTGGCGGGTTGTGGCTCGCGGTGACCACGACCCCAGTGTCGGCCCCGAGCTTCCTTATGGCGTAGGATAGCTCGGGCGTGGGCCGCATCGAGCTGAAGAGCCAGGCCTTGATGCCGTTGGCCGCGAAGACGAGGGCAGTCGCCTCGGCGAAGCTGTCGGAGTGGTGGCGGGAGTCGTAGGCGATGCAGGCCGAGAGGGCCTTGCCGGGGAAGCTCTTCTTCAGGTAGTCGCAGAGGCCCTGGGTCGCCCGGGTGACGACGAAGGTGTTCATCCTGTTGAAGCCCCCGCCGATCACCCCGCGCAGGCCCCCGGTGCCGAACTCGAGATCGCGGTAGAAGCGGTCCTCGAGTTCCTTCCAGTCCCCCTTGGCCATCAGCTCGACGACCTCGGTCCTGAAGCCGTGGTCGATTTCCCGGGCGATGTAGTCCGTGGCCTTTGTCTTGATCAGGTCATGGTCCATGGCTTGGCTCCTTTTCGCGCTATCGGCTTCCAATAAAAGCTAATGCCTTTCTGCCCGGTCCGATGCGGGAGGCCGGAAAAAATCGAGGAGTTCCAGGGGCGAGCAGAGGACGCGGGAGGCCCCCGCTGCGAGGAGTTCAGCTGGCCCGCGGAAGCCCCATCCGGCCCCGATGGCCGCCATCCCCGCGGCCCTCGCCGTGTTCATGTCAATGTCAGAGTCGCCGAGGTAGGCTAGGCGCTCAGGCGGAATGGCCATTGTGGCGGCGATATCGAGGGCCGAGGCCGGGTCGGGCTTGCGCGGAAAGCCGGGGGCTTCGCCCCTCACCACCACGAAATTCGAGCCGGGGAAGAGGCCCCCCACGACCCTCTGGCAAAGCCCGTGGGGCTTGTTAGACAGGATGGCCATGGGAACCCCGGCCTCCTCGAGGGCTGAGAGGAGTTCCTTCACACCCCCGTAGGCCCGGGTGGAGACGAGACAGTTCTCCTCGTAGTCCGCGGCGGCTTCGGCCCTGATTTCCTCGATACGGCCGTGATCCCTCTCGGCCTCGGGCAGGGCCCTGGTGACGAGGATCCTGAAGCCGTCGCCGACCATCTTCCTGTAGGAGTCGAGGGGATGGACGGGGTAGCCGTGGCGGCCGAGGGCCCCGTTCACGGCCCTGGCGAGGTCTTCGAGGGTATCGGCGAGGGTGCCATCGAGATCGAATATCACCGCATCGTACATTTCGCGCCCTTCTGGTAAGCCGCATGACGCGCGGCACTGCGCCAAAGAGTATCGCGCGGGCCCCGACGAAGCGTCAATTGCCCCCTTAAGATCGCCCCCCTCCGGATCGCCTCCCACCCAGGAAAGTCCAATCCACCCAGGCAAGGGCGCGCAAGCTTGAAAGGTCATCTGGCCTGTGCTAATCTCGTTGCTGTTCACAGACTGAACAATCTTTTGCAGGACAATTCGGCGGGTGGGTACTCACGGTGATATTGTTTCGCATAGCCCTTCGGAACCTCCTTCGCCGAAGCCGCAAGAACCTGGCCATCGGGGCCCTGATCGCGGTGAGCGTCGCCGTCTTCTTCACGGGAAACGCCATCCTCGAGAGCTCGGTGAGCGGGATCCAGCGAACCTTCTCCGAGCAGTTCACCGCCGATCTTTCCGTCAGCGCGAAGGCCGAGCAGAGCTTCAGCCTTTTCGGCTCCGACACCCCCGTCATAGGCGACTACGAGGTCCAGCCCCTCCTCATCAACGCCAGTGAAACCGGGGCGAGGCTCGCCCGGGTCCCCGGTGTCGAGGCTACGGCCTATGTCCTCTCCTCCCCCCTTCTTGTCGAGTCGGGGGGGGCCAGGGGCGGGGGACTTGGCCTTGGCGTCATCGGTGACGAGTACTTCGCTCTCTTCAGCCAGCTCCGTTTTGTCTCAGGCTCGGCCCCCAAGCCGGGGAGCTCGGGCTGGGTCGTCATCACCGAGGAGAGGGCCAAGGACATCGAGAAGGCCCAGGGCCGGGCCCCTGCCCCCGGAGATAGGATCCTGCTCTCAGTCTTCCGCAACCAGAGTTTCGCCATCCGCGAGGCGAGCCTCGCGGGCGTCATACGCTACGAGCCGAGCGCCGAGGCCCTCGCCCAGGTCATCCTTGTCGACGCACGCATCATCAGGAGCCTGAATGGCTTCGCCCAGACCGATGCCCAGAGTGCAGCCCCCCCAGGCTCGGCGGCGCCCGCCGCCCCGGCCGCCCCTGCCGCGAGCCAGGACATAGACTCGCTGTTCTCGGAGACCGCCTCTCCCCCCACGGCCCCCACCGTTGCCAAGGGCGAGGCGGGCGCGGGGACCGAAGTCCCTCCGGCTCCAGTCAGCGTCGACGAGCTTCGTAGGACCTTCCGGGAGGCGAGGACGGCCGGAGAGGCCACGGCCAAGGCCGCGTCGACGCTCAACCACGAGGGATCCTGGCACTTCATCCTCATAAAGGCGGCCGCCGCTTCCGATAGGAAGCGCGTGGCGGCTGCCATAAGAAGCGAGCTCTCGCTCGCCGGCCTCCCCGCCCTGGTGCGCGACTGGCGCGGCACTGCGGGCTCGGTAGCCGCCTACGTCTATGTCATGCGATTTGTCTTCGACATCGGCATCGCGATGGTCGCCCTCATCGTCCTCATGCTGACGATGAACTCCATCGTCGTGTCGGTGTTCGAGCGGACCGCCGAGATCGGGACCATGCGCGCCCTGGGCGCGAAGCGCAGTTTCGTAAGGAAGCTTTTCGTGATCGAGACGATAAGCCTTTCCCTGGCCGCGGGCATCGTCGGCGTCGTCCTGGGCCTGGGGGCCGTGGGTCTCATCCGCATCGCCCCCCTCCATTTCGGCAACGACATACTGATCCTCCTCTTTGGGGGGAGCACGCTGCGGCCCCTGGTGACGGCCGGGAACTTCGCCCTGTCCCTCGCCTCAGTCCTCGGCCTCGGGACAATCGCGTGGGTGATCCCGGTCCGGCTGGCGCTCAGAATCCAGCCAATCCGCGCCATCATGAAGGGCTAGAGGGTAGGCATCTTGGTTTTCAAGGTAGCTGCGCGCAACTTCACCCGCAACGCCAGGCGCTTCCTCCTCCTCGGGGCCGCTGTCGCCGCGGGCTTCTTCGTGATCTGCATCATCCAGAGCCTGGTCGCCGGGGTCACCAACCAGATCAACGAGAGGGGGGCGCGCTTCTACGGCGGCCACCTCGTCGTGCTCGGCTACCAGAAGCACCCTGTGGTGAGCGCGAGGATCGGGGATGACCGCCCGGTCCTCGAGGCCATCGCCCGCTCGGGAATAAAACCATCCATCGTCTCCCACCGGACCCACGAGGGCAACGGCCTCGTGTTTTTCAACGGGGAGAAGCTCGCGATGCGCCGCATCATAGGCCTCGACTGGGCCGACGAGGGGCCCGCGATACGGCAGATGGAATTCGTCTCCGGCGACCCCGACAGGATGAAGGATCCCCGGAGCGTCCTCATCTCGGAGGAGACCGCCAGGCGCCTCGGCGCCAAGGTGGGGGACGAGGTCGTCCTCGAGGTCGAGCGCGAGGCCGGGGCCATCGACACGAGGAACCTCCTCGTCGCCGCGATCTTCCGCGAGGCGAGCATCTTCGGCTACTTCACCCTCTACATGGACCGGCGCACCCTCAACTCGGCGAGCGGCATGGATGCCGACGACTGCAACCTCATCGGAATCTACCTCGATGACTACCGCAAGGCACAGGCGGCATCCACACGCCTCCTCGCGGCCCTGAAGACGGAATTGCCGACCTTCCCGCCCCTCGCCAGCCGCGACGATTTCTACGAGGCCCGCTCGGCCGACTACCAGGGAATCCGCTACGGGACGATGACCGTCAGGGGCTTCCTCTCGGAGATCGGGACCATGCTCGAGGCCCTCACGATGGTGAGCTACGGCATCCTCGCCCTCGTCATCGTCGTTGTCACCGTGGGTATCATGAACATCTATCGCGTCATGATCTACGAAAGGACGCGGGAGATAGGCACGATGCGCGCGATAGGTGTCAGGAGGGCCCAGGTGCGCAACCTGGTCCTCGCCGAGGCCCTCATGCTCTCGGCCTGCAGCATCGTGGCGGCCCTGGGCTTGAGCGCCCTGGCCCTCTTCTTCGCTTCGCGTATCCAGCTCGCCGTGGGAGCGGGCTTTGACATCTTCCTCGACCGGGGCCACCTTAGCTGGTTCATCAACGGCGATGTCACGGCGCTCGACGCCGCCCTCATCGTCCTGGTCACCCTTTTCGGGGCCCTCGGACCCGCAAGGGCGGCTCAGGCCATCGAGCCCGCCGCCGCCCTGCGCAGCGATTGACAGGAGCAGCAATGATCAGTTCCGGAATATCCCCGAGCCGCCCCAGGCGGCCCCTCCTCGCCCTTGCAGCCTTCCTCTGCCTCCTCCAGGCCCTGGCCGCCCAGATACCCGCCGGGACGGACTTCACAGCCCTCCTAAAGAAGGCCGACGCCCTGGTCACCTTCCCGGACACGGACTTCTCGGCCGAGTACACCTTCGTGCAGGAGAGCCCCGGCCAGGGGAAGAGCACGAAGCAGGCCATGGTCTTCCGCCGGGACAGCGAGAACACCTACCTCATTGTCATGGTCATGCCCGTCGAGGACAAGGGCAAGGGCTATCTCAAGTCGAACGACAACCTCTGGTTCTACGATCCGGTCTCGAGGCGCTTCACCTTCACCAGCGCGAAGGAGCGATTCCAGAACATGAACGCCCGCAACTCCGATTTCACCCGATCCAACCTCGCCGGTGACTACAAGGTGACCTCGGCCCGGTGGGAGGCCCTGGGCAAGTACCAGTGCTGGGTCCTCGACCTCTTGGCGACCAGCCCCGAGATACCCTCGCCAAAGATGCGCATCTGGATAAGCGACGACGGCCTTGCCAGGAAGACCGAGGACTACAGCCTCTCGGGCCAGAGACTTCGCACTACGGCCTTCCCCCAGTACCAGGTCGTGGGCACCCGTTTCGTCCCACAGACCGTGGTCATCCTCGACGAGCTTCGGGGCGCGAACATCAATGGGGTTTTTGTCAAGGAAAGGACGACCTATACGATAACCCGGCCCTCCATGCAGAGCCTGCCCGACGCGACCTTCTCAAAGGCCTGGCTGGAGAAACTCAGTGACTAGGACGGGCGCCGCACTCCCCGTCCTCCTCCTCCTCGTGGCCCTCTGCCTGCCCGCTGCGGCCCAGACCGGCACGGCCGCGGCCCCTGCCGGAACGGCCACCGGCGAGGCGGCGCCCCAGGCCCAGGGCACGGCTGGCAGCGGCGACAACCTGGACAGCCTTTTCGAGAACGGCACGACTCTCCCTCCGGCCACTGTCGACAAGAACCCGGTTGAGACCGCCCCGATCCGCCCCGATGACCTCTCGCGCGACGAGAAGATGCGATTCTTCGGCACCTGGAGCGCCTACGCGAACCTCGGCCCGGGCTGGTCCAATTGGCCCAACTTCTCCCAGCCAAAGCGCTACTTCCTGGTTGACGGCGGCGCCTCGCTCACGGCTGGCCTTGGATTCGAGGTCAGGCCTGCATCCCAGCTCAGGCTGCGAGGGCTGGCGACCTATAATTTCCCCACCACGGGTCTCCAGGTCACCGAGCTCATCATCGACTACACCCTGAGGAACACGATCTTCTTCAGGGCAGGCATTTTCGGCTATGCCTGGGGCGACGCCCAGTTCTCCCAGCTGGGCAATCTTCCGGGGCGGACCCTTCCCTCCTGGTCGACCGACACCATCCCGGTGTGGCAGACCACCAATCTCATCACCAATTCCACCACCTCGAACCTGCCCACCTCGGTCAAGGCCTACATCCCGCTTGGACGAAACGGCCTCACCTTCCTCGTCAGGGCCGATCCCAACTACTTCGTGAGCCGCACCGAGCCCGACCTCAAGAGCGCGGGCTATGGCCTCGAGTACGACCAGGTGACCGGACCCGTCGAGTGGACCCTGGGCGGCTTCTACCAGCGCCTCCTCACTCCGCGGGCCATGCTCGTCGGGAGGTCGACAGTCCTCGGCTGCGCCCTCTCTGTCGAGACCCTGATGGCCTTCCCCGTGACCTTCAAGGGCACGGGGGCGGTTGCCGTTCCCACGGCTGGCGGTGGTGTCTATATCGGCGGTCCTTTGCAGCGGGTGTATCCCAGCATGGTCCTTGGCCTCTCGCGCGAGTGGACGGCCCTCAACCTCAAGCTTCACCTCGAGTACACCATCAACAGCGAGCGAGACCCGCGTGGAGACCAGGCGAACCCCGACTGGCTCCCCGACGCCGTGGGTCCCGGTGGCCACGCCACCGATGTCGCCCTCCACCTCGGCCGTCTCTTTGACAACAGGAAGATCGGACTGAACCTGCTGTGGCAGCACAACTGGACGACCAGCGCCGGGCTTGCGGCCTCCTTCCTCGAGCTGGCACCCGACTCGGTCCTGACGGTCCAGATTGGGGCCGAGACGATCTATGGCTCGGACGTGGCCGAAGTCTCGGCCAACAGGCTCCTGCCCGAAAACAACCGCTTCGGCTTCGTGCTCCTGGCCCGGCTCAACACGAGCTTCAGGGAATAGGGCCGGGCCGGGCTCAAAGGGCCCCTGGGGCAATCGGCCCAGGCTTGCGCCCGTAGCCTCCTTGCCGTCCTCCACCGGGCCCCCGTACATTCTAGGGATGAGCGAAACCACGATTCCTTCCCCTGTCAGGCCTTCGTCATCCAAGGCGGGCAGGGGCCTTGTCCCCCTGCTCCTGGCCCTGTGCCTCGCCCTTGTCCCCGGCCTGGGAGGGGCCGCGCAGGAGGCCTCGGTCCCGGCCCAAGCCCAGGTCCCTGGAAGGCCCCTGCCCCCGGCCGTCCCCGAAGCCTTCCCCTACAGGCTCGGCGCGGTCAGGGAGGCCACGATGGGCGCGACAGCCCTTGGCCTCTATGGCTCGAGCTTCTACTTCAATTCCCTGAAGCGCTCGGCCAACGCCGCCGACCTCAGGGACTCGAGCATCCCCTTCTTCGACCGCCTCTACACCAGCTCCCACTCCTCGCCGATGGGGACAGCTGCCGACGTCCTCATGGTCTCGGCCGCCCTTGCCCCCGAACTGGCCGCGGCGGCCTTCGCCCCTGGCCTCGATGGGGGGAAGTTCCTCACGATCGGGGTGATGTACGTGGAGACCATGGGCCTGGCCTACAGCTCCGCCGAGCTCCTCAAGAGCCTGGTCACCCGCTACAGGCCCTATGGGTATTCCGGCACCGTCGACTTCGGCGACTCGGAGCTAACCTCGTCCTTCCCCTCCCGTCACGCGATGATCGCCTTCTCCTCGGCGACCTTCGCCGGCTTCGCCTTTGACAAGGTCGCGCCCGGATCGCCCTGGAGCCCCCTCGTGTGGGCCTCTGGTCTCGGCCTCGCCACGGCGACCTCGGTGCTCAGGGTTGCCTCGGGCGACCATTTTCCCAGCGACGTGGTCGCCGGAGCCATTCTCGGCTCCGCCCTTGGCTACCTCGTGCCCCTCCTCCACGAGAAGCGAGGAGGACGCGGTCCTGTGTCCCAGGTCAGCCTCCTGCCCACGGGGAATGGCCTCCTCCTCGACCTGAGCCTCTCCCCCTAGGGCGCGGGCCTTGAGCGGGGCGGGGGCTCCCTCAAGGCTCAGGGCCTGGGCTTGAGATAGGCTCCTGATTTCGCGGAGAACCAGGCGAAGAGGGCGGCCGCACGGTTCGAGAAGGACTCCTCGAGCCTGGCGCGGAAGATTCCCGGAGCCTTGGCGCCGCTCTCGGTGTAGAAGATGATGGCGTCGGCGGCCTGGACCACGAAAAGCCTCGTCTTGAGGGCGCCTGGGGCCGCGATGGGCAGGATGCCATAGCTCATCCGGCTAAGGTTGCTGACCTCCACGACCACGGCCCCCTCGATGCCGAGGAAATTGTAGCCGTAGACATTCGAGCCGAAGCTCAGGTCCCTCTGCAGGGCGAAGAGGCTCTCAGCCGCCGGAATCGCCGAGGCGGGTGGGGGAGGGGGGTCGGGCAGGCGGGTCCTGGTCACCGGATCGTCGATGCGGTAGGACTCAGCGTACAGGGTCCTCATGGCTCTGTGGCTGGCCGAGTAGTACTGGATGCCCTCGAGGCTGGCAAAGGAGCGAAGGAGGCCGTAGATACCGGCGAGCTCAGCCCTCAGGCCTGACTCGTCGGAAGGGGCGGCCCGGGGCAGGAGGAAGACAGTCTCGACGAGGATGCCGGGCTTCTCGGCGGCGATGGCGCTACGGATCGTTTGCGAGCCCGGGCTTGCCGGGAGCAGGGCGGGGAGGCCTGTCTCCGAGGTCCTGACGGCCTTTCCCTTTGAGAGGAGCTCCTCGAAGTAGGGGGCGCAACTGGCCCTCGCCTCGGCGAGGGCCTTAAGCCCCTCCTTCGCCGCTGGCTGGGGAGAAGTCTGGGCCTGTATCGCGGCCCAGCCGAAGAGGAAGACGAGGACCCCGGCCGTGGCAAGACGCTGTGGCTGCTGCATGGTGGGGCGATGATAGCCTGCCGGGGGTGGCGACGCGCAAGTGGAGGCGGGAGGCCTGGGGGCCGGGGCCGGGCTCCAGCCGGTCCTAGACTCTGGCTTCGGGAGCCGCCTATACTCCAGCCTCGTGAAAAAGCTCAAGGCCCAGGGAAGGGAGGCCTTCCAGGACTATTACCGCGAGCTCTTCGGCGAGCGCTGGGATGGCTTGGCAGCGGCCCTCGCGGGGGAATCCGATTCCCTGCCCTTCGTCGCCAGCCCGGGCAGCGAGCCCTATTTCATGGACTCAGCCTCGGTCTTCGCCGCCTCGGCCCTCGACCTTCCCGAGGAAGGCCGGATCCTCGACGCCTGCGCGGCCCCGGGCGGCAAGACCCTCGTCCTCGCCTCGAGGCTCGAGCCGACCAGGGCCCGCCTTGTCGCGAACGAGCTCTCGGCCGACCGCCGCCGCCGCCTCGCGGCCGTCCTTGACAGCCGTCTGTCCCCGGCCCTGCGCGCCCGGGTCGAGCTCTCTGGCCGGGACGCGGCCTCCCTCTGCCGCAGGATGCCCTCCTCCTTCGCCGCCATCCTCCTCGATGCGCCCTGCTCGAGCGAGAGGCACGTCCTCGCCGACCCGACGGCCCTCTCCGCCTGGAAGGCATCGCGGATAAGGAGCCTCGCGCAGAGGCAGTGGTCCCTCCTCTCCTCGGCCTTCCTGATGCTCGAGCCAGGGGGCTGCCTCGTCTATTCGACCTGCGCACTGTCCCCGGCGGAAAACGACGCCGTGGTCGAGCGCCTCATCAGGAAGGAGGGCGGGGAACTGGCGATCGAGGCCCTGGCCGATCCCCGGTCCGAGGCCACCCTGCACGGCATCCGCTTCCTCCCCGACAGGGCAGGAGGGGCCGGGCCGATGTATGTCTGCAAGATGAGGCGGGTCCCCGGCCCCGGCCGCGCCCAGGCGGTCTAAAAGGCCCCGGCCACCGACAGGGCCCCGGGGCGACTCCGGGCGGCCCAAAACCGGCCGTGACCTTGCTGGACATCCTTGCCCCACGATGCGAGACTTGTACTCGTGGAAACCAATGCTGGTCACGGTCCCAGGGGCTCCGAAATCAGGATCTTCGCTGGCAGCTCGAGCCTGGGTTTTGTGGACAGGATGTGCGGCTTCCTCGGCATCGAGCGGGGGCGCTCCGAGGCCTTCCACTTCTCCGAGGGCAACTCCTATGTGAAGATCCTCGAGAACGTCAGGCGCAAGGACATCTACCTCGTCCAGACCATAGGCTTCGATTCCAACGACGCCTTCATGGAGCTCCTGTTCTGGATCGACGCCTTCAGGCGCGCCTCGGTCAATTCCATCACCATCATTATGCCCTATTTCGGCTACGGCAAGGCGGACAAGAAGGACGAGCCCCGCGTCTCCATCAGGGCGAGGGTCTGCGCCGACTGCATCGAGGTCGCGGGAGCCGACAGGGTCATCTCGATGGATTTCCACAGCCCCCAGATCCAGGGTTTCTTCAAGATCCCCGTCGACCACCTGCTGGCCTCCCCCATCCTCTGCCACTATCTGCGCAGCCTCGAGCTGCCCGACCTGGTGGTGGCCTCGCCCGACGCCGGTTTCGCGAACTCGGCCAGGCGCTACGCCGCCCAGCTCAGCGCTCCCATCGTCATATGCAACAAGACGCGCAGGCGCCACGACGAGAGGGCCGAGGTCCTCGAGGTCATCGGGGACGCGAGGGGGATGAACGCCTTCATCGTCGATGACTTCGCGCTGAGCTGCGGCACCCTAATCGACGCGGCGCGGGCCCTCAAGGAGCACGGGGCCGCGAGCGTCTCCGCCATGGTCACCCACGGCCTCATGACCGAGGCAGGCCTTGAGGCCCTGGACTCGAGCGGCCTCGACCGCCTCATCGTGACCGACACCGTCCACAACCCCGGGGCCCTCGTCCACCCCAAGATCGCGACGATCTCGGTCGCGCCCCTCTTTGGCGAGGCGGTGCGCATCATCCACAACATGGAGTCCTTAAGCGCCCTCTTCGACGCTCTGCCGGCGCCCGTGCTCGCAGGCATCGGCAGGCTCTAGTGGAAAGGCGCTGGTTCCTCGCGGGCCTTCGGCCCATCGAGTCGGTCTGGACCGACGAGGGTCTCCTCGAGCTCTCGAAGTACGATTGGGAAGGTCACAGGATGGTCGCCGGCCTCGAGTACCTGAAGTGGGTGTACTTTGGCCGCGGCGAGATCCACGAGCTGAGGCAGAAGGAGTTCGACGCCGAGTTCGCCCGGCTGCGCAAGCGCAGGGACGAGGGAGCCATCGACAGGGACATCGCCATCGCCGCCTTCCGCAAGCGATCCCTCCCGGGGAGCAAGGACCCGAGGCGCATCGTCGAGAAGGCCATGGAGGACTATGGGGGCCAGTTCGGCTATGTCCTCGACATCCTGTCCGACGTGATGGTCTTCGAGGACCTCTCCAAGCTCCTCGCCTACGAGGAGGAGAACCTGGGGAACGAGGAGGTGGTCCGCGTCGTCAACCGCTTCGACCATCCCCTTCCCTGCGGCTATAGCGACATCATCATGAACCTCGGCCTTCCCAACGGCTTCGTCAGCGAGCTCCGCCTCGTCACGCGGCCCGTCTTCGAGCTTTGGGACCAGCACCAGGCCGTGGCCGCCGAGGTCGATGGCATCGTCGCCCAGGCAAGGGCGGGGATGCGCGGCCTGACGCGGGAGGAGACGGCCGTGGTCAGGGAGCTCCTCGAGGACCTGAGACGCAACTATCTCGCGGCGAAGGGCGAGGCGTCGTAGGCCTGGCCCCCTGCCCCAGCTCCGGCCCAAGCCTAGCCGGGGAACCTCGCCTGTATGAGGGGGAAGCCCAGGAAGCCGAGGCCAACCGCGGCGACAAAGTCCACGAGGCTCAGGATGACGAAGGCCGCGAGTGGTCCGCCCGTGTCGAGGCCCGAGAACACCGCAAGAGCGGCGGAGCCGAAGGACGAGACGATGAATATCGAGGCTATGACGATCTTCCTCATGAGGATAGGCGTGGTCACCCGCCTGAAGCGGATCTTGCCGTCGAGGAGCCCAGCGGCGAAGGCAAGCATCACCGAGAAGGGCATGACGACGGCGAGGACCCTCACCGTGTCGATGATGATGACGCGGAAACCGCCCTCGGCCATCATCAGGGCGGCCGCGAGGGGGATCAGGAAGGCCGCGAAGGCCTGGGGAAGGTGGACGATGATGGGGTGGATGTGGAGGTCGAGGACGCGGCGCCTCTTGTCCGAGATCTTCTCCTCGTAGGGCTCGAACTGCTTCGCCGGGACCCCGCAGGCGGGGCACTTGTCGCGGACCCTGCCCGCCTCCATGACGTAGCCGCAGGCCTTGCATCTCACGTGCTGCTTCATCGCTCCTCCTGCAGATCCGATTCCTTGCCTCCGAGCTTCCTGTACCTTCCCTCACGCTCCGCGACGGTTTTCTCGAGCTCGGTTATGCGCGCGAGCAGTGCCTTGACCTTCGGGGCGTCTGCGGCGAGGCTGGGCTCTCCGCGTTCGGCGAAGGCGGCGTAGGCCTCTGCCCCGAGCTGGGCGACAAGTTTCTCGGCCTGGCTCCTGTGCTGGACGACCTCGACCTTGAGCAGGCCCATCTCGCCCCAGGTCTGGGCCTGGGAGCTCGCCTTGGCCAGGGCCTCCTTCGAGGCCGCTATCCCCTTGTTCATCAGGTCCTGTATTTTCTCCGAATAGGTCATGCTTGGGTACCTCCCTTTCAACCGCATTTTCGCACATCGGCCATCGGGCGGCAAAGGGCGTTCACGCCAGGGCGGCCGGTCCCGGCTCTAGAGGACGTAGCTGACCATGTAGACTGCCTCCCCCGAAAGGAAAGTGACGCCCCAGAGGAGGAAAGTGAGCTTCGCGAGCCAGCGGTGGTGGGCGAACATCGCGCCGGTCCTTCGATAGTTGATGGCCGAGACGATGATCCACAGCTCGAGAAGGATGACGACAAGGGCCACAGAGCCGTGGAAGACGAAGAAGCCGAACACAAGACCTGTCGGGTGGAAGGCCGAGCCCTGGACCTGGCCGCCGAAACTCCGGTAGAGCATGTAGCCTATGGAGAGCAGGAGGTCTCCCGCCACGGCGAGGAGCCCCGTGACGCGGTGGGCGGCGGTCTTCCTGAAGCCGCTCGCGAAGGTGTGGACGTACAGGACGGCGACGGGCAGGAGGCCGAGGGCGACGATCGTGCTTGCGAGGGGTGCTTGGTTCATGCCTCTTCTTTTCGGAATTCCCCCGGGCGCCCTTGACAGCTCTTTGGCGGCCTACTATATCCTGTAGTCAGAAAACAAAGCACCCCAAGCTATTGTAGGGCAAGTATGCAAGTACGATACCAACTGGAAGACCAATGCGCTGTCCCCACTGCGGATCCCTCGACGACAAGGTCATAGACTCCCGCTCCCTCGCCAACGGCGAGAGCATAAGGCGCCGGCGCGAATGCCTCTCCTGCGGGCTGCGCTTCACGAGCTACGAGAGGATCGAGGAAAAGCCCCTCATGGTCGTCAAGCGCGACGGGCGGCGCGAGCCCTTCGAGCGCACCAAGCTCGAGCGGGGCGTCATCCGCGCCCTCGAGAAACGGCCGGTCTCCCAGCTCAGCATCGAGAACCTCGTCAACGAGATCGAGGATGAGTCAGCCCTCAAGGGCAAGGCGGCCGACGAGATCCCGAGCGTCGAGCTCGGCGAGATGGTCCTGCGGCACCTGTATGCCCTGGACAAGGTGGCCTATGTCCGCTTCGCCTCGGTGTACCGCAAGTTCGAGACGATGGACGAGTTCATCAGCGAGATAGAAAGGCTCGAGCGGAGCTCCGCCGGGTCCGAGGGAGGTCCCTAGGATGGCTCCGCAGCAATTTTTCCCCGAGTGGAAGACCTTTCTGGGCGAGGAGGACTCGGGCGCTGCCCCGGTCAGGCAGGTGGCCAAGCGTTCCGGGGAGGTCCAGCGCTATGACCGCAAGAAGATAGCCACCGCCGTCTCCAGGGCCTTCGCGGCCGCCCTCGAGGCCTCCGGGGGCACCGAAAGCGGCCAGGGCGGCGCGGGGATGGCCGAGCGGGTCGACCGCGTCGTCGCCCTCGTCGAGCAGAGGCTCTCCGCCCTCATGGCCTCCCGGCACCCGAACTCGATACCCGCGATCGAGGAGATCCAGGACCTCGTCGAGACGGCCCTGGTCGAGGCGGCCGAGGCGAGGACGGCCAAGGCCTACATCCTCTACCGCGCGCGCCACGAGGCCCTCCGCGACGCCTCGAAGCTCATGCTAGACATAAACTCGACCATGGACGGCTATCTCTCCCAGGCCGACTGGCGGGTCAAGGAGAACGCCAACGTCAACTACTCCCTGGGGGGCCTCATCCTCCACAACTCGGGGACGATCACAGCCAACTACTGGCTGCGCAACATCTATCCCGAGGATATAGCCCGCGCCCACCGCGAGGCCGACTTCCACATCCACGACCTCTCGATGTTCTCGGGCTACTGCGCGGGCTGGTCACTGCGCCAGCTCATCGCCGAGGGCCTTGGCGGAGTGCCGGACAAGATCAGCTCCCGGCCGGCCAAGCGCCTGTCGACCCTCGTCCAGCAGATGGTCAACTTCCTGGGCGTCCTCCAGAACGAGTGGGCCGGAGCCCAGGCCCTCTCCTCCTTCGACACCTACCTCGCCCCCTTCGTGAAGAAGGACTCCCTGGGCGACACCGAGCTCAGACAGTGCATCCAGAGCTTCCTTTTCGGGGTGAACACGCCGAGCCGCTGGGGAAGCCAGGCTCCCTTCACGAACGTCACCCTCGACTGGACCTGCCCGGCCGACCTCCGCGCCCGGCAGGCTGTCGCGGGTGGCTCGGAGCTGCCCTTCACCTACGGCGACTGCCAGGCCGAGATGGACAGACTAAACCGGATCTTCATCGAGCTCATGCTCGAGGGCGACGCCGAGGGCAGGGGCTTCCAGTACCCCATACCCACCTACAACATCACCCGCGACTTCGACTGGGATTCGCCCAACGCGCGGCTTCTCTTCGAGATGACGGCCAAGTACGGCACGCCCTACTTCCAGAATTTCGTGAGCTCAGACCTCGACCCCGGCGACGTGCGCTCCATGTGCTGCCGCCTCCAGCTCGACAAGCGCGAGCTGCGAAAACGCGGCGGCGGCCTCTTCGGCTCGGACGAGCTCACGGGCTCGGTGGGGGTCGTCTCCCTCAACATGCCCAGGATCGGCTACCTCGCGAAGGGCAGCAGCGGTAAGAACACCCGCGCCGACTTCTTCGCAAGGCTCGACGCCCTGTGCGACCTCGCCGCGAAGTCCCTGGCCATCAAGCGCAAGGTCATCACACGCCTCCTCGAGGGCGGGCTCTTCCCCTACACGAGGCGCTACCTGGGGAACTTCGACAACCACTTCAGCACGATAGGCCTCGTGGGCATGCACGAGTGCTGCCAGAATTTCCTCGGCCGCGGCATCGAGACCGAGGAGGGGAGGGCCTTCGCCCTCGAGGTCCTCTCCCACATGAGGCAGAGGCTAAAGGAGTACCAGGTGAAGACCGGGGTCCTTTTCAACCTCGAGGCCACCCCCGCCGAGTCCACGAGCTACCGCCTCGCCAAGCATGACAAGGAGCAGTGGCCCGACATCATCTGCTCAGGCGCCCCGGGCGGCAGCGGCGAGGACGGTTCAGCGGCCGAGCGTCAAGGCACGAGCTCGGCGGCCGAGCGTCAAGGCACGAGCTCGGCGAGGCCTTTCTATACCAACTCGAGCCAGCTCCCCGTCGACCTCACCGAGGACCTTTTCGACGCCCTCGACCAGCAGGAGGAGCTCCAGGCCTCCTACACCGGCGGCACGGTCTTCCACGTCTTCCTCGGTGAGGCGCCGGAAGACTGGAGGGCTGTGCGCGACCTCGTGCGCACCATAGCCGCGAACTACCGCGTGCCCTACTACACGATCTCCCCGACCTTCTCCATCTGCCCCGTCCACGGCTATCTCTCGGGCGAGCACTTCTCCTGCCCGCGCTGCAAGGCCGAGCAGGAGGCCCGGCTCCGCGGCGAGATAGAGAGCCTCGAGCGCGAGCTGGCGGCCGCGAGGTGAAGAAAATCGAAAGGCACACCACGGAGCCACGGAGTCTGGCCACGAAGATCACGGAGGGGAATAGATATGTCTGACCGCAAAAGCATCGAGGCGAGGATAGAGGGTCTCAGGGCCGAGCTCGCCCAGGTCGAGGGGACGAGCACCGAGGTCTACTCGCGCATCGTCGGCTACTACCGCTCGGTGCGCAACTGGAACGCTGGCAAACGCGAGGAGTACCGGCTTCGCAAGACCTACGACCTGGCCTCCTGCGCGGGTCATGGGGATGGCCGGAGCGAGGACATCAAGGCAGGCGGGGCGCAGAGCGCCGAAGCGGCCGGGGAGCTCATGGCCGAGGAGGTCCTCGTGTTCACGCGCGAGACCTGCCCCAACTGTCCCCCTGTGGCGAACTATGTCATGGGCCAGGGCATCGGAGCCATCCTCGTCGATGTCGACTGCGCCGCGGGCCTCGAGCTGGCGCGCCGCCATGGTGTGCTCTCCACGCCGACTGTCCTTGGCCTCGACTCGCGCGGCAATGAGGCCTTCAGGGCCTTTGCCCTGGGCGAACTCAAGGCCCGCTTCGGGGACGGCCGGATGGCGAGGGCCTAGGGCGCGGGGCGCAAAGAGGATGCTCAGCCGTCTCGCCTTCCGCAAGACGAGCCTCATCGACTTCCCGGGCAGAGTCGCCGCGGTTGCTTTCCTGAGCGGCTGCAACTTCCGCTGCCCCTACTGCCACAACGCCGCCCTCGTGGACCCGCTGCGGGTCAATGCCGAGAAGCTGCCGAGCCTTGGCGAGTTCATGGCCTTTCTCGACGCCCGCAAGGGCCTGATCTCGGGCCTGGTCATCTCGGGCGGGGAGCCCCTCATCCACGAGGAGGCGCCGAGGCTGGCCAAGGCGGCGCGCGACCGGGGCCTCGCCGTGAAGCTCGACACAAACGGATCCCTGCCCGACCGGATCCTCGCCCTGGGTCCCGATTACATCGCCCTCGATCTCAAGACGGCCATAGGCGCCTATGCCCGGGTGGCTCCCGGAATGCCAGGGGCAGGGGAGGCCGTCCTCGAGTCCCTCCGGGTGGTGAGGGCCTCGGGGATAGAGTACGAGCTGCGGGTGACCTGCGCCCCGGGCATCGTCGGCGCGTCGGAGATCAAGGCCTTGTGCGAGCTCCTCGAGGCCGGCGACCGAGTCGTGCTCCAGGACTTCCGTCCGGGTGGCTGCCTCGACCCGGCCTGGGATTCGGCCACGCCATATCCCGATGCCGTCATGGACGGCTTCCTCTCGGCCCTGCGCAAGAGGGCCCCGCTCGCGAGGAGGAGGGGCCAGCCGTGAGCAGGGGCCAGCCGTGAGCAGGGGCCTCGAGGGCTTCCACCCTCTGGTGCGCGAATGGTTCGAGGAGCGCTACGGCTCGCCCACGGCCGTCCAGGCCGAGGCCTGGCCGAGGATCGCCGCGGGCGAGCACGTCCTCGCCCTGGCCCCCACGGGCAGCGGCAAGACCCTCACTGCCTTTCTCGGGGCGATATCCCGCCTCGCCTCCCTCGAGCTGCCCGCCGAGGAATGCACGGTCCTCTATGTCTCCCCCCTCAAGGCCCTCGGCGAGGACCTGCGCCGCAACCTCGAGGAGCCCCTGGCTGCCCTCAAGGCCCTGTTCGCCTCGCGGGGCGCCGCCTTCCCCGACATACGGGTCGCCACCAGGACAGGGGACACGAGCCAGGCCGAGCGGCGGCGCATGGTGTCGAGGCCGCCCTCGATCCTCGTGACCACGCCCGAGAGCCTCTGCCTCATCCTGGATTCGCCCATCGCGCGCCAGATCCTCGCAAAGGTCCGCCTCCTCATCCTCGACGAGGTCCACGCCCTTTGCGACTCGAAGCGGGGCTCCCTCCTGGCCTGCGCGGTCGGAAGGCTCGCCCTTCTCGCGGGGGAGTTCCAGCGCCTCGCCCTCTCGGCCACCGTGAGACCGCCCGAGGCCATCGCCGCCTTTGTCGGCGGCCGCTCGGTCTCCTGGGAAGGCGGCCAGGCCTCCTGGTCGGTGAGGCCAGTCTCGATTGTCGCGCCACAGTCCGAGAAGAGGATCGAGCTCCGCGTCGAGTATCCCCCGGCCCCCGAGCCCGGCTCGCCCGATGCCCCTGCGGGGGGATTCGTGGCCGAGGCCGAAGGCTCCCGCTATTCGGCGTTGATCCCCTTCATGCTCGGCCGCATCCGTTCCCACAGCGGCACCATCGTCTTCACCGACTCCCGGCGCAGGGCCGAGAGGATAGCCTTCCTTCTCAACGAGGTGGGCGGGGAGGGCACGGCCTGGGCCCACCACGGCTCGCTCTCGCGCGAGGCAAGACGGGTGGTCGAGGAGAGGATGCGCGCCGGGGAGCTCGCTTGCGTTGTCGCCACGGCCTCCCTCGAGCTGGGCATCGACATAGGCGGGATAGACGAGGTCATCCTGGCGGGCGCTCCACCCGCGGTGTCCTCGGCCCTCCAGAGGATAGGCCGCTCGGGCCATGGGGTGGGGGAGACCTCCTCGGGCCTCATCCTCCCCTTCCACGGCATGGACCTCCTGCTCGCGGCGGCGGGTGCCAGGGCTGTCGACGAGCGTGCTGTCGAGGAGTCGAGGCCCCTCTCCTGTCCCCTGGACATCCTCGCCCAGGTCCTCCTCTCCCTCGCGGTGGAAGCGCCAAGGACGGCGGGCGCGTTGTACGACATCGTCAGGTCCTTCCCCCCCTTCGAGACCCTGCCGAGGGGCCTTTTCGACTCGACCCTCGAGATGCTCGCCGGCAGGTACTCAAGCTCGAGGCTCCGGGAGCTCGAGCCCCGCCTGTCCCTTGACCGCGGGAGCGCTGTGGTCACGGCCCGGGACGGGGTCAGGTCCCTGCTCTACTCCTCGGGCGGGGCCATCCCCGACCGGGGCCTCTACAGTCTGCGGGTCCACGGCTCGCGCACCCGCATCGGCGAGCTCGACGAGGAGTTTGTCTGGGAGCGCAAGGTCGGCGATGCCTTCTCCTTCGGGGCCCAGGCATGGAGGATCGTCGACATAGGAAGCGAGGCTGTTGAGGTCGTCCCCCTCGGCAGGGAGGCCGACTTCATGCCCTTCTGGAAGGCCGAGTCCCGCTTCCGCAGCCCCGAGCTCGCCACGCGTTGTCTCGAGCTCCTGGACAGGCTCGGGCCCCTCGGGCCGGAAGGGGCGGCGGCCTTCCTCGAGTCTGGCTACCACTTCTCGCCCGAGGCCGCCCTGTCCCTCGCGCTCTTTGTGGACTCCCAGAAGACGGCTGGCGGCGGGAAGGCCTCCCTCCCAGGCAGCAGGCTGATCGTCATCGAGGCCAATGCCGACCCGGCGAGGCGGGGCGACGCAGTCCGTCTCCTCGTCCACACCTTGAGGGGGGCCGCCATCAACGAGACCCTCGCCCTGGCCCTCGCCGCCGCCTGGGAGGAGGAGGCCGGCCTGCCGATCCAGGTCCTCGCCGACGACGACTCGATCCTCGCCCTCGTCCCCCTGGTCGCCGAGGCCGAGGGAGGGGAGCCGGCCGCCGTGGCGGCGCGCCTCATCGCCGCCCTCTCGGCCCCCGGAAGGCTCGAGGCCCTCCTGCGCTCGAGGCTCGAGGGCACGGGGCTCTTCGGCGCCCAGTTCCGCGAGAACGCGGGGAGGGCCCTCCTCCTGCCCCGCGGACTCCCCGGGAAACGCACTCCCCTGTGGATCACAAGGCTCCGCGCCAAGAAGCTTTTCGAGGCCGTGCGCGGCTTCTCCGACTTCCCCGTGACTGTCGAGACCTGGCGCTCCTGTCTCGGCGACCTCCTTGACCTCGAGGGGACGCGCGACCTGGTCTCGGCCGTCGCCGAGGGCAGGATCGGCGTCTCCTGCTTCTCCTCGAGGAGCCCCTCTCCCTTTTCCCGCGAGGCGGTCTGGAAGGAGACCAACGAGTTCCTCTACCGCGGCGACGCCCTGGAGTCCCGCAGCTCCTCCTCGGTCTCCGACCAGGTGGTGGCCGAGGCCCTGCGCTCCTCACGGCTCAGGCCCAGGCTTGATCCGGCCCTCGTCGCCGACTTTGTGGGGCGGCTGAAGCGTCTCGTCCCCGGCTGGAGTCCCGAGAGCGGCTTAGAGCTCGCGGAGTGGGCGAAGGAGAGGGTGGCCATACCGGTCTCCGAACTGCCCGGCCTCCTCACCCTCTCCCCCGCCCTCGCCCAGGCCTACGAGGCCGATCCCTCCTGCGGGGGCGCCCTTTTGCGCATGACGCTCGAGGGAGGATCCGAGGCCCTCCTCGTCCACGCCGAGTTCGAGCAGGAGCTGCGCGCCGACCCTGCCTCCCTCCTTCCCGAATGGCTCAGGCGCGAGGGCCCGGTCGAGCCGGGCCGGATCACCGAGCTTTTCGGCCTCGATGGCGCCAGGCTCGACGACCTCCTTGACGGCCTAGTCGAGGAAGGGACCATTGTCGTCGATGTCCTCCTGCGCGGCTCGGAGGCCGAGGCTGTCATCGACGCCCAGAACCTCGAGCTCCTGCTAAGGCTCGGCCGCAAGGCGGCCCGGCCCAGGGTCGAGGCGAGGCCGGCAAGCGACCTGCTGCGTCTCGTGTCGGCCGTCCAGGGCATCGGTGGCGGACGCGAGCTGCCGGCCGTCCTTGAGTCCCTCGCAGGCTACCCGGCTCCCGTCGCCCTCTGGGAGAGCGAAATCCTTGATGCCCGCGTCCCGGGCTACCGCGAGGCCGAGCTCGATGCCCTCGCAGCTCGGGGGCGTTGGCAGTGGTTCGGCGCGGGCAGGGAGATCGTGGCCTTCGCCAGGGCCGAGGACCTCGGCCTTTTCCTTGAAAGCGCGGGAACACAGGCCGGAGGGGAGGGCTCCCGCATCATACCCGAGGACTCCGCTGGCCTTGATTTTTGGGCCCTCCGCGAGCTTTCGGGCGGAAGCGCGAAGGAGGCCGCCCTCGCGCTCTGGGCCGAGGCCTGGAAGGGCCTCGTGGCCTCTGACGGCCCGCTTGCCCTTCGCCAGGGTCTGGTCAACCGCTTTGGCGCCGAGCTTGGCGAGCCGGGTCCTGAGTCGGAGCTCCAGGCTCCCGTCTTCGGCGCGAGGCGGAGGATCCCGAGGGCCCTGCGGGAGCGCTGGAGGGGAGGGGCACCAGTGCCGGGGACCTGGTATCGACTCGATTTCGAGGAGGAGGAAGGGTCCGAGGAGGCCGATGCCCTTGAGGAGGCCGGACTCGCGGCGCAGAGGGTGAGGGTTCTGGTTGGCCGCTATGGCATGGTCTGCCGCTCCCTTCTCGAGAGGGAGCTTCCGGCCCTTGGCTGGCAGCTCCTCTTCCCCGCCCTGCGCCGCCTCGAGCTCGCGGGGGGGCTGCTCGCGGGCCGCTTCTTCGAGGGCATCGACGGGCCACAGTTCATGGGCAGCGAGGCTTTCAGGATCTTCATGGCCCTCGACGAGGAGGCCCCGGCAGAGCCAGTCTGGCTCAACGCCCTCGACCCTGCGGCCTCGGCAGCCTGGGCGGCGTCTGAGCGCGATGCCCTCCTGCCTGCACGCCTTGGCGCGAACAGGGTATGTTTCCACAAAGGCAGGGCGGTGGCCGTCAGCACGAGGTCGCACCGGGCCCTTGTCCTGGCCATGGAACCCCGGGACCCTGTCCTCGCGGCCGTCTTCGCGCATTTCGCGCGCTCGCGCTCGAGGCCGGTCCGCCCCGAGCGCCGTATCGTCTTCGAGACCGTCAACGCCGAGGGGGCCGCGACCAGTCCCTACGCGGCAGCCCTGCGGGATGCGGGCTTCGAGCCCGACCGCGGCCGCATGGTACTGTGGTAGGGATCGGCACCAAGGGAGGAAGTATGTCAGTCAAGGTCACCGTCAAGCTTTTCGCGAGCCTTCGCGAGGGCCAGTTCGACGCGAGGCTCCTGGACCTTGCCGAAGGCTCGAGCCCCGCCACGGTCATCGCCGCCCTCGGCCTGGCCCAGGAAGCCGTGACCGTCGTTTTCGTCAATTCCCGCCACGCGGCCAAGGACCAGGTCCTCATGACAGACGATGTCCTCGCCCTCTTCCCTCCCGTGGGCGGAGGCTGATCGTGGCACAGTTGGGCGAATTCCTGGCAGCCGGAGCGAAGGATGGCCTCGTGCCATGGGCGGTCGAGCTCGAGGCCTCGCGAAGCTTTGGTCTGGGCATCCGCGAGATCGAGGCAGCGGCACTCGCCGCCGGGACGAGGCCGGCGCGCTATTCGCGCAACGGCACGACCATCGGCCTTGAAGGGCAGAGGAGGCTCCACGCGGCCAGGGTCGCGGTCGTCGGTTGCGGGGGCCTGGGCGGCTACCTGCTCGAGGAGCTCGCCCGCGCCGGCGTCGGCTGCCTCGTGGCCATCGACGGCGACTCATTCGACGAGACGAACCTCAACCGCCAGCTCCTTGCGACAATCGAGACCCTGGGGCGGCCAAAGGCAGAGGTCGCCGCCGAGCGGATCGCCCTCATAAATCCCGCCGTCCAGGTCATCGCGTGCCGCACAAGGCTCGATGCCCGCAACGCGGCCGGGCTTCTTGCCGGCTGCGATGCAGTCGCCGACGGCCTGGATTCGGTGCCCTCGCGTCTTGAGCTCGCAGCCGCCTGTGAGGGCCTGGGCCTCCCCCTCGTCCACGGGAGCATCGCCGGATGGTTCGGCCTCGCGAGCACCCAGCTTCCCGGGGGCCGGGGCCTCAAGGAGCTCTACTCCGATGTCGGCGCCACCAAGGGCATCGAGCTCGCCCTCGGCAATCCCGCCTTCACGCCGGCCATCGCGGCGAGTCTCGAGGTCGCGGAGATCTGCAAGCTCCTCACCGGTGCAGGAGCGGCCCTCGCCGGGAAGCTGCTCTCCCTCGACCTCAGAGACATGGAATTCGCGAAATTCGAGCTCTAGGTTGAGCCAATTTGCCTGACGAGCCGCCTCTGGCGTCGTATATTTTGGCGCCTATGCATATTTCATCAATTGCCTCTCTTCGAAACGGAGGGCGCATCCTTGCCACCCTCCTGTTCTGCCTCCTCGTCCCGGCCGTGGCCTTGAGCGAGGAGCTCACGAGCGAGGCCGTGAGCCTCCATCCCGGCCTCAGGGTCGAGCGGATTGTCTACTCGGGCGAGTTCAGGACATCGCGGACCAAGCTCGCCTCGCTGACTGCCCTGCGCGAGGGGATGAGCCTCGCCGAGGTCGATCCTGACGCCGTCCTGCAGCGCCTGAAGAAGACAGGACTCTACAGCGAGGTCTCCCTCGGCTATGAGAGCGACGGGGCCGGGGCGGTGATCACCGTCGGCCTCAAGGAAAAGATGACCCTCGTCCCCCTGCCGATCGCCAGCTATTCCGACGGTTCCGCCACCCTCGGCCTCATCGTCATAGATTCGGATTTCGTGGGCTCGAGGACAATGCTCATGGCCGGCGGCATCTGGTCGACCGATGGCTGGACCGGGATCCTCAATTACATCGATCCGACCAGGAACGAAGGGGATCTCTCCATTGTCCTCGCCGCCGAGGGGGGAAGCGGCACGAGGGACGCGAGCGACATGGAGGGCAGGCCCTACCTGTCGATAGCCGAACGCCGCGCCAGGATGGACGGGATCCTCAGCTTCAGAAACAAGAGCCTCCTGCGCCCCATGATCCACGCCGCATATGCCTTCAGCTGCCTCGACGCAGTCGAGGCAGCGGCCTCGGGCCTCGACGCCAGCTACTCCTTCCTCGAGGGGGAGGCTGGCCTCGTCCTGGAATCACGGCGCAACGAGGGCTGGTACGAGCGGGGCTACAGGCTCTCGATCTCCTACAGCCACGGCCAGTCCATCATCTCACCCAGCCGCTATGACGCCGCCGAGGCCCGCTTCGAGCAGAGCAGCCTCATCGCCGGATCTTTCCTCCTCCGTCTCTCGGCCTCGGCCCAGTACGGAGACAGGCCAATCGTCGTCGCTCCCCCCTTACGCGGCGAGGGCTTCAGGACCCTGCCCTTCGGCAAGTCCTTCTCCTCGAAATACGCCGCGGCCTCGGGCGGTCTCGAGCTGCCCTTCGCCAGGCCGGGCTGGGCCATCTTGAGCCTCGTCGCCTTCTACGAGCTCGGGACCTACGAATCAGGTCCGCCCGGCGGGCTCAGCGCCCAGGTCTTCCATGGCCCGGGAACGGGCTTCCGGCTCTACCTGAAGACCATCGCCCTGCCCGCCCTCGGCGTCGACTTTGCGTACAACGTGCCGGCGCGCTCCCCTGTGTTCAGCGTCGCCATCGGCATGCACGGCTAGGGTCAAGGCTCCCACAAAAAAGCCGCGCCCGCCTTCGAGGGCGGACGCGGCTCGCTTTGCGTTCCAGCGGCAGAAAGACGGCCTATTCTTCCTCTTCCTCGTGGGTCTTGAAGGCGGCCGCGGCCTTGATGACGTCCTCGGCTATCTTGCCGGTGATCGGGGCGTAGTGGTCGAACTCCACCTCGAATGAGCCCGTGCTGCTCGTTATCGACTTGAGGTCGATGGCGTAGCGCAGGAGCTCGGCCTGGGGGACCTGGGCGTCGATCTCGACGATGCCTCCGCCGATGGGGTTCTGGCCCGAGATCCTTCCGCGCCTTCCCGAGAGGTCCGACATGACGTCGCCGAGGTTCTTCTCCTCGACGTAGACGGTGAGGTTCATGATCGGCTCGAGGAGGACAGGACCCGCCTGTTTTGTGGCCTCGCGGAAGGCTCCGCGCGACGCGAGCTTGAAGGCCATCTCGGAGGAGTCGACGGGGTGCTCCTTGCCGTCGGTGATGGCCGTCTTGACGTCCACCACGGGGTAGCCGGCGACGACGCCCATCTCCATCGCCTGGTGGATTCCCTTCTCGATGCCGGGGATGAAGCCCTTGGACACCGACTGGCCGAAGAGCTTGTTCTCGAATTGGTAGCCGGTTCCGCGCTCGAGGGGCTCGACATCGAAGACGACCCGGGCGTACTGACCGTGGCCACCGGTCTGCTTCTTGTGGGTGTACTCGGCGGTCGCCTTCTTGGTGATCGTCTCGCGGTAGGCGACGCGGGGCACGCGGGTCTCGGCGGCGATCTTGGTGCCGTTCTTGATCTTGTCGAGGATCATGTTGATCTGGAGCTCGCCCATGCCGGCGATGACGGTCTCCTTGGTCTCGGCGTTGAACTTCACCTGGAAGGTGAGGTCCTCTTCGGCTGACTTGAGGAGGTTCTCGTTGAGCTTGTCCTCCTCCTTCTTGTTCACGGCCGACATGGCGAGCATGTGGACGGGCGTGGGGAGGTGGAGATGGGAATAGGCGAAGGGCTTGTCCATCGAGGAGATCGTGTCATTGGTCTTGAGCGCTGTCGACTTGGCGATGATGCCGATGTCGCCCGCGGCCAGGTTCGAGGCGTCCTCGAGCTTCTTGCCCTGGAGGGTGTAGAGCTTCGAGAGCTTCTCCTTGCGCCCGTCGCGGAGGTTGACGATGTCGAGGTCGGGGCTCAGGGTCCCGGTGATCACCTTGACGTAGCTGAGGCGTCCCGAGAACTGGTCGATCTGGGTCTTGATGACGAGGGCCGAGGCGGGCTTCGAGGGGTCGACCCCGATCTCGATGTCGCCCGAGCCGTTCTTGACTACCTCGGGCGTCATGTCGAGGGGCGAGGGAGCGTCGGCGGCGATGAAATCGAGGAGGGCTGTGGTGCCCGTGTTGCGCGCACCCGAACCCGCGAAGGCGGGGATGATGCGGCCGGCCGCGAGGGCCTCGCGCATGCCTTTGAGGGTCTCTTCCTGGCTGAGCTCGCCCTGCTCGAGGTATTTCTCCATGAGGACGTCGTCGCCCTCGGCCGCCGCCTCGTAGAGCCTGGAGCGGTATTCGGCGACCGTCTCCACCATGTCGGCTGGAATGGGCGCGGCCTCTTCCTTCTGGTCGTGGTTCGCGGGCATCAGGTAGGCCTTGCCGTTGAGGATGTCGATGACACCCTTGAACTCCGGGCCTTCGCCTATCGGTATCGTGATGGCGACCGAAGATACCTTGAACTTTTCCTTTATGTCGTCGAGGGCCTTCTGGAAGGATGCCCTCTCCTCCTCGAGGCGGTTGACGAAGATCATGCGGGGCTTGGCCCTGGCCTCGAGGTTGCGCCAGAGCTTGATCGTCTCGATCTGGACACCGGTCCTTCCATCGACGATCACGAGGACCGACTCGCAGGAGCGCAATGCCAGGATGACCTCGCCGACGAAGTCCGAGGATCCCGGAGTGTCGAGGAAATTGAGCTTGACGTCTTTCCAGGTGGCGTGGGTCAGCGAAGCGTGGATGGAAATTTTCCGGGCGATCTCATCCTCACCGTAGTCGCTCGTCGTCTTTCCCGACTCGATCGTCTCCGGCTTGGGGATGGCGCCACCCTGGAAAAGGAGGTGCTCGAGCAGGGTAGTCTTACCCGTGCCGCCGTGGCCGGCTATGGCCACGTTCCGGATGAAGTCGGTCGAATACGCCATAATCGCTCCTTACACTGGTGCTTGACGCGGTTTTACCCCGTCGCATGTTAGTGAAACGCCGTATTATAAACCGGGTCTACGCGGTGTCAACAGGAAAGCTCGGCCTATCGCCCGAGGGCCTTGAAGGAGCTCTCGCGCAGCTTGAATATCTCGTAGTTCCAGTTGAGGACCCAGGGCTCGAAGAGCTCCTCGAGCTCGCTGATGGCGAGGGCGAAGCGGCTGCGGACAAGCCCTCCGCGTGTAGAGCGGGGGAGGACGATGAAGTCGTATTCCTCGATGCGGCCGTGGCTTTCCATGCCCCGAGGGGCCTCGAGCCTCGTCTCGTGGCCCGTGAGGACGAGGACCTTCCTCCCCGCATCGAGGCCAAGGATCTCGCGCTTCACCTGGGTCTCCCCGGAGTTCTCGACAAAGAGCTCCCCCTTGGCGAGGAAGGAGGAGCCCTCGACTATCCAGTCGGCCTCGATGCCGGAGTAGAGCTCCCGGTTCCGCCCGAGGATGATGTTGAGTACCGGATCCACCCGACCTTCCGGCACAAGGAGCTCGATCCGCTCGGCCAGGGGACCGGGCCTGCCGAGGGTCTGGATGACGCCCAGGTTGTGGGTGGCCACGCGCCAGGCCCAGGGGAGGGAACAGGCGTTCTCGGCGATGAGCTCGGCGACCCTGCTGACCGTGCTGCCGGCGCCGAGGAGGATGGTGAGCGGCCTTCGGCTCTGGCCCGCCTCGCGGTCGTTGCGGATGAGGTCGAATACGCCATTGGCGACCCTGATCTTCTGGGTGACATAGAGGTGCTGCTTCTGGAAGTAGGTGCGCATGTCCCTGGCGATGCCGAGGGCCAGGCTGCCGTCGCCCCTCTCCTCCTTGCGGAAGAGGGACACGCCGATCTCCTCCTCGTACTTGTGGAGCTGGGTCGAGATCCAGGCGTCGCTCGTGTAGTCGATGCCCACCCTCTCCCGCAGCTGCCGCCGGAGCTCGCTCATCGGTATCTCGAGGTCGAGGATCGAATCGCTTCCACGGGCGTCGTACTCCTCCGAGAAGAGGACGAAGAGGGATGCGACGAGGTCTTTCTGCTTGAGCCTTCTGCGAAGGCCCTCGGGGGAAGGGTTCTCGGCCATTGTGTGCTTGCATGATATACCCGCTTTTTGCTTAGCAGGCAAGGAAAGCATAGTTCCTCCGCCGAGCCTCAGAAGCTCGGGACTGAAATTCGTTGCGGGCCGGTCAAAAGACGGGCTAGAGTAGCGCCGGGCCTAAGAGCCGCCCTGGAAGGGTGGCGCATTCCAGGTCCCGTCCGCTCGTCAGAAAAAGGAGGCTCGCACCGTGAAAAGATTCCTGATTGTGACCTTGTTGGTCCTCACAGCCTTTTCCGTCTTCGCCCAGGCGGCCAAGAAACCCGTCAAACTCGTCATCGCCGGCCGCGACGGCGACTACGGTAACGCCATGCAGGTCGCCGTCGACGCCTACACCGCAGCCCATCCCGAGGTGAGCATCGAGCTCCTCAAGCTCTCCGGCGATGACATCTACCAGAAATCCGTCATCGATCTGCGCAGCGGAACGGGGAGCTACGACCTCATCCTCATCGACGACCCCAAGTCACTCCAGTTCCAGAAGGCCGGCTGGCTCGCCGACCTCGGCGACTACTACAAGAAGGCCGGCAAGCAGGCCGATCCCGACTTCATCCAGAGCCTCGTGAACCTCTGCCGCTATCCCAACCAGCCCAGCGGCAAGCTCTACGGCCTGCCCTTCGTCGGGAACGTGTCCCTCTTCGCCTACCGCGCCGACCTCTACAAGAAATACTCGCTTCCCGAGCCCAAGACCTGGACCGATGTCCTGGTGGCCGCGAAGAAGATCTCCGAGAACGAGAGCGGGGTATCGGGCGTCACCTTCCGCGGCGTCAAGGGCAACCCGATCGTCACGGCCTTCCTGCCAGTGTTCTGGGCCTTCGGCGGCGAGCTCATCGACGCGAAGGGCCAGCCAAGCGTGAATTCCCCCGAGGGCATCAAGGCCCTCTCCTACTTCCTCGAGCTCGCCAAGTACGCCCCGAAGGGCGTGTCGATGAACAACACGGCCCAGGTCCGAGACGGCCTCCTCGCCGGGACCGCCGCCATCGCCCCCGAGGTCTGGCCGGCCTGGCTCGGCAGCATGGACGATCCGACCAAGTCCAAGGTCGCGGGCAACGTGCGCGTGATGAAGCACCCTGGCGAGGTGACGAAGTCGGCTCCCATGATCGGGATCTGGCACATCGCCATGCCAGCCGCCTCCAAGAACAAGGACGCGGCCTTTGACTTCCTGGTCTACGTCACGGGCAAGGAAGCCCAGAAGCTCATGGCCATCCAGACCGGCCTGCCCCCGAGCCGCTCCTCGGTCTACGACGATGCCGATGTCCTCAAGCTCAGGCCCTGGTATCCCGCGGTGCGCGACGCCCTCGTGAACGGCAAGGCCAGGCCCAGGACCATGGTCTGGGGCGAGATCGAGAACGTGCTCGGCGACTATCTGCAGATGGCCCTGATCGGTGACCTGAAGCCCGACGCCGCGCTGAACGAGGCCAACGCCAAGCTCGTCCAGGTGCTCAAGTAAAGCCACAGGCCAAGAGAGAAACGCACGCCACGGAGGCACGGAGTCTAACTCCGCGCCCCTGTGGTGGCTTCTCCAGATAAGCCGATTCCCGGAGACCAAATCATGATCCGCGAGACCCGCATGAAGGGCAAAGCCCTCTTCTTCTGGGCGATCCTTTCGCCGGCCCTTGCCCTGATGGTCTGGCTCACGGCCTATCCCATGCTGAGCGTGGCGGTCACCTCGCTGCAGAACTACAACTACATGACCGACACGAGGAGCTGGGTGGGCCTTGGCAACTATGGTGACATCCTGGGCGACCGCCTCTTCCTCCAGTCCTTCAGGAACACCCTCGTCTTCTGTCTCGGCACGACCCTCGTCGAGGTCTTCCTGGGCATCGTCCTCGCCCTGGTCTTCTACGGCGACTTCCGCGGCAAGAGGACCTTCATGATCCTCGCCATCTTCCCGATGATGCTCTCCACGATGGTCGTCTGCGCGGTCTGGAAGACCCTGTTCCACTACGACATAGGTCTTCTCAACTACACCCTGCAGTCCCTGGGACTGGAGCGCTTCGGCTGGCTCATCGACAAGAACAAGGCCCTCTCATCGCTGGCCCTCGTCGATATCTGGCAGTGGACCCCCTTCTCCTTCATCGTCATCCAGGCCGGCCTCGCCTCGGTGCCCGCCGAGATCTTCGAGGCCTCCCTCATCGACGGGGCTAGTTCCCGGCAGAGGGTCTTTCGCATCACCCTGCCCATCCTTCGCGACCAGATCCTCCTGCTCGCCCTCCTGCGGACCATCGACACCTTCAAGGTCTTCGCCAAGGTCTACGCCCTCACCGGGGGTGGGCCGGGCAACGCCACCGAGACGACCTCGCTCTTCATCTACCGCGAGGCATTCTCCTACTTCAAATTCGGCCGCTCCTCGGCGGCGTCCATGATTACCCTCGCCGCGGTGGTCCTGATGTCGGCCTTCTACCTCCGCAAGATCCTCAAGGAGGAATGACGATGGCCGCCTATGTCGCTAAAAAGCGCGGGATCCTCTTCCCCCTGGCCCTCGCTTCCATTCTCTTCGTGACCCTGTTCCCGATCTACTGGATCATCGTCACGGCCCTCAAGCCCTCGATCGAGAACATCTCGCCCGTCCCCTTCCTCCTGCCCCACAATGCCACCCTGGCGAACTTCGCAGCCCTCCTCTCCGGCGGCTATCTGCGGAACCTCCTCAACTCGGTCTTCGTCACGGGAGCATCGACCCTCCTCTCCCTCGTCCTGGCCCTCCTCGCGGCCTACGCCCTGTGCCGCTACCGCTTCCCCTTCCGGCTCAACCAGGCCTTCCTCATCTGGATCATCCTCGCCAAGATGCTGCCGCCCGTGGTCCTCGCCGTGCCCATCTACGAGGTCTTCATGAAGGCGAAGTTCCTGAACAGCCTATGGGGCCTCGTCCTCGTCTACCAGGTCTACACCCTGCCGTACTGCATCTGGATGCTCTTCGGCTTCGTGAAGTCCCTGCCCCTGGAATACGAGGAGGCCGCCGAGATCGACGGCGCCTCGCCCCTGCAGGTCCTCGGCCGCATTGTCCTGCCCCTGGTGCGCACCGGCATCGTCGCGACCGCGATATTCACCGTCATCGTCGCCTGGGACGAGTTCCTCTTCGCCGTCCTCTTCATCAGGAGCCCCGAGCTCCTTACCTTGCCCCTTGTCATCGTCAACTTCATCGGGGAGTTCGAGACCCTCTGGGGCCAGCTCATGGCCGTGGGTCTCCTCGCGGCCCTGCCCGTCCTCCTCTTCTCGAGGATCGTGTACCGCCACATGAGCACGGCCTATGCCCTGGGCCTCAAATGAGGTGGTCCTTTCCCCTCGTCACGGCCCACTCGGGCTGCCTTGGCTCGAGGCCGAACGGGCGCGAGCACATCGGCCTGGCGATCGCCTCGGGCGCCGACCAGGTAGAGCTGGACATACGCCTGGGCCCAGACGGCCGGGTCGTCCTCGCCCACGACGAGGGCCTCGCGCCGGACGGCAGCGAGGTCCTCGAGCTCGGCGAGGCCTTCGAGCTCCTGTCCGGGGGCGGCATGGTCATGAACCTTGACGCCAAGGAGCCGGAGGCGGCCATAGCCGCGGCGGGCCTGGCCAGAAGGCGGGGCTGCGAGGACTCCATCGTGTTCTCGGGCCTCGGGCCCGAGGAGGTGAGTCTCGCGCGGGACCGCATACCCGGCTTCCGCTACCTTCTCAACGCCGACTCCCTGCTCCCCGCTTCGGGCTATGGGAGCGGGCAAATCAGGGCCGCCTGCCGCATGGTCGCCGAGTATGCCTGCTGCGGCCTCAACCTGCACCATCTCGCCGCGACCAAGGAGCTCATGGACTACGCGCGGCCTCGCTGCGTTCCGGTGATGCTCTGGACCGTCGATACCGAGGATGAGATGATTGCGGCGCTCGAGCTCGGACCCTACTCCCTGACGACAAACCGGCCCGACCTCCTCGCCCGCCTCATCCGATGCCGCCAAGAAAGGGGATTATCGTGAACTACGACATTGCCATGCTCGGCCACGTGTCCAAGGACGTCATAGTGGACCACCTGGGGAAGGAGACCAGGCTCCTCGGCGGGGCCGTGGTCCAGTCGGCCGCGGCTGCCTCCCGTGCAGGGGCCAGGGTCCTCGTCGTTACCAAGGCTGCGCCCGAGGACTTGTCGGCGATTGAGCGGCTCGGGGGCGAGGGTGTGGAGCTTATCGTGGCTGCGAGCCTGGCGACCACCTCGATCCTGAATGTCTTCAGGGGCGCCGACCACGAGCTTCGGGACACAAGCCTCATCTCCAGGGCCGAGCCCTTCGTCGCCGCAGACCTGCCAACAGACGCGAAGCCCGCCATCATAGACCTCGCAGGGCTCTTTGTCGGGGAGTTGCCCGACAGCCTGATCGAGGAGCTAAGGGGACGGGGACGAATCGCCGTCGACGCCCAGGGCCTCCTCCGCAGGGCCTCGCCCGCGGGGGCGATGCTTTTCTCGGACTGGGCCGACAAGAGGCGCTTCCTGCCCTTCGTCGAATATTTCAAGGCCGACGCCGCCGAGGCTCGTATCCTGACCGGCCTTGAAGACAGGGAGGAGGCCGCCCGCGTCCTGGCTTCCTGGGGAGCCAAGGAAGTAATGCTGACCCACAACACCGAGGTCATCATCTACTGCGCAGGCAAGATCCACCGCGCGCCCTTCACCCCCTCAAACCTCTCGGGACGGACGGGGAGGGGGGACACGACCTTCGCCGCCTACCTCGCCCGCCGCAAGGACCACGAAGCCGGAGAGTCTGTCCGCTTCGCCGCAGCCCTGTGCTCGATCAAGATGGAGAGCCCCGGACCCTTCAGCGGCAGCCTCGATGCCGTCTATGAACGCATGGAGAGGGACAAGCAGAGGCCCCCGGCCCAAGCTTGACACGCAGGCAGGCGCGAAGTTACCGTACGCGGGCGATAGACGGGACGTAGCCTAGGGGCTAAGGCGCTTGCTTTGGGAGCAAGAGATCGGCGGTTCAAATCCGCCCGTCCCGAATCCTTGGGGTCGGAACCCTCGTCCTTCGGACTCGGGTCCGCCCGTCCCGATAAAGCTTGAGGGACGGGCGGATTTGAAGCGGAGGGCGCGCGGCGCGGAAGTGAGGCGGGACGCCCTGATGCCCTCTCAAGATCACTTCCAGGCGAGATTCAGGGTGAGCATGAACTGGCCAAAGTTCTCAGACTCGATGTTCAGGGAGTTGTAGCGGGCCTCAAGGGCCAGGCCGAGCCCGGTCGAAAGCCATGCCCGCATCGCCCTCGATGTACAATCCCGTCCTCTTGAGATAATAGCGAGTACCAAGAGACGCAAGATAATAGTTGACCTGGATGTAGGCCGAACTGTCAGAGACCCGGTCCGCGCCAGCGTCCATGCGCACGAGGATGTAGTTTTGCTTGGTAATGGCGGCTCCGAGCGCGAGGCTGAGTCCCAGCTCCGTCCTGTGCACTCCGGGGCACTGCTCTATGGCTGACATGAGGTACTCGAGTTCCGACGGATTGCTGGGGGCGTATAGCCCGACGCCGACCTGCAACAGCACGCGACCTGTCCTGTTCTGGGCATAGGCGCCACGTACCACCACTAACATCAGGAAGGCCAGGAAGAGCGAAGCAACTTGTGATTCATTTTGACTCCTCTCGAACGTTTGAGAATTTTCGACATGCCGCCAGAATAATTTGTACCTGGCCTGAGGGCCAGCGGAATCGGCTCGCTGGATTTCGACAAGGCCGGGCTCGGGGGGATGCCTACCCGATCTGCCCCGTGGAGACCGGCGTGCTTGATCGGGATGCCTTGAGCTTCTTTGCGCTTTTTCGTACAATGCGGGCAAGCTGGCTGCCCCAAGGCCCAAAGGGCCGATGGGCCGCCCGGCGCCCACGCGCGGGGCCGAGCGCTTTCCATGGAGCGCGCTCATTCAATCCAGCAATTCCGCGAAGCGGAATGATGGAGCTGCAGTTTTGCGCTTCGGCGCAAAACTGCGATGTGAAGGGATCGCTTTGAACTTCAGAGCGATCCCTTCACCGGGGATCATAGCTCAACTGGATAGAGCAGCTGCCTTCTAAGCAGCAGGTCGTGCGTTCGAGCCGCACTGGTCCCAGGAAATGAGTGCGCTTCCAGGCCCGAAAGGTGGAGGCGCATTTTCATTTGCGGCCCGATCACAGCTCCCCGCATTGCCCGGCCGCCCAACTCACCCTATACTTCCGCCTCATGAGACCCAAGCCCCGTCCGACCGCTGCCTTCTTCGCCCTTCTCCTCTGTCCCCTGGCCCTCTTCGCTGCGCCTCCCCGGGGGCCGCTCTACGTCGACCTCAACGCAGCGGCACTTTACGCGAGGCCAGGCTTCGACCCCGGCGGAATCATGGCCCTCCCCGGCCCCGGCGCGGCAGGCTGGAAGATCCTGGCCCCCGCAGGAATGGCGGGGCGCACGGCCAGGCCCGCCGACATGGGCTTTGACGGCTACCCCAGGCGATCGGCCTTTTCCCTGGCCGCCTTCGCTCCCATGCAGTTCACCTACCTCATCCCGTTCCGGGTATCCTCCGCGATGCACGCCCTCCTCACTCCGGGGCCGAGCTCGGCCAGGGTCCCGGGGATGCACTTCGCGGGGATCGGGGATAACTGGGAGATCTTCCTCAACGGGACCCTGGTCAAGTCCGAGATGCACCTGGCGGCCGACGGGAGCATCGCCTCGCACCGCAGCGTGCGCAACGTCCACTTCCCCGTCGACGCGAGGCTCTTCCGCGAGGGCGAGAACCTGCTCGCGGTGAGGATCGTGGCCGATCCTGCCTACTCCCCATCGGGCTTCAATCAGGCCTCGCCCTTCTACATCGACGAGTATGAGAAGATCGAGGCCGCGAACGCCGAGATCTGGCCCATGATCCTCATTGGCCTGTACCTCTTCATCGGCCTCTACCACGTCTTCATCTTCCTGGTCAGGACCCAGGACAGGCACAACCTCTTCTACGGTCTGTTCTCCCTCGACCTCGGCTTCTACCTCCTCATGCGGACCTTCACGATCACCCAGGTCATCCAGGACAGCAGCATGGTCTCGAGGATCGAGCTCCTTACCGTCGCCCTCCTGTTGCCCCTCGTCGGGGCCTTCCTCGAGACCCTCAACGAGAGCAGGATCAAGAAGACCACCCTGGTGTATGGGGCCTTCTGCGGCCTGATCGGCCTGGGCATGTTCGTTGCGCCGATGGGCTTCGGCCACGACCTCCTCCTCGTCTGGCAGCTCTCGGGCCTCGTTATGGCCTTCTACTACTTCGGTGTGGACATACTCGGCCGTTTCGTGTCCGACGTGATTAGGCGGTGGAAGCGGGAGAGGGGGACCGAGGAGGGCAGGTCCGTCGCACGGATCTTCTCGAAGGCCCTCGTCAGGACCCCCATCGGCAATCTGGTCATCGGCGGCTTCCTCCTCTTCGCGACGGCTGTCTTCGACATCGTCGACGCCGTCTACATGCAGTGGGACCTCCTGCTCACGAAATACGGCTTCTTCCTGTTCACCATGGGCACTGCCCTCATCCTCGCCAACCGCCTTGGCTTCCTCTATGACCGCCTGAACGGGCTCAACAGGACCCTCGAGGACAGGATAGGCAGCCTTACCGAGACCAGCGCCCGCCTCACCGCGAGCGAGCGTCGCTACCGCAGCCTCTTCGAGGGCAGCTCCGATCCCGTGGCCCTGCTCGGTGAGGACCTCGCCTTCATCGAGGGGAACCGGGCAGCCTCGGAGTTCTTCGGCCTGGGGCGGCCGGGGAAGGCCCCGGCCACCCTCCCCGATGCTGTCTATGCCGAGAAGCGCGAGGGCAGCCTCCCTGTGGAGTTCCTGCGCGCCGCAGCCCGTTCCTTGCGGGACAAGGTCGTGCCGGCCGAGATCGACCTGAGGATAAAGGCGCCCATCGGCGAGCCCAGGGCCTGCAAGCTCAGGATGGAGCGCATAGACGCCCTCGAGCGCAGGGAGATCCTCCTGCGCGTGATACCCGAGGTCAAGGACGTGCTCGCCGACGCCTTCGTGGAGGGCAGGGAGCGCTTCGAGGTCGAGTCGAGCCTCTCCGCCGCCGACACGGTCTGCCGCCGCGCCACCACCTACCTTTCCCGCTACACGGACGCCGAGGAGGCCCGCTTCCTCGCGAGCTGCCTCCGCGAGGTCGTGGTGAACGCGGTGGAGCACGGCAATCTCCAGATTGGCTTCGACGAGAAGAGCGAGAGCATGGGTGCGGGACGCTACTTCGAGCTTCTCCAGGAGCGCCGCCTCGACCCCCGCTACCGCTCGCTGCGCGTCGCGGTGGAGTACTCGATCTCGTCCACGCGCGCGACCTTCCGCGTGACCGACGAGGGGAAGGGTTTCGACCACAGGAAGTACGCCAGAGGCGCCGGGGCCGAGCTCGAGCCCGAGCTCCTCGAGCACGGCAGAGGCCTCTTCATCACGATGGGCGCCTTTGACCAGGTCGTCTTCAACGAGGCGGGCAACCAGGTCACCCTGGTGAAATACTTCAAGGCCCGGGCATCCTAGGCCCCGGCCGAGACCCGGGCAGCCCAAGGCCGGCCTCGGGCGCCCTAGGTCTTGGGCTTGTCGAAGTTGAGCATCCAGCGTGTGCCGAACCTGTCGGTCAGGTCGGCATAGACCGAGCCCCAGAACTCGGTCTTGGGCGCGGTATTGATCTTTCCCCCCACGGAGAGCCTGTTGAAGAAGGCGGTGAGCTCGGCCTCGCTCGAGCAGTTTATCATGAGGCTGATGGCGTTCCCCCTCACAAGGCCCGAGTCGTCCATCATGTCGGAGGCCATGAGGGTGAGCGATCCCTTCACCAGGGAGGAGTGCATGATGCTCTCCTTCATGCCCGGCGGAAGCTTGGCTGCCATCGCGGAGTCACCCACGGTGTTGAGGCTGAGCTCTCCACCGAGGCAGTCCTTGTAGAAATTCATGGCCTCGCGGCAGTTGCCGTCGAAGGTCAGGTAGGCGACGATCTGGGTCATCTCATCACTCCTTGGGGCCGGCGCCTTCGCTGGGCGGCCCCGTGGAGGAACTTAGCGCCGGCCCTTCGGCCAAGGCAAGGATTTCAAATCGCCTCATTTGGATCGATAGGAAAAGTCCTTCTTCGCCAGGAGCTGCTCCAGGTATCGGGAGCGCATCTGCTCGCTCGCCATGATCTGCTTCGCCGGCGGGAGCCTCAGGATCGCCCCGAGGACGGCGGCCATGGCCCTGTGGCTCCAGAGGGCCTGGTTGTCGAAGATCAGGTTCTGGAGCTTGCCCCTCTCGACGGCCATGAGCACGGTGCGATGCGCGCTATTGACGGGGGTGAGCATCCTGGCTGGCCGGCTCTCGAGGGCGAGGGCCTTTTTTTGGCAGGCCCTGATGCAGACCCCGCAGCCCAGGCAGATCTCCTCGTTGAGCCTCGCCTTCTTGCGCCTGTCGTTGCGCGGGTCGCCGGCGGAGACGAGGCTCATCGCCTCGACGGGGCAGGCCTCGACGCACTTGCCGCAGCCGGTGCAGGCCGCCTCGTCGACCTTTGGGATGAAGTTGGTCGTGGCGATGGGGTTGAGGACGGCGAAGCGCTTTGCGGCGAGCATGGCCTCGCAGCAGCAGCCGCAGCAGTTGCAGATGAAGGACACCGATTCGCGGACGTTCTCACCGAACTGGACGAGGCCGCTCTCCACGGCCTGGTCGAGGAGCTCGCCGCACTCCTTTGAGTCGACCTGGCGGGCGAGACCGTGCTTTATGAGGGAGGAGGCGGTCCCGTTGAAGGTCATGCAGATGTCCATGGGCGCGTCGCAGTTGCGGTCCAGGTGCTGCATCTTGTGCCGGCAGTAGCAGGCCCCGATGCCGATGTGGCTCGCCGTCTCTATCACCTCGGTGGCGCGCTCGTAGTCGAGGACATGGAGGACATTGTCGGGGCTCAGGGCCCCCTCGCTGACAAAGACCCGTCCGAGCTGGGTCTCCCCGCCGACAAAGAGGTTCTTGACGAAATCCTCCTCGACGTTGAGGTACTGGTAGTAGAGCTCTGCCAGGAGCTTCTGGTCATAGGGCTTGCCGATGCGCATCATCGAGAACTCGAAGAAGCCGGCCATGGGCGGGGGGAGGATGAATAACTGGCCCTCGGGCGTATCCATGTCGAGCATCATGCCGCGCGAGGCGAGGGCTTCAAGGACGGTCCGGGCCTCCTTTTCCCCCATCTTCCAGACCCCGGCGGCCACAGAGGCTGTGAAGGGCTTGAAGGGAAGCTGGGAGACCAGACCAGCCTCCTTCTCCGAGAAGAGGACGGCTAGTATCCTGTCCAGGAGCTCGCCCCGGGGCGCGCCCTGGGGATGGAGGTTCAGGTGGTCGGCGAGGTTCGAGTAGCCTGTCTTGAGTGCGTTGTGCGCCATGATCTGCCTCCTTGGCTGCCCACAGGATAACCCAAGACAGGTCACGAGCGCAAACGACCGACCGCGAGATCAAGCCGCGGCGCCACTGTGCTAGAATGGGGCCGGGATCAGGAGGTTTTGGGAATGGCTGAAAAGAACTACAGGGAGGACCTTGTCGGCGTCTTCGGTCATCCCGTCGCCGAGAATCCGACCGTCCTCATGTTCGAGGCGGCCTTCCGCAGCGAGGGCCTGGCTTGGCGCTACCTCACGATCGAGGTGGAGCCGCAGGACCTGGGCGATGCGGTGCGCGGTGCCAGGGCCATGGGCTTTCGCGGCTTCAACCTCACGATCCCGCACAAGGTCGAGATACTCCGGCTCCTGGACAGGGTCGCCCCCGAGGCCGAGCTCATGGGCGCCGTGAACACCGTCGTCAACGAGGCGGGTGTCCTCGTCGGCCAGAATACCGATGGAAAGGGCTTCATGACGGCCCTGCGCCAGGACGGGGGCATCGAGCCCCGGGGAAAGCGTTGCGTCATCCTCGGGGCCGGCGGGGCCGCCAGGGCCATCACCGTCGAGCTCGCCCTCGAGGGGGCTGAGAGCCTTCTCATCCTCAACCGTGACAGGGCAAGGGGGGAGGCCCTGGCGAGGCTTCTCTGCGAGAGGACTCCCCTGCGGGCACGCTTCGCTCCCTGGCTTGAGAAGGCCAGGATACCCGAAGGTACCCAGGTCCTAGTGAACGCCACCTCGATTGGCCTCTACCCCGACCTGGCCGGGAAGCCCGCCATCGACTACGACACGATCGGCTCGGGCATGACGGTCTGCGATGTGATCCCCAATCCGCCCCGGACCACCTTCCTGGCCGAGGCTGGGGCGCGCGGCGCCAGGACCCTCGATGGCCTGGGCATGCTCGTCCATCAAGGCGCGATCGCCTACGCTCTCTGGACGGGAATGGAGGCGCCGGTGGCCTTTATGAAGGCGGCCTTGGCAAGGGAATTCGGCGCCTAGCGGGGGAGGGCCGAGAAGCCCGAGGCCTCGAGGTCCTTGATAAGCCCAGGATCCCCGAGGGCGAGCCAGGCGAGCCGCTCCTCGGCGAAGCCATCCCGGGCGGCGGCCTGGACCTCGCCGCTCCCCAGGGCCGCGATGGCGTCGGCCAGGCGGAAGAAGGCAGCCGGATCCCCCGAGGCCTCGAGGCCGATGCCGATGCCCCGGGCGAGGGCTTCGGCTCCCGAAGTGGAAGCGTAGAAGCGGCCGAGGGTCTCGGCCTTGTAGGCCTCGAGGCTTGACCCAAGCTCTCCGATCCCTGTTCCGGCAGTGCCCCTCTGCAGGCACTTCCCCGAGGCTACCAGGGCAGCCGCCGCGGCCACCCCGGCCATGGCCTCCCTCGGCCTAGCCGTCGCGTCTATCAGGATGGCTGGCCTCGCCCGAGCAGGGCCGGGCAGCTGAGTCCTCGCCCCCGGGGCGAGGAGGGCGTCCATCATGGTAAGGGCCACGGCGAGGGCGGCGTAGCCCACGGTGCCCGCTTCGGGGGCCTCGAGCTCGGCCCTGAGGCTGACGAAACCCGGCTCTGATGCCTGGGAGCGGGCGGCTCGGACCGGCTTGAACAAGGGGGCCTGGGGGGCCGTGGGCCCTCCCTTGGGAATGGAGCCGAGTCTGGGCCCCAGGGAGGCGGCGATGGCCTCGGGCTCGACCTCACCGACCACCACGATGGACAGGCGCCCGGCCGAGAAGTTCCGGGCCCAGGTCTCCTGCGGGCTCTCGGCCGGCAGCCCGGAAAGGGCGGGGCTTTTCGATGCCGCCATCGCTGCGATCATGAGGTGGGCGGCCGAACGCTCGGGATCGGCGGCCTGGGCCCTCAGGGCCTCCCTTACGCCCGCCTCTGCCTCGAGCGAATCTCCCTTGCGGAACTCGGGGGCGACAAGGTTGGCGGCGATGAGGGAAAGGAGGACGGGCAGCTCAGGCGCCGGAGCCAGGAGAGCGATCGCCGCGTCCCGGTCGGAACCGAAATCCATGGCGAGGCTGGCCCCACGCCGCGCAAGCTCGCTGGCGAAGACCTCTTGCGGATCGCTGCCACGGCAGCTGGCGGCAAGGTAGAGGGCCAGGGCCTCCTGTCCTCCGCCCCCGCTCAAGGAGAGACGCGCCGCCGCCAGGGCTCTTCCCGCCTGGCGCTTGACCACGAGGCGGAAGCCGTTGGGGAAGGAGCTCATGCGGAGATCGGCGAGGTTCGAGGCAAGGTAGGCGCTCCGCCGGGCAGTCTGGTTGAGGCTTGTCTCGGGGAGCCTTGTCGCCCTGACGCCAAGATCGGGCTTCTCCAGCGGTGGCTTCTTGGGGGCCGATGGGACCGTGCCGGCAGAGGCCTGGGGGCCGGGTCCTGCCGCGGCCGCGGTGGCCGTCCCTGCAGTGGGGGTTGTGCTGGCTTGGCTGGGCAAGGTGGCAGGGCTGGTGGCAGGGGTACCTTGGGGCCTCGGTGAGGCCGCCTGAGTATCCGGGCCCGCCCTCGGGGCAGGCTCTGGAAGCGGAGACCTGGTCGCGCAGGCCGCGAGGCCGAGGAAGGCAAGGAGGATGGCTGCGGCGCGGGCCCGGGAAAAAGCGACGCCGGCGCCAGACCTCATTTTTGCCACCAGAAGGCGTTGGAGCTGCCGATGAGCTCGAAACCCGATCCCTCGAAGAGGCGCTTTTCGCGCTCGTAATCGGCCGGGTTCATCCTGAGGGCGACGACCTCGAGGTTGCGCATGATGTATGTGTCGAGGAAGGCCGAGACCTCCTTCGGCCCGGCCTTCGCGATCGCCGAAGGGTAGCCGAGGAAGTAGTCGACCGAGGAGGAGGCCCACCAGAAGGCGAGGGCATCAAGGACTCCGTCGGGGCTGTCCAGGGAAAGGTCGCGGTCGATGCCCAGGCGCCGGCGCGCCTCCTCGTAGTCCTTGGCGCCGAAGTAGGAAGGATCGGTCTTCATCGCCGTGATCTCGTAGCCCCTGACCCTCTCCTTGAAGAGACGTGCCCTGTCCACGGCCGGGAGGGTCGGGTCGACGTAGAAGAGACTCGAGATGGAGATCCATGCCCCGTCCCTCTGCGTGGTGTAGCTGGCCTGGATCGACTCCGTCCCGAAGAGCTTGGGCACGGTCTTCATGATCGCCGTTTTGAACTTGCCGACCGGACTTGATACGAGGGCCGACCAGAGGTCCCCACCGTAGGTCGCGCCCATGTCGGGAATCGAATCCGGTCCCCGGTATCGCGCCTCGACCGAGGCTACGCCCTCGGGCATCGAGGGATCGGGGTAGACTATCCATGTTGGCCTGAGGACGCCGGGCCGGGGCTGGGGCGGGAGGGGCTTCTTCCAGGGGTCATCGCCCGTCTTCCAGTCGCCGAACAGCCGCTCGGCCGCAAGCCGCAGTGCCGCGCTGTCGATGTCCCCCGCGACAAAGAGGGCGGCGTTGTTCGGCACGAACCAGGAGCGCTGCAGTGCCTTGAGGGATTCGAGGCTCGCCCCGCGTATGGCCTTCTCGCTGCCCGTGGGGTCCCTTCTCCAGGGATACTTGGCGAAGAGCCGGCGCGTCATGGCGGCCTCGTAGACTGTATCGGGCCCCATCCCCTCGGCGAGCTCCCTCTGGGCCTCGGCCTTCAGGCCCTCAAGGGCTTCAGGATCGAGGACGGGATTCTTGACGAGCTCAGACCAGAGGGAGAGGGCCTTCTCGGTCATTGAGGAGGGAACCGTGATCGACCAGCTGACGCTCTCGGCCCGGGTCCCGCCTTCGATCCCGGCCAGGCCCATGTCGGCGAGGACTGAGCGCAGGGAGGGGTCACCGGGAAGGGAGGGGCTCCCCTTGAAGAGGAGGCGCTCGTAGAGGCGGAAAAGGCCTGCCGTGTCCTGCGTCTGGGATATGGCTCCGGCCTTGAAGACAAGCTGGACGCGGGCAAGGGGCACAGCGGCGTCGCGGTAGGCGAAGACCTCGAGGCCGTTTGCCAGGCGGAAGCGGCTCAGGTTGGGCATGGCCTCTGTCTGGCCCTGGGCTCCCAGGGCGATGGAGAGAAGGCAGAGTGTGGCAAGAAGCATACGCTTCATGGCGAGGGACCTCCTGGCAATATACAGCGTCCGCATCGGCTTCTGCCTTCCCGCATCTCGCCGCGCAAGAGCGCGAGCAGTCTAGCAAGGCCCGGAAAGCGATGTCAACAAAACCGCCGGTCCAATATTGTGTCTTTTACCTTGAGCGTGGTATCGTTCGGCACCAATCATGCTTCTATCCTCCCCCGGAATCCAGCAGTTCTCGTCTCGCCGCGATGGCAGCCTGGGCTGGGCGGCCTTCGAGGGCCGGCAGGCCCGGGCCCTCGCCCGCCTCCTCTCCTCGGGCTGCAGCCCCGTCCTCGCCCTTCCCGGGGAGCTGCTTCCCATCGTCCTGCCGCGCAGCAAGCTCACGGCAGCCCGGGTCCTCGCCATCGCCGCGGCGACCCTGATCGTGCTGCAGGCCTGCTACATGCTCGCGACAGGCCTCCTCATCGCGGTCTACCGCCATGTCGATCCCCCGGCCACCGTCCTCATGGCCTATCGCAAGTGGGGCTATGGCTGGAAGCTCGAGCCCCCCCGCAGGATCGCCCTCCACCGCGTGCCCACCTACATCCGCTCGATGCTGGTCTCGATCGAGGACGGCAAGTTCTTCGAGCACCACGGCCTCGACTTCGAGGCCTTCGCCAACGCCCGCGCCATCAACAAGAGGATCGGCAAGCCCCTGTACGGAGGCTCCACGCTGACCATGCAGGTCGCGCGGACGCTTTTTCTCGTGCCCGAGAAGAGCTATCTGCGCAAGTACCTCGAGATCGTGGCCGCCCTCGAGCTCGAACTCTTCCTGCCCAAGGACAGGATCCTCGAGCTCTATTTCGACTACGCCGAGTGGGGCAGGGGTCTGTTTGGCATCGACGCGGCGGCCCGGCACTGGTACGGGGCCGGAGTCGCGTCCATAACGCGCGACGAGGCGGCACGTCTTGTCGCCCTGCTCTCCTCGCCCATAAGGTTCAGGCCCGACAATCTTGAGAAGAGCGCCATACTCAGGGAGCGCTACGCCTACCTAGAGCACCGCTATGTCGCGAGCGCGGCGCCCGCCGCCGATGTGGCGATCCCCACATCGGTGGAGCTCGGCGCCGCACCGCCCCCGCCCTCGGCAGAACCCGATCCGGGGACGGCCGATCAGGCAAACGCAGATTCTGCCCCCGATCCCCCCCTCATGGGCAAGGCGAGGCAGCCCTAGGATCAGGGCCGCCTGAGGGCACGATTCAGTTCGCGGTCAAAGGCGTCGGCAAAGGCCTTGAGCTCCCTCGGCCCCCAGGTCCGAGCCCTGCCGGAAGGGGGAGCGAGGCCGAGGGCGCGCAACTCGAGGGCCCTGTCGCGCAGGGAACGCCGCTCGCGGACATTTTCGGTGGAGAAGACCTCGCCCCTGTCATTGAGCACGGTGACGCCGGCATCAGCGAGCCTTTCGGCCAGGGGCAGGTCCCTGGTCACGGCGAGGTCTCCGGCCGAGGCGAGTTCGACTATCCTGTCGTCGGCCGCCTCGGGACCCCCCTCGACGAGGATGAGCTCGACCCCCTGGCCCCTGTCGAGGGAAGGGGCCTTGGAGGCGACGAAGCTCGTCCGGAAGCGGGCCTCGAGGCCAGCCGCCGCGCGGGACTCGGCCTCGGCGTTCGCGCGGCGGCAGATCACCCGCCTGAGCTCGGCCTGGAGGCTGTCGCCGTCGGCCCAGACCCTCACGGGATCTCGGGGACCCGGGCGCGGAACAGGGTTGCCTCGCCCTCGGCCGCGGTGATCTCGTAGTTCCCCGCGGCGTCCTCGACAAAGGCCGACTCACCCCGTGCGAGGAGGATGCTCTCGCCCCCGCTGGCGAGGCTGGCCGAGCCCGAGGAGCACAGGATGATCTCGGGACCGCTGACATCGCAGCGCATGGGGGATGCCTCGCGAAGGCTTATCCTCGAGATGTGGAAGTCGGGCACAAAGACCGGATAGGATTCCTCGGTTTCGGAAAGTCTCTCGGGCAGGGTGGGCACCACGTGCTCGGAGTTGAAGCTCAGGACCGAGACCAGCTCGGGGATGTCGACGTGCTTCCTGGTCAGGGCACCCCTGATCACGTTGTCCGAATTGGCCATGATCTCGAGACAGGTCCCGGTGAGGTGGGCATGGAGCTCTCCGGGGGCGATGAAGGCAGCCTCGACCGGCTCAAGCACGACGTGGTTGAGGACAAGGGGCGCGAGGGCGCCGATGTCGCCGGGGAAGCTGTCCATGAGCCTCAAGACCCAGCGGAAGGCCGCCTCCGATCCCGCGGGGACCGAGTTGTTCGCGAAGAGCCGCTCGACCCGCGCCCGGCAGCGGTCCAGGAGGGTACGCTTGAGCCTCTCTTCGGTGGTGATGATGCCATAGAAGAAGACCGAGAGCTCGACCAGGCCCGGGCTCCTTTCGAGCCTGTCCACGAGCCTGGACTTCTCCCGTGGGGCAAGCAGGGCTATGTTGGCGATGATCTCGCCGATGGGCCTGAAGCCGCAGAGCATCTCGAAATGGGTGAGGGCTATCGCCATCTCGGGCTTGTGGAAGGGGTCGCGGTAATTGCGCTCGGCGGCGTCGGGGGGGAGGCCGCTCAGGTTCTCCCTGTCGTAGCCCCGCTCGGCCTTCCTCCTGCCGGGATGGGCCTGGATCGAGAGGGGGCTACCCGCAGAGAGGGCCTTGAAGAGGAAGGGGAGGCGGGCACCCAGCCTGTCCACGCAACGCGAGCCGAGGACGGTCCGCGGGTTTTCCGCCACAAGGACGTCCAGGGGGACCCTTTCCCCCCTGCGCAGGGCGATCGAGGGAGCGCTCGGGTGGGCTCCCATCCACAGCTCGGCGAGGGGGCCGCCCGAAGGGTTCGGGATGCCAAGGGCCTGGGAGATGCCCTCGCTCGACCCCCAGGCGTAGCGCTGGATCGGATTCTCCAGACGGTATATTTTCATGAAAGGCAGTGTATCCGGCTTCTGGCCTGGAGGGCAATCGAGGTCCCGGGTCGGGGCTCCTTAGGTTCCGGGGACGAGAACCCTGGCCTTCACACCGGCCTCCGAGGCGATGCTCAGGCTGCCGCCGAGCTGGCTCGATAGCATCTCCACAAGCTGGAGGCCCAGGCTGTCGCTCCTGGCCCTGTCGAAGAGGGGGGGCAGACCCACCCCGTTGTCGGCGACCTCGAGGACAATGCCCTCCTCCCTCGCATGAAGGGAGATCCCTATCCGCCCGGACTTCTCCCCGGGGAAGGCGTATTTAAGGGCGTTGGTGACCAGCTCGTTCACGATGAGGCCGATGGAGACTGCCCGTTTCGCGTCGATGTAGAAGCTGTCGAGCTCGAAGCCGATGGCTATCCTCTCCTCGTCGACGTGGTGGATGTCGAGGATGATGCCGACGAGGTTCTCGATGTAGGAGGCGGCATCGAGGCCCTCTATGTCCTTCGACCGCGACAGGAGGTCGTAGATGTTCGAGATCGACTGGATCCTGGACTGGGCCTCGAGGAGGGGGGAGCGGGCCTCCTCCGAGATCCCCCTCTGGGCCTCGAGGTTGAGCAGGCTCGAGACGATGCTCAGATTGTTCTTCACCCGGTGCGAGAGCTCGCGCATGAGGGCGTCCTTCTCCCGCAGGGATTCGGAGAGGCTTTCCTGGGCCCTCTTCTCCTGGGTGACGTCGGCGAGGGAGACAAGGACCCTAGACCAGTCCTCCTCATGGCCGGCGACGAGGGAGAGCTTGACCTTGAGGTGCTGGTCGGGGATGGAGGCGAACTCGTTGCGAAACTCGATCTCGATGGGGGTGCGGCCCTCGTCAAGGGCGAAGAATTCCTCCCCGATCCTCTGTGCGGCAGAGGCCGAGACATAGGGAGCGAGGGTTGCGGCGACTTCGCCGCGGGTCTTGGCCCCGACCAGGCTCATGTACTCCTGGTTGAAGTCGACTATCCTCACCAGGGCTGCGCACTTCTTGAGCGCCTCGGGATCGGAGGCGAAATGGGCGCGCAGGTCGACTATCCCCCTTGCCCTGAGTGCGTTGAAATAGTCCTTCGCGGCAGAGAAATCCTCCTCGAGCACCGCTGTGGAGGTGGCGTCGAAGAGGGAGCGGTAGTGGGCCTCGCTGTCCTCGAGGCGGCGGTGGGCGAGGTGGAGCTTGAAGGCCATCTTGATGGCCGCGAAGAGCACCGTGGTCCCGAGGTTCTTCACGATGTAGCCGTAGTTGGTGATGCCCTCGGTCCTGGCGACGATATCGCTCTCGGTGTGGGCCGAGAGGAAGACAACGGGGACGTCGTGGTCCTCGAGGATGCGCCGCGCCGCCTCGGTGCCGTCGATCCCCTTGCCGAGGTCGATGTCCATGAGGACGAGGTCGATGCCTGCGTCCTCGTCCATCAGCTCTATCGCCCTTTCCCCCGTGAAGGCGTGCCTGACCAGGTAGCCCTCGGTTTGGAGGGACCTGGTCTCAGACATGGCGATGAAAGCCTGGTCCTCGACGAGGAGGATGGTCTTCTGGGTTTCGCTCAAGTTGGACCTCGCGCTCGGGATCGGCATGTCTGCAGTGTATTGCGTATCGATCCGTGCCGCAATTCCGCCCTCACCAGTCATAGAGGAACTTCCGCACTTCCTTCTCGATCGCGCCCAGGCCCTCGGTGACGAGGCGGCATTCGGGGAGGCTCGAGATGAAGAGGTTTCCGTAGCGCTTGGTCGTGAGCCGCGAGTCGAGGATGACGACGGCACCCCTGTCCTCGCTGTGGCGGATCAGGCGGCCAAAGCCCTGCTTGAGGCGGATGACAGCCTCGGGCAGGGAGATCTCCATGAAGGCGTTGCCTCCACGGCGCTCCACAGCCTCGCTGCGGGCGAGCTGGACGGGGTCGGTGGGGACGCGGAAGGGGAGCTTGCAGATGATGACAAGCAGGAGGGTCTCGCCCGGGGCGTCAACACCCTCCCAGAAGGAATCGGTGGCGAAAAGGACAGAGGAGATGTCGGCCTTGAAGGCCTCGAGGAGCTTCGAGCGCTCCTCCTCGCCCTGCTTGAGGAGGGTGATGCCGAGCTCGGCCATCCGGGGCGCGGCGGCCTCGTAGGCGCTCTTCAGGGCCTCGTAGGAGGTGAAGAGGACGAGGGCGTGGCCCTGGGAGGCCTCGAGGAGGCGGGGGACGGCCTTGTCGACATAGGAACGGTAGGAGGGGCTCTCGGGACCCGGGGCTCCCGTGTCCACCGCCAGGAGGGCGTTCGTGCGGAAGGGGAAGGGCGAGGGGTATTCCTTGGTCTCCACCGTGGCCGCCGAGTGGGAGAGGCCTACGCGGGCCTTCCAGAAATCGAAGCTCTCACCCACGGAAAGGGTCGCCGAGGTGCAGATGACCGAGCGGAACTTGGTGAAGACGGCTTCGTCCATCGTGCCGGTGATGTCGAGGGGGGTGCCCGTGTAGCGGACAAAGACCTCGTTCTGGCTCGTCCTGCGTTTCTCGAGCCAGAAGACAGTCTCGCTGTGCTCCTCGAACTCCTTGATCTGGGCGCAGAGGCTCGCGGCGTCGGAGAGGCGGCGCAGGGCGAGGCGGGCCTCGTAGACCACGCGCTCCTGGGAGAGCTCGTCGGGGCACTTGTCGAGGGCCTCGCGCAGGATCTCGGTGCAGGCAAGGAGGCGGCGCTCGAGCTCGGCCAGGGGAGCCAGGAGGAGGTTTACAAGCTCGCTGCTTCTCTCCGCGACGCGGAAGGTCCTCTCCTTGGTGAAAAGCAGCACGGCCTTCTGGTCGAGCTGGTCCATCGCCTCGCGGGCCCGGCTCGAGGCCTCGGGAAGGCCCTTGAGGGTCTCTCGGGGAAAGCCGTGGAGCTCCTCGAGTCTTGGGATGATGCCGTAGCTCTTGTTGCCCTTCTTGCGCGAGAGCCGGGAGAGGCGCTTGTAGACGGTGAAGCGGGTGAGGTCCTTGGAGAAGAAGCTCGTCGCGCTCGCCTCGATCGCGTGGGCCTCATCCATGACCAGGGCCCTGAAGGGGGGCAGCACCGCCGTGGCCTCGTAGCCCGCCCCGTCCATGCGCGCGGCGAGGTCGGAGAAGAGGATGTGGTGGTTCGCGACTATCACGTTGGCGTCGGCGGCCTCGCGCCTGACGCGGAGTATGAAGCAGCCCTCGCGCTCGGTGCATCGCAGGCCCAGACAGGCGTCGGACTCGGAGCATACCCGGGACCAGAGGGACTCCTCGGGCCAGAAGCTCAGGTCGGAGCGGTCCCCCGTCCCCGTGGTCCCGGCCCAGGCGGCGATTCGCCGCAGGGGGCTGTCCCCCCCCGGGCCTGAGTCCGGGGCGAAGAGCCCCTCCTCGTCGAGGGCCTCGCGCATGCGCACCTTGCACAGGTAGTTGCCCCGGCCCTTGACGAGGACGGCCTTGGTCTTCTTCTTGAAGAGCTTCTGGACCAGGGGTATGTCCTTGTCGACGAGCTGCTTCTGGAGGTTGATCGTCGCCGTGGAGATGACGATCCTCTCCTCGTTCCTGATCGACCAGGCGAAGGCGGGCACCAGGTAGGCGAAAGACTTGCCCACTCCCGTCCCGGCCTCGGCGGCGAGGACGATCCCCTCGTTGAGGGCGTTCACGACGTCGCGGCAGAAACGCAGCTGGCTCTTGCGTGGCTCGTAGGAGGGGATGAGCTTCGAGAGCTTGCCACCCTCCTCGAGGACCCCCGCTATCTCGTCCTCGTCGAGCTCGACATAGGCCTTGCGCCTCGCGGGCTCGGCGACGATGTGGACCGCCGACACCCCGTTGTTGACGATATAGGAGCCGACCCCGTTCTGGCCCGCCTCGGCGGCTATCGAGACGTCGGCGTCGCTGGGACGCAGTGCGCCCGAGGGGTGGTTGTGGACGATGACGTCGCCGCGCTCGAGGTAGGCGGCCAGGGCGGGGACGGCGTTCTTTGTTCCCCTGGCGACGACGAGGACCTCGTCGATCCTGCCCGCCTGGTCTATCCTGCAGGCGGCGAAGACCTCGCCGCCTGAGTTCTCGGCTATCTCGGCGCGAAGGGCCTCAGCCGCCTCCGGCGTGAAGCGCTCGGCCGCGTCCATCAAAGACGCTCGATGAGTCCGAGGATGAGGGCCTTGAGCTTGGCCTCGACCCTCTTGCCGGTCGCGACGACCTCGGCGTGGGAAAGGCCAGAGGGCGGCCCCGCCACGGCACCGAGCGCGGGTATCGTGGGCACGCCGGCGGCCATGTTGGTGACGCAGGAGATCCCAAGGACCTTCATGCCCAGGTGCCTGGCCGCGATGGCCTCGGGGACGGTCGACATGCCCACGAGGTCGGCGCCCATGACCCTGGCCATCCTGACCTCGGCCGGGGTCTCGTACGAGGGGCCCGTGAAGGCGGCATAGACCCCCTCGCTCAGTGCGTTGCCCCAGAGCGTCGTCGAGAGCTCACGGGCGAGTTCGCGCAGGGCCAGGGGGTAGACGTGGGACATGTCGAAGAAGCGCTCGCCGAATGGGCCCTCGGCCCCGGCCCTGTCGGGGTTGGGCCCGATAAAGGGGTTCGTGCCCATGAGGTTGATGTGGTCCCTGATGAGGACGAGGTCCCCTGGGGCGTAGTCGGGGTTGACCCCTCCCGCGGCGTTCGTGAGGACGAGGGTCTCGACCCCGATCTCGCGGAGGACGAAGATGGGCAGGACGACGTCGTCCATGCTGTGGCCCTCGTAGAAGTGGAAGCGGCCAGCCATGATCGCCGCCCCGGCCGCGCCCTTGCCGGCGGCGCCGCCGGGGCCGAAGAAGAGGCTGCCCCTGTGGCCATGGACTGTCGACTTCGGGAACTCGGGTATCGAGGCGAAGGGTACCTCGCTGTAGCCCAGGTCGTCGACTATGCCGGAGAGGCCCGAGCCGAGGACGACGGCGGTCCTGGGACGGAATTCCGCGGAAAGCGATTTCGCGGCCCTGGCCACGCGCTCGCCGAATCCTTGTTTCATTCCAGATCCTCCCTAATCAAGCCGGGCGACCGGCGCCCGATTTCTGTTCGATCAATCTATAGCGTGGCGCCGAGGGCAAAGGCAATACGCAGCGGCCCGCCCGAATAGGAGCTCTGGAAGGCCCACGATGCCTCGAGCGAGGCGTGGAGACGCAGGTCGGTCGCCATGCCGACCAGGGGACTGCCCTCGAGCTCGAGGGCCCCGAAGGCCGAGGAGAGGTAGAGGCTCCCGGCATCGAGGCCCAGATCCTGGCCCAGGGCCGCTCCCCGCAGGCCTCCTCGGATCCGCGCGCGCTGGAAATACAGGGGTCCGCCCAGTGGCCTTCCCTGGAGCTCAAGGCTCGCGAGGACGAGGGAAGCCTGAAGCGAGGCGTAAAGCCTCGCGCTGGGCCTGAGCCTCGAATACTCGGCGTAGACCGGATAGCGCGGATCAAGGGCCGAGCCGTAGATGAGGCCGCCCGCGACCAAGCCCCTGTCTCCGGGGCCGAAAAGGAGGGAGGGATCGAGGGAAAGTGCGGCGTTGGCGATGAGGGAGAGGCCGAGGAAGCGGGACTCAAGGTCGGCCCCCGTCTCGACAGAGAGGGCGGGGGGGCCGGCCACCGCGGGCCTGAGGAGGCCCTCCCCGTCGAGGGACAGCCGCATGGCCGCACCCTCGCCCAGGTAGGGCGGGAAGGGGAGGGTCCTGCGGTCTGAGGCGCTGAGCTGGAGGCCGGCCGCGGCGCTGGAGGCCGACCATGGCTGTGAGTAGGCGGCGCCCTCCTCGAAGCTTGAATGGGCTGAAAGGGCCACGCGGGTCTCGAGGCCGATCCTCCTGCGCGCTGGCAGGAAGCTCCATTCCCGCGAGAGGCTCATGACGATGCCGCTCGAGCGCGTGAATGGGGCCTGGCTTTCGCTGAACTGGTCGCTCAAGCCCAGGCCCAGGGTCCAGGGAAGGAGGCCGAGGCTGAGCTCGAGGTCGAGGTCGAGGGCGCGAGGATCCCAGGCGTACTGGATGTTCGCGAGCCAGGAAAGGCGGCCCGCGATGTCGGCGCCTAGGAGGACGAGGCCGGCCGCGCCGAGGTCGGCCCTCACGGAAGGGAAACGGAAGCTGCGGGCGAGGAGGGGGAAGGCCGGGGCGCGCTCCGGGGCGGCGAGGGAGGCGAGGGCCGCAGGGGCGGCGAAGGAGGGGTCGAGGGGGGCCCAGGCGGCCTCGCCCTTCCTCAGGGCCAGGGCCGGGTTCGATGCGGGATACCTGCAGGGATACTCCCCTTGCGAGAATCGCCCAACGTAGATGACTTCCGAGGCGCCTGCGATCGCGGGCTGGAGGACCGATCCGGAGAGCTCCAGTTCCTGGCGGAAGACGGAGGGACCCTGTCCGCCGGGCGGGCTATCCTCGACGATCGCGAGGCGGCAGAGGCTGTTGGCCGGGGCGAAGCTCAGCGCGAGGCGCGTGGTACCGCCTAGGCTGGCGGCGGGAGCCAGGCTGAGGGAACGCAGCTGCTCGAGGGGGAGGCCGGGCATGAGGGTCTCGACCCTGCCCGATTGGGCATCGACGCGCACCAGGAGGCTGCGGCCCGCGACGCGGGCCAGGCAGTACACCGTCTTTCCGTCGGGGGAGCAGGGCTGGGAGTAGGAGCGCTCGCTTCCCCCGCGCAGCAGGACCCTTCGATCCTGTCCCCTGACGAGGACGAGGTCGCTCCGGTAGCCCTCGGCCGAGATCGCGACCAGTGCCTCCGCTCCCGCGTAGGCCGCCTCGCGGAGGCCGCGAAGCTCGCCGCCCTTGAATCGGCCTGTGCCTGTGTCGACGCTGACAACGAGGGGGACCTCGATGCCCTCGACCACCCTCGACCAGGAGACAAGGAGCCTGGCTCCGTCGCCCGAGAGGTCGAGGCGCTCGATCGCGCCGTCGGCCTCGAAGAGGGTGCTGGTCCGGCCCTTCCCCAAGGGCCGCGACAGCACGGCGCCGGCGCCCGAGTCCACCCAGTACAGGATGCCATTGCCAGTGGCCATGGCCGGGATGATCCCCGGAAGGCCAGCGAGCCTCTCGGTCTCCATGACGACGGGCTCTCGCGGCACCATCGAGGAACGGAACTCCGACCAGGCCTGAACCAGCGTCATCCCGTAGGTCCCCTCGAAGGCGCCCTTCATGAAGAGGCCGCCCTCGGCACCAGAAAAGATGTTGCCCCGGCCCAGCCTGGTCCAGAGCTCGGCGTATTTCTCAGGTCCCGATGCGTCGATGAGACGCTTGGCGAAGAGACCGCCGTAGATGTAGGGGAGCTCGCCGAAGGGGTATTCGTCCCATGCTCCCGCGGCGGCCCAGAAATTCTTGAAGCGGTCCTGGAGCATGTCCTGCCTGAGCATCGCTATGGACATCGGGTCGTTGGCCCGTCCCGTGAGTCCATCCCTCCTCGTCTCCATGGCTACCGCCGCGCCCTCGACGAAGGAGGGCGGGGCCGTCCAGAGCCCGGGGGCGATGGGATCGCCCAAAAGGGCCGAGGCCCCCGCCCAGAAGGGCGAACGCGTGGAGAGGGAGAGGGCGTGGGTCAGCTCGTGGGTGAAGACTGCCCTGAGGTCGTCGTCGAGGGATCCCAGGGCGGTCGCGAGCCTCGTCGGCGCGACGAGGAGGGTGATCCGGTCCGAGGGGTAGGGGCTGAAGGAGCCATTGGTGCTCGCCACCCCGTCTGCCAGGATCAGGGGAAAGCGGCGCCCCGTTCCGCCCGGGAAGCGGGACGAGAGGTAGTCATAGGTCTCGTCGGCGAAGAGCGCGAGCCGGCCCGCCTCGGGGGCGAGCTCGGCCGGGAAATAGATGTCGAAGTGGGCTGTCGTTTGGAGATAGAGGGTCCTGCCAGGCGCGATGACCTGGGCCCCGGCGGCCAGGGAAGCGGCGAGGGCGAGGATGAGGATCGCCGTGAGGCGCCGGCCGCCTGGTCCCTCCCTCACTTCCTCGCAGCCTCGCTGGAGACCTTGAACTGGGCGACTATCGCCTGGAGGGTGCGGACCGATTCCGAGTTCTTGGTCCCCGAGGCCGAGATCGCCTCGGCCGCCTTGTAGATCTCCCCCATGCCCAGGCTCATCTCCTCCATGCCGTGCTTGGTCTCGGCCGTGATGTCGGCCACCCTGCGCATCGCGTCGCTGATGGCTCCGACCCTGGTGTTCATATCGCTCGACGAGCCGCGGACGTCCTCGGTCGTGCCGATCAGGGAACCGAGGGCCTCGAGGATCTGCTTCGCGCCCACCGAGAGCTCGCTGGTGGCGGCCTTCATCTCCGACATGGAGAAGGCCACCTCCTTGATGCGCTCGACGATGCTGTTGAACACAAGGCCAGTCCTCGAGGTGCTCGCCGCGGAGACCTTGATGAACTCGTCCACCAGCTTGAGCGAGTCCGCGACCGTCGTGGCGCTCTCGGCGCTCGACTCGGCGAGGTTGCGTATCTCGTCGGCGACGACGGCGAAGCCCTTGCCGAACTCTCCGGCGTGGGCGGCCTCGATCGCGGCGTTCATGGCGAGGAGGTTGGTCTTCGAGGCGATGTCCTGGATGATCTGCACCATCTCCATGATGACGCTCGCCGAGTCGGCGACCTTGTTGATGCCGCGCTCGGTCTCCTCCATCTCGGTCTGGCCCTCGAGGGCCGAGGTCTCGAGCTCGTTGGCGATCTGCAGCTTCTCCTCGGCGGCGTCGGCGATGTTGTGGATGGACGCGCTCATCTCCTCGATGCTTGCGCTCGACTCGTTGATCGCCGATGCCTGGTCCTGGATGAGGACGGTGAGCCTCGAGATGAGCTCCTTGACCTCGCCGGCCGAGCGTGCGCTGTCCGATACCTCGGCGTCGAGCTTGACCATCCTGTCCTTCATGCTCTCGGTGTTGGTCCGTATCTCGTGGAGGCTCGCCGCTGTCTCCTCCGAGCTCGAGGCGAGGTTCTCCGAGAGCTCCTCGGTGCCCTCGGTCACCCGCTTCACGTCGTGGACTATGCCCTCGAGCCTGCCGATGAAGTCGTCGAAAAAGCCCGCGACCCTGCCGATCTCGTCCCTCTGATCGACCATGGTGCGGACGGTGAGGTCTCCCGTGGCGGCCTGCTGGAAGGCCCGGGCATAGTCGTAGAGGGGGCGCAGGACCAGGCGGATGAGGAAGGTGAGGGCCAGGCCGAGCGCCGCCATGGTGAGGAGGGTAAAGAGGGCGATGTCAAAGACGGCCCTGGCCTGGACCTTCTTCGCCGGGGCGAGGGAGGAGACGATCTCGAAGGCTCCGTGGACCTCGCCAACCTTCCAGCCTTCCCTGATCCCACCGATGGGATCGGTGGAACCGGCAGGGTCTCCGTGGCAGAGCATGCACTCCTCGGTGAGCTTGATGGGGCGGAAATAGTGGATCTCATCCGACTCATATATCGTCAGCTCGGGGATGCTGCCTGCCTCGAGCTTGTGGAGCGCATCGATCTCGACGTCCACGGGCTCGTTGGCCGGGTTTCGCGGCTTGAACTTGGGGACATGGAACTCGTATTGCCCGGCTTCGGCATTCTTTGAGGCCACCTCGATGGCCGTGAGGATGGGCACCGCGAGGAGGGTCTTCTGCCGGTCTTCCTTGGCCGCGAGCTGGGCGAGGTCGACCATGATGCCCGATTTGAGGCGGAGGGCCATGGCATCTCTCGTTGCCTCGGCGGTGAGGACAATGGCCCGGCTCTTCTCCAGGATCGCCGCCTCGGCCTGTTTGGTGATATCTCGTATATACATCTGGGATATGAGCAAAGCGAGCAGGAGGATGCCTCCGAGGGCGAGGCTCAGTACCTTTACCTTGAGACTGAGGTCGCGGAACCGCATTGAGTCCTCCCTGCTTGTGTCGTGCTCACCCGCAGTATAGAACGCGGCGACCCCGACCCACAAGGATATTTTGATCGAGCCGGCTGCCCAGGGAGAGCCGCTTTGCGGTATAGACGCAAAGCTAGGGTTCCGATATTCAATGGAGGAACTAGGGTGCCGGCTGCGAAGGCGGCGAGGGACTAAAAGGCGACCATTCGATGACCGTGGGCCAGAAAGCCAGTGTAAGCCTCCTCGTTGCCGTGCTCCTCTTCGCGGCATTGACCGTAGCGGCCTTCTCGGGCCTCTTCCGAATCATCGAGTCCAATTTCTTCAATCCCTCCATAACCAGGGCCCTCGAGGCCGACCTTGGCAAGATCGCCGCCGAGTCGGACCGCTATCATGTCCTCAACCTCGAGAAATTCGCCGCCGTACTCGCCCAGGATCCTGTCAAGCGCAGCTTCCTCCCCAACACGAGCTCAAGCGATTCTTTCGACCGCGAGAACCTCTTCGGCAGGCTCCAGGAGGAGACAGTCGGCCTCGTCGGACTGCGCCTCATCGACGCGAACGGCAAGCGGATCCATTTCAGCACCTTCGCCGAGGACGTGATAAAGCGAAGCGAGCTCCAGAGGGTCTACCGCAACTATGGAGAGGGACCCGGTGGTGCGGCGAATTTCGCCCCCCCCGCGGGCGGGACTCCGGCCCCAGCCGCCGCGGCCCCGCCGGCGGCCGCCCAGGGCGTGCGAGCCGCTCTGGGCGACATACCCTATGGGGACATCGCCGCCCCCGAGGGTTCCAAGGGCGGAATCCGAATCGATCCCGCCACCGGACGTTTTGTCTACTCCCTTCCCTTTGTAGACAGCTTCGGAGTCTACAGGGGCAGCGCCGTCTTCATGGTCTCCCAGGACGGGCTCATCAGCCTTCTCATCAAGGACGGCCTGCTTTCGGTCGGAGACATAGCGGTGCCTGCAGCCGACAAGGGCCTCCTCCTGCGCGCCCCCGGGGCCGGCCGCGCCAGGATCGCCGCCCTAGTGGGCGATCGCTGGGCCTCCTCGATCGGGGACAAGCCGATGGAGATCGCGGCCTCGGGGCCCGATTCCACGGTGAGCGAATCCTACTGGCTCTTTTCGAGGGCCACGGCGAAGGCCGGCCTTGTCGGCTTCGTCACCCCGGCCAGCGCCTTCCTGCTTCCGAACTCCATGCGCTGGCTCCTCCTTGCCTCATTTTTCGTCACCGCCTACCTCCTGACCTTCCTCCTCCTCAATCTCAGACCGGATCGCATGACCCTGCTATCCGACCGCATCAAGCGCTTCCAGATCACACTCCTCGAGGAATACCTCGACAACAAGTCAGACCTCGATTTCGGCCGCTGGACCCGCGAGCTCGAATCGAGACGGGGCGAGGTCAAGGGCGAGATCAAGCGCTCTGTCGGCCGCGTCAGGAAGAACCGCGAGGGCGAGATCGACGAGCTCATCGACAAGAGCTGGGACGAGATCCTCTCGATCCTCGGCGGCCGGGCCGAGGCTGCCCTGCCGGCGACTTCGGTCAACCTCAAGGAGATCGAGCGCCTCCTCGGCGAAGCCCTTAAGGGGGGAAGCTTCGTCCTTCCGGCCGCTGCCATCGTCCAGGCCACGGGCCCCCAGACCGGCCGGCCGAGCCCAGAGCCTGCACCCCAGGGACTGGCCCAGACCGAGAGCGCCGAGGAGATGGAAGAACTCGCCGAGGCCGAGGAAGCCGAGGAAGCCGAGGAAGCCGAAGAGCTCGGCGAGGCCGAGGAAGTCGCCGAAGCGGAGGCAGTCGAGGAGGCCGAGGAGCTCGAGGAAGTCGAGGAGGCCGAGGAAGTCGAGGAGGCCGAGGCAGCCGAGGAGCTCGAGGAGGCCGAGGAAGTCGAGGAGGCTGAGGCAGCCGAAGAGCTCGGCGAGGCCGAGGAAGTCGCCGAAGCGGAGGCGGTCGAGGCAGCCGAGGAGATCGGCGAGCCTGCGGCGTTGCTGGCAGAACATGAATCCGAGGAAAAGCTAGAGCTCTCTGAGGCCGAGGAAGAAGAGGAGATCGCAGAGGCCGAGTCGGTCGATGAAGTCGTGGAGGCCGAAGAGATCGGCGAGGCCGAGGAAGCCACCGAAGCGGAGGCAGTCGAGGCAGTCGAGGCAGTCGAAGAGCTTGGCGAGGCCGAGGAAGTCGTGGAGGCCGAGGCAGCCGCCGAAGCGGAGGTGGTCGAGGAAGTCGAGGCAGTCGAGGCAGTCGAAGAGATCGGCGAGGCCGAGGAAATCGATGTAGCCGGGGAAGTCGAGACTCTCGAAGAGCTCGCCGGGGAAATCGAGGAAGTCGAAGCCTTCGAGGACGGAGAAGACGGCATTTCCGCGCCCTGGGGCGAGGGCATGGCCTCCGTTTCCTCATCAGGGGCTGGCAGCGCCTACGAGCTCGCCACCGACGAGGATGATGACATCCCCGTCATTCCGGAATCGTGGGGACTCGAGCTCGTCGATGATACCGACTCATACCTCATAGGCTTCGTCGAATCGGTCGACGAGGCGAGCATCGAGGAGCTCGATGCCATCGACGCCGGGCCCGAGATCCTTAGCGAGGCCTACAGCGAGTATTCAGATACCGACTCAGGTCCCGAGCTCATCCTTGACGGCATCGAGCCCGCGCAGGACAAGTCGGGACTCGGGGATATCGAGGAGGTCGAGTTCGAGCTTCTCCTCTCCACCCTCGACCTCTCGCGGCTCGAGCAGTGGCAGGAAGGGCCGGCCGGAGCCGGGGAGGCAGACGCTACCCGGTACATCGAGGACGTGCTCGAGCTCGAGGAGACGGCAGAGGCTGCCAGGACCGAGGAGGACTTGGCCCAGGATTTCGTCGGGGAGCGAACCTTCCGCAGGTCTGAGGACCAGGCCGCCGCGGGAGAAGCCGACGACTCAGCCCTCATGGCCGGAGAGATCCCGATGCTCAGCGAGGAGATGCGCGACCTCCTCGAGTTCCTTCCCAGTGTCGAGGCCGACGAGGGCCAGGTCAGCGAGATCGGCGACTACCTTGGCCCCTTCATCGCATGGTCTCCGACCGCACGCGGCCCCGGCGGCGTGCAGGAGGCCGTCGAGGAATTGCCGGTCATCGGCGAGGGCGAGCCCTGGGCCGAGGCCGAATATCTCGAGGAGACCCAGTTTCCCGAGAGCGATGCCGAAGAGGAGAACCCGGTCGAGGGAGGAGAAGGCGCGATCATCTACCGGGACGGGATATACCAGCTCAATCCCGACTTCAAGCCGGGGCCCGTTCCCCGCGACGGAGAGCTCGGGAGCCTGGTCGACTCCGTGCTTGGTTCCTCCGATTAGCCCCGGGTGGCCCACCGGCCCCAAGCCCTTGACCATTGCGGCACCCTCCGTCTAGGGTAACTTCGATGAGCAGATCGACGCTCGAGCGCGGCCCAATCCGAAGGGCACTTGGCCTTGCAGGTGCAGCGGCAATCCTCATCGGCGTATCGGCGGCGATCGTATACCCTATCTGGCTGCTCGCCACCACAAGACCCTCTATCTTCTCCGGGATCGTCCTCCTGTCAGTCACGGCTCTGGTTGTCGCCCTGGTGGCGCGCAGGCTTATTGCCCGTCTCGGGCACAGGCTCTGGAGCCGGAAAAGGGGAAGCGGGAATTGAGCCGTATCGTGCAACGCCTGCGCCGGCTCGCTATGGTTTCTGTCATCATCCTGTGCTTCCGCTTCGCCCAGGCCCAGACGGCCGGAACCGCCTGGCCCGAGCTTGGCAGCCTCGGTCCCGACGACCTCATGTTCCGCCAGCACCAGGAACAGCTGGCGGCGTCCTACGCCGCTCTAAGCTCGGGGAAGAATGTCCCCGACCTCGTCGTCTACTCCTACCGGGTCGTGAAGACCGTGGACCTGTTCTCCCTCGCCGCCCGCCTCAACCTGCCCTACGAGACCCTCGCCACCTTCAACCATCTGGACAGGGTCCGGGAATTCCTCTCTGGCGAGCGGGTCCTCGCGCCCTCGATTCCCGGCATCTTCGTCCCGGAGCAACCCAGGTCCGACCTTGATTTCCTCATCTCCTACCGTGGGACCAAGGATACAAGCCTTCTGGCGGCGGGCGAGGCCAGGGAGGGGAGGATCCTCTTCTATGCGGGTGCCCGCTTCAATCCCGAGGAGAGGGCCCTCTTCCTCGGCCTCCTCTTCCGCTTTCCTCTGCCCATGGGGCGGCTCACCTCGGGTTTCGGCATCCGCGAGAGCCCGATCAGCCACAAACTCGCCAAGCACGAGGGAATAGACCTCGCCGCCCCGACAGGCACCGATGTCTACGCCGCACGGGATGGCCGGGTCTCTGAGACGGGGGTCGACTCCGTCCTCGGCCAGTACATAGTGCTCTCGCACGACGGGGGCTGGTCCACGGTCTACGGACATCTCTCGGCGAGGCGGGTGCGGTTGAACGACAAGGTCGAATCGGGTATGATAATCGGCAACGTGGGGTCGACGGGGGAGTCAACTGGCCCCCACCTCCATTTCGAGGTACGGAACCGCGGCGAAGCCCGCGATCCGGAGCCCCTCATTCCCAAGGGGAAGCGATGATCCGCCCGCGTCCACTCATCGTCGCGCTTGCGGCGACTGGCATCCTGGTCCGCGCCCTGTTCTGCGAGTCCGCCTCGGCCGAGGATCTGAGGACCCTGATAGCCGGATCAGTCGTCCTCTCCTCGGACAACCCCGATGGAAGCCGGCTCACCATGGGCTACAACGACGCGGTCTCCGTGAGCCTCTCCAGGGACTCCTCGTTCATACAGGGCATGGAGATCGAGCTCAAGGTCCCTGCGGTCGTAATGGCAGTCCCGGGCGGCTTCGCCTACGAGCTCTGGCGCAAGGTCGATCCCCTTCCCGACAAAAACAGGTTCGGCTATCGCGGCGAGCGCATCATCACCCAGCCCCTCCCGGCGCGGGCAGGCCTCGTCATCCAGGTCCCCATCAGAAAGGACCATAGCCTCAAGAGCGGACCCTACGCGACCCTCATGCCCGTCGTCGTCGAGGCGAAGGACTTTCCCTTCTTGTTCAAGCTCCTTCCTGTCTCGAAGGGCTTCTCGAACGAGGTCGAGACCGCCCAGTTCCAGGTGAGGGTCAGGCCCATCCTGACCGACGAGGGCGCCCTCGGCATAAGGCTCCGCTTCCCCGAGGGCCAGGCCGACAAGTCGCCTATCCTCGTCACGGTGGACGACAAGAAAGTCGATCCCGCCCTTACCCTCCTCCTCAAGACGGGGGTCCACCGGCTCCACCTCGCTTCCGAGAACTACCGTGAGGAAAACCGCTCCTTTGCCATAGAACAGGGCAAGACCCTCGAACTCGTTATCGAGCTCCAGGACACCACGCCCATCCTGCTCATCGAGGCACCCGATTCGGCCATCGTGAGCCTCGACGGCCAGAGGCTGGACCATGTCGCAAGGCCCCAGGTCCAGGTCGAGGCCGGGGAGCACAGCGCCACGTGCAGGATCGGGGACTACACGATAACGAGGAAGTTCACCGCCTACCGCGGCAAGACCTACCGCATGGTTCTCGCGATCGACCTCCAGGTACAGGAGTCTCCATGAACCTCGACGGGGGAGGCCCCGCCAGGGCGGCATCCATCCGCGAGCGGAACGAGCGCCTCGTCCTCAGACTCATCTTCCGCAAGGGGCCCCTGTCCCAGAGCGAGGCCGCGAAGCTCACGGGCCTGAAACCCCCGACCGTATTCCGCATCTACTCCGAGCTCGAGCGAGCCGGTCTCATCGTCGCGGACGCGAGCCGCCGGGCCGGGCCCACCGAACGCAAGGGCCGCAGGCCCCAGGACTACAGGGTCGTGCCCTCGGCCGGGTACGCGGTTGGCGTGGACTTCTGGGCAGGCTCGGCTGCCGCCGTCGTCCAGGACTTCTCCTCCCGCCTTGTCGCGTCGCGCATCGCTTCCTTCGTGAGCCCTCCCGACGCGGAGAGCGCCCAGGCTTCCATCGAGACAATCATCACAGAGGTCCTCGCGGAGGCCGGGGTCGGGCCCGAGAGCCTCCTTGGCATAGGCGTGGGCGCGCCAGGCTCGGTGAGTGTCGACGACGGGGTCGTCCACTTCTACTCGCGCATACCTGGCATGAGAGGTTTCCCCCTTGGCGCGAGGCTCAAGGAGAGGTTCGGCGTGCCGGTGAACCTGCACAACAACGCCTCGGTGGTCGCGATGGCCGAGCATCGCTATGGCGTCGCCTCGGGCGTGGGCTCCCTCTTCTCCTTCCTCATCCGCTCCGGCCTCGGGGGAGCCTACCTCGTCGGAGGAAAGGCCCTGGTCGACCGTGGCAGGACCGCCTTCGAGGTGGGCCACCTCTCGGTGGACATGAGCGGCCAGCCCTGCTCCTGCGGCAACACAGGCTGCCTCGAGAACTACCTCTCCGAGGACGCCTTCCTCGCCGCTGCCTCCGGTCTGATAGGGAACGCCACCGGCTGCGAAGGCCTCGCGGCGCTCGACGCCCTCCTGTGCGAGGGCGACAGGGCCCTCGAGCTTGCCTTGGCCCCGAGTCTGGCGATAGCCTCGGCGGCGGTCAGGAACATACGGCGCCTCCTCGCTCCCGAGGCCGTCCTCTTCGTGACCCGATCCGCAGCACTCTCCCGCCGCCTCGCGCAGGCAGCCACGGCAGACGAGGCCTGCGACGACGGTCGCTTCGGGCCACCCGGAGCGCCGGTGCTCGCCGCGGCCTACGACCCCCTGCTCGCCTGCAGGGCGGCCTGCGACCTTGTCTACGATGCCTTTTTCGAGGGCGGCCTCAGCATCGCAAAGGAGGAACCGTGATCCGCATATTCTCGTGGAACGTGAACGGAATCCGCGCCTGCGCCGGCAAGGGCCTTTTCGAGTGGCTCGAGGCCGAGTCACCCGACATTGTCTGCCTCCAGGAGACCAAGGCCCAGCCCGAGCAGCTGACAAAGGAATTCTTCTCCCCCGCAGGCGGGGCTTACAAGGCCTACTGGGCCTCGGCGAAGAAGAAGGGCTACTCGGGCACGGCGATCTACTGCAAGCAGGAGCCCCGCTCGATATCCTTCCTGGGCAAGAGCGAGTACGACGACGAGGGCAGGACCCTGATCGCCGACTTCGGTTCCTTCGTCCTCATCTCGGCCTACTTTCCCAACAGCCAGGATGGGGGCGCCCGCCTCGACTACAAGCTGGACTTCTGCGACACCGTCTGGAAGCGCTGCGACAAGCTCGTCAAGGAAGGAAAGCATGTCGTCGTGACCGGCGACTTCAATATCGCGCACAAGCCCATCGACCTCGCCAATCCCAAGGCGAATGAGGGGAACCCCGGCTACCTCCCCGAGGAGAGGGCCTGGATGGACAAGTACACCTCCTCGGGCTATGTCGACACCTTCAGGCACTTCGACAAGGAGCCCGGGTGCTACACCTGGTGGACGGTCCGTGTGAAGACCGCGCGGGAGAACAACATAGGCTGGCGTCTTGACTACTTCTGCGTCGACCAGGGCCTCATGGCCAAGGTCAAGGCATCGTCCATCCACCCCGGCGTGCTCGGCTCTGACCACTGCCCGGTCTCCCTCGAACTCGACCTTACGCTCTAAGCAGATACCCGGAGGCAGCAGCATGAAGATACGCTACAACGCGCCAGTCACCCTCACCTTCACCCTGGTGGCGGCAATGGTCCTCCTCCTCTCGGGCACCTTTCTGCCTGGCCTGACGAAGGACTGGTTCTCGACCCCCGCGCCCTTTCACGCGAACGCGGCCAAGGATTACGTGAAGCTCTTCACCCACGCGATCGGCCACGCGAGCCTCGACCACTTCATCTCGAACTTCAGCTTCATCCTCCTCCTTGGTCCCATCCTCGAGATGACCTACGGCTCTGTGATGGTCCTCATCATGATGGTGGTCACCGCCCTCGTCACGGGGGGGCTCCAGGTCTTCCTTTTCCCGAACACGATACTCCTCGGGGCCTCGGGCATCGTCTTCATGATGATCCTCCTCGCCTCCTTCACGAACTTCAGGAAGGGCGAGATCCCCCTGACCTTCATCCTCATCATGGTCCTCTACCTCGGGCGAGAGGTATGGAACGCCGTGGCGAGCAAGTTCGTCGCCGGCCAGAGCGACAACATCTCGCAGTTCGCCCATGTGATAGGCGGCCTCGTGGGGAGCTTCTTCGGCTTCTTCAAGCTTCCAAAGAAGGAGTAGGACCGTGAGCTCGAGATTCACCCGCTATATCGGAAGACTGCTCCGCGTCGCCCTCGTCCTGGGCATCATCTTCCTCGGGGTCTATGCCCTGCAGAGCTACTATGGCACCTTCCAGGTCCAGGTGGACGCCATCAAGGCCTTTATGGCCGACCTTGAAGGAAGGCTCTCGAAAGAGGCCCTGGCCGGCATCTCGATGGGCTCCCTCGTCCTCGTGATAGTCCTCTGTCTCGTGCCCATCTTCTGGAGGAAGATCGACACCAAGAGCTACATCCGCGGGCTCTGGCGGGGCCTCGTCTCGGCCTTTGTCTTCCTCGCCTCGACCCAGCTCTTCTCCTTCGCCGAGAGGGCGAGCAGGGTCTACCTCATAGCCGCCATCGCCGGGGTTATCATCCTGAGCGCCCTCCTCATCGAGGCGGTGTCCCTGGCCGTGCGTGAGGACGAGGAGCGCTCCCTGCGCACCGACATCGTGGCCTCGATCTCCTCGGGCTTGCTCTTCGGAGTCCTGATCAGGCTGGGCCAGGTGGGACTCGAGTGGGCGAGGGGCCTCATCGGCGGCTGATCCTCTCGGGTATTGCCCGCGATCGAACGGAAGCGGGCCACGAAAGGCACGAAGACACAGGAAGGAAGAGGCCGTTCAAAGGGACAGGTATCGAATTCTCTGCGTTGACCTTCGTGCTGTTCGTGGTTTCTTTTTGAAGCTCGCCAGCCTTTCGCTTGGGGACTAGTCAGGGCTTTCCTTGGGTTTCAGCGCGCTGGCGCGGCCCAGGAGGCCCTGGCG
>JANXYO010000015.1 GCA_025356015.1 Spirochaetaceae bacterium
CCGAGGCCTTCCTCGCTCCCTCGGTATCCCTCTCGCCGAGGAGGCGGGGGATGAGGGTCCCCGCGCCGACGGCGAAGATCTGGCCGACGCCCATGAGCACGATGAAAAAGGGGAAGGCCAGGGTGATGGCCGCGAGCATCGCCGTGTTGCCCAGACGGCCGACGAAGAAGGCGTCGACGATGTTATAGATCAGGTCCAGAACCATGCCCATGAGCATGGGCATGGCCATGTGGACTATGGCCTTGGGGACAGGGGCCTTTTCGAGGTAGTAGCCTGGGTCTATTTCAGTTTCCTTCATGGATGCACCTATCCTTGCGGTGCTGATGCCCCGCGGCCGCAAGGCGCGCGTGCGCCTTTGAGTTGCTTGTGTGTGTCTCTTAAGGAGGGAGAAAGGCGCGGGCCTAGGTCGTGGCGCCTACTCCTCTTCGGGAATGGGGGCGCCGGGTCCCTGCCCCTCCTGAGCTCGGCCGGGCGATCCTCGGCCGCCGGGTCCACGGCCGTCGAAACCACGTCCGCCAAAGCCCGGCCTCTCGGGACCGCCGCCCCTGCCCGATTCAAAGCCCGGGAAGCCACCGCGCCGGCCATGGATCCCCTCAAAGCCGAGCCTGGGGCGCAGACCCTGAAGCCTCGGATCGGCCTCAAGCTGGCCCTCCCAACTGGCAATGAGGCGCCCCAGATAGCCGCTCAGGGCCGACTGCTCGTCCCCACTTAGGCAGGCGAAAAGGGAATCGGCGTCGGGGCTCTCCTCGCCTTTCCCGCCCGCCGCCTTGCCGGCATCGGTCAGGTGGATGTCCACCGAGCGCCGGTCGCCCTCGGATGGGGTCCTGCTGATGAAGCCCTGTCGCTCGAGCTTGGCGAGAAGCTCCCCGAGGGACTGGGAGCGCATGTCCAGGATCGCCGAGAGCTCCTTCTGGCTCAGCTCGGGCTTTAGCCTGAGGAGGGCCAGGATGCGGCCCTGTCCCCTATGGGGGTCGCCCATTGGGCCGCGTTCCCTGTGGGTCTGCATGTGGCGGTAACGGAGCAGCGATTCCAGTCGGATCAGCTGCTCGAGTAGCTCGCTCTTGTCATCGTTCATATGTACACTCCGTCTTGATCAAAACATGAAGGTACCTTCTGGAATTTAATATACAGGTACCTTCATAAACTGTCAAGCGCGGCAGGCGAAACATAGCCGGGCCAGCCTGCGGCCCTCATCGCGGAGCGGAGCGCAGCCTTTCCTGGTTCTCGATGAGCATGTTGCAGAACAGGGCACCCTGCTCGAGGGCGTCGTCGAGGGCCCTGTGGGTGTGGGGGAGCTCGTCGAACCAGCGCCGGGGCAGTGCCTCCTTGATGTTCTCCTTGTAGCCTCCGCCGAGCATGGCAATGGCGTAGGTGCGGATGTCGATGCCATGGTGCTTGAAGGGCGAAGACCCGGCGAAGCGCATGAGATACCAGTACACGAAGCCGAAGTCGAAACCGAGGGGCCAGGCCACGAAAACCGGCATCCTATGGGGCCGTCGGTCTCGACGTCGGTGCTCACGTAGATCTCGAGCACTCTGCCCGCCTCGCTTGCCAGGATGAACTTCCCCTCACCTACTGAGCTCCTCGGTCGCCCGCCCCTCGGACCAGGTCCCCCCCAGGACCCTGCCACCGGCCTGGACCTTGTAGATGACAGGCGAGCTGTCGCCCCAGTCGACGGTCATCACTCCGTTCACAAGGGTGCCAACCCCCACGTAGCTTGAGCTGCCGACGACCCAGTCGAATGTGTAGCTCCCGTCGGGCCTCAAGGCGATGGAGCAGGTCCCCTCATAGGCGCTGCCATCGGGGTTGCTGCCCCTCGCCGCGTAGTTTCCGCCGATGCCCTGGCTGGGGCTGACCTGAGCCGGTTTGCCTGAGGCCGCGCCCGCGGCCTGAGGAGCCTGGTCGGCTGGGACGCGGTAGGCGGCCACGCTTTCCCCCCGGGCCTTGCGGACGAGGCGGTCGGCGAGGACGGGGAAGACCTCGATGAAGCCGCCGACGGAGTAGCTGAGGACCTGGTCGCTCAGATCCACGATGCCGGTCTTCGTGTCAATGCCCTTCACGATGACCAGGTATTTGTCGGCGAACTTGGCTATCGATACCAGCATCACCTTGTCGGCCCCGGAGAGCTGGCCGATCCTGGCAGCCTGGCCCTCGGTGAGGCCCGAGAGCTGGAACTCCTGCTCCTTGATGATCCTGTCGAGAAGGGAGCGCTCGACTATCCTGAACTCGTCGCGGTCGACGAGGGCCACCTGGAGCATCTCGGTGAGGGTGGCGGTATCTATGCTCTCGCCCTGGACCCGTGACACCACGTCGAGGACGGCCACCTTGAGGTCCTTCATGTGGAGCCATTCCGCGAAGCTGGGGCCGGCGAGAAGCGTTAGGGCAAGGAGGATGAGGAGTCTTCGCATCGGGCACCATCCTGGGGCTGTGATCGCCGCGAGGGCAGGCTCAATGATAGCGCAGCCTCGCGACCGCCGCCATGAGCGGGAATGGTGCCGCTCTATTTCCCGCAGAGCCTGTAGCCGATCCCCGGCTCGGTGACGAGATACTCCGGGCGCGAGGACTCCCGCTCGATCTTCTTGCGCAGCGAGGAGATGTGGACCCGCAGGCTCCCGGTGTCGAGGTCGGAGGCGGGGCCCCAGAGCTCGCGCAGGAGCTGGGACTGGGTCACGATCTTGCCCCCGTTGCGCGCGAGGAAGGCGAGGATCGAGTATTCCGTGGGGGTGAGCTTGACTTCGCGGCCCTCGACGCTGACGGCCCTCTCCTCGAAGTCGACGGTCAGATTCCCCGCGCAGAAACTCGTCTCGCGGATGTCGGGTCTGCTGCGCCTCTGGGCCACGTTCATGCGGGCGAGGAGCTCCTCGACGTTGAAGGGCTTCGAGAGGTAGTCGTCGGCCCCGGCGTCGAGGAGGGCGACGATGTCGCCGGCGGTCTTGCGGACCGAGAGTATGATCACCGGCAGGCTCGACCAAGTCCTGATGTCGGCCAGGACCTTGGCCCCCTCCATGTCGGGTAGGTTCAGGTCGAGGAGGATGATGTCGGGACGGACGCCGGTGATGGCCTGGATGCCCTCGTAGCCGGTGGCGGCCTCGTGGACATCGTAGCCCTTGGCGCCAAGGCTGATCTTGAGGAGCCTCCTGATCTGAGGCTCGTCGTCGATGACGAGGACCCGTTTCATGCCTTCCCCCCCCTTCCCTTTGGCAGGGAGAACTCGACAGCAAAACCGCCGCCAACAAGGTTCCGGCCAATGATCGAGCCCCCGTGGGCCTCGACGATGCCCTTGCAGATCGCGAGCCCCAGGCCTGTCCCGCCAGGCCTGGCCCGCTCTCCGCGGTAGAACTTGGTGAAGAGCCGGGACAGCTCGGCCTCCTCGACTCCGGGACCCTGGTCGGCGACCACGAAGATGGTCCTGCCCTCCTCCTCCCTGACCTCAACCGAGATGCGGGCTTTGTCGGGAGAGTGCCTAGCCGCGTTTTGAAGGAGGTTGACCAGGACCTGGACGATGAGGCCGGCGTCGCAGTACAGGAGCGCTTGAGGCCGGGCCGCATGGTCTCCCGGGGCGGGGTTCACCGAGAGCTTGAGTTCGCGGCCATTGAGCTCGCTGCGCGCTGCCTTGACCGCGGCTGCCAGGAGCTCCTCGCTCTCGGCCTCGGTCCGGTCGAGGGCGAGATGGCCGCTCTCGAGCCTGCTCATCGAGAGGAGGTTTTCGACGATGCCGTTGAGCCTCTCGGTTCCGCCGATGATCTCGGCGACGAGGCTCCTGCGGGCATGGTCGTCGCGGCTCGTCTCGTCGTCCGCGAGGGCCGAGGCGCTGCCTTCGATGATGGTCAGGGGAGTCCGCAGCTCGTGGGACACCGAATCAAGAAGGAGCTTGGCGAGGCGCTCGGACTCGCGCCCGCGCTCGGCTGCCTGGTTCTCCTCGCTGAGCAGCTCACGCTGGACGGCGATAGATATGGTGCGCGAGAGGGTCCGCAGGAAGGACTCGAGGTCTGTCGTCCAGGCCGAGCCCTCGGCCGTCCTGATGCCGATGACCCCTATGAGGCCTCCCGGGGCGTCCATGGGCACGAAGTGCCACTCGACGGTGGACAGGGTCGAGGTGTAGCGGCCCGCGCTGCGCCCCGAGCCAAGGCAGTAGCTCGCGGCCTCGAGGGTCCTCTCGTCGAGGGCCATCCAGCCCCCCTCGGGCTCGCCCTTGAGTCCCCCCGACGCGTCCCTGAGGAAGATGAGGGCCTCCGCGCCGAAGGCCTTCTCGAGGAAGCTCACTCCAGTGCCGACTATCGCGCCCACGTTCGAGGTCCCGGCGAGGGCCGAGGCCAGCTCGCCGAGGAGGGCCATGCGGCTCTCCCTCACGACGAGCATGGCCTGGTTGGCCCTGAGCCTCCCGGTCGCCCAGCCCGCGCTCAGGGCGAGGACGAAGTAGAGGGCGAGCATGGCGTAGTCCTCGGGCCTCGAGATGAGCAGGGCGAAGCGCGGCGGGATGTAGAGGAAGTCCCAGAGCGCCGCCGACAGGAGGGCCGCGAGGACCACGGGGCCGCGGTCCAGGGCCAGGGCCAGGAGGCTGATCGCAGCCAGGTAGGGAACCGATGCGGCGAGGTAGCCCACCAGATGGGCCAACAGGAGGTTGGGCGGCGTCAGGATGGAGATGGCGAGGAAGGCGGCGAGGTACTGCCAGGGCGGGGAGGAGCGGAGGGCAGCCGAGAGCCGCTTCCTCGCCGGCTCGCGCACCGGACGGTCCTGCACGGCGAAGACGGCGATGTCCCCCGAGCCCGCGATGATCCTGTCGGTGAGGGAGGGGCCCCGGAAGGGGCGGCGCGCAGCCCTTATGCCCCGCTTGCCCATGACGATGATGGAGATCCCGTTGCGGTGCGCATACTCGAGGACCCCCGCGGCGATGTCGACATTGGGCACGCTGGCGACCCTGGCGCCGAGGCCTCTCGCAAGACCCAGGCTCCTCTCGAGCCTTTCCTTGTCGGTCTCACCGGGCTCCGCCCCCGTCTCGACATGGAGACAATGCCACTCGGACTTGAGGCTGTAGCTCAGCCGCCGCGCCCAGCGGATGAGGCTCTCGCTCGTGGGGCTCGGGCTCATCGCGACGAGGATGGCCTGGCCCGCGACCGGATGGCGCCTGCCTGAGTCTCCCTGCAGGATCTCGAGGACCTGGTGGCTCGCGAGGAGGGAGGCCTGCCTGAGGGCCATCTCGCGGAGCATGGCGAGGTTCCCCGGAGAGAAGAATTTCGCGATGGCCTCTCTCGACGCCTTGCCGGTGTGGACCCTGCCCTCCTCGAGGCGTTTGATGAGCTCGCGCGGAAGGATGTCCACCATCTGGATCTCGTCGGCCCTGTCGAAGACAGAATCGGGGACGTGTTCGGTGACCGGGGCGAGGGTCTGGAGCTCGACTGAGTCGGCCATGCTCTCGAGGTGCTGGATGTTCACCGTCGTGTAGACAGAGATGCCCTTGTCGAGGAGTTCGAGGACGTCCTGGTAGCGCTTGGGATGGCGCGAGAGCGGCAGGTTGGAATGGGCCAGCTCGTCGACGACCGCCACCGAGGGTTTGCGCGCGATCACCGCGTCGATGTCCATCTCGGCCCGGGGCGGAATGCGCTCGAGGCCCTCGAGCAGTGTCTCGGTGTCCTTCATCCCGTGGGTCTCGACCGAGGCGACCACGACATCCTCGCCTCGTTCGAGGATGAGCCGCGCTTCCTTGAGCATCGCGTAGGTCTTTCCGACACCCGAGGAGATCCCGAGAAAAATCTTGAGCTTTGCTGGCGCCGAAGCCTGGCCCATGTTCCACCTCAGCCTGAAGGATAAGGGATAAGGGGCTGCTCGGGGAATAAGGAGTCCGTTAAGAATGGGCCACAGCCGCTAAGAAGCTGTTAAGATCCTCCCCCCCGCTGGGCCGGGGCAGGGTATACTCGGTTGCAATGAGCATCGAAGGCATCAGCGATATCCGCGTCTTTGGAGAGTACGAGCTCCTGGCCCTGGTCAGGCAAGGTGAGGCCCTGGGCGACCACCTCATCTCGATCGGCAACCCAAGGTTGCCCTGGAGCCCCGTCCAGCCGGGCGAGAGGCTGCAGCCCCTGTTCAGGCGAAGGTTCAGGAGGATCCTGCGCCTGAGTTTCTTCGACCTCGAGCCAAAAGACTTCCCGAGCGAACTCCATCCCCGCCGGACTCCCGAGCGGCGCGACGTGCGCAGGGCCATCCGTTTCTACGGGGCGACGAGGGGCAGGGCGAGCGGATACGTGCTGCACTGCTGGGCGGGCATCTCCCGATCGACCGCCATGGCCCTGGGCCTCCTCTACCTCGAGACGGGCTCCGAGGAGGTGGCCGCGCGTAGGCTCCGCGAGATCCGCCCCGAGGCCAGGCCCCACCCCGGAATCCTCCGCCTTTTCGACGAGGAGCTCGGCTCCCGGCTTTCCGAGGCGGCCGAGTGGATCATGGCCGAGTCCCTCGCCGAGCTCAGGCAGGAGCTCGAGGCCCTCAGCTCACAGTACTTCGAGGAGCTGCCCGCGGCGGAGTAAGACCTCGCTCCTGTTTACAGTCCTTCGAAGACCTTGAGGCATTCTCCAAGCGTCGCGAGGTGGAGCTCGATGACCTCCCTGAGGGGCGACTGGTAGCCCCCCGCCAAGTTCCATGCGATCGGCTTCCCGCTGCGCCTGGCATAGGCGAAGACAGCCTCGTCCCGAGCCCTCAGCTGCTCGCTGCTCAGATAGCCGCCGAGGTAGTCAGCCTCGTGGGGGTCGGCCCCTGCCTGGTAGAAAAGCAGGTCGCATTCGGAGAATTTTTCCTCCAGCTCGCCCCAAGCCCGGCGATCCACCGCTCGACTCCTCCGGGTTCGGAGAGCCTGTCGATGAAGCCGCCGAGGCTGTGGTTCACGATGTAGTCGATGCCAAGCCTTTGGATGATGTCGTCGGTGCCGTTGCCATAGTGAGCGTCGAAGTCGACAATGCCGATCTTCCGCGCCAGGCCTTCCTTGCGCAGCATGATGGCCGCGATGGCGAGGCCATTGAAGGTGCAGTAGCCGCCTCCGAAGGAATATCCCGCATGGTGCAAGCCGCTCGTGGGCGAGCAGGCCGCCCCGCCGCCCTGGGCCCTCCGATACCGACGCGGAAGCTTCCACCGGTGCAAAACGTTACGCTATATCCGTACGGGAGGCTTGAAGAAGAAATGAAACGGAGCAGCCCTTGCCTCGCCTGCATGGCCCTGGCGGCCGCCTGGTCGTTCGGCTCGCCCGGGGCCGCGGCGGCCCCCGCCCCGGCTCCTGTCAGGAACGATGCCAGCTATCTCTGGCTTCGGTCCCCGGCGCGCGACCAGGGAGGCAGGCCACGCGCGATCGCGCTCGCGATCCACGGCCTCAACATGAAGAGCGACAAGATGATCGGCATCGCTCGCCTTCTGAATGCCTCGGGCATCGATGTCCTGCTCGTCTCCCTGAGCGGCCACAGCGGCGATCTGGAGGCTTTCAGGCGGGTCAGCTCCGGGCTATGGATCCAGGACGCCCTCGAGGCTTACCGCATCGCGAGGGCCGAGGCCGATGGAGCCGGCCTCTCCCTCTTCTTCGTCGGCTTTTCCCTTGGCGGGGCGATCGGCATCGAGCTCCTGGCCGCCAACAAGTTTCAGGTCAGCTTCGATGGGATGATCCTGCTCGCTCCGGCGGCCGCCCTCCGCCCGAGCTCGAACCTGGTTCGCCTCCTCGGCGTGTTCGGCAGGGGCTTCATCGTGCCCTCGCTGGGTAACAAGGCCTACCGCGCCAATCCATCGGGGACGAGCATGGCCGGATACCAATCCCTGTTCGCTATCATCCGTGCTATCAATGAGGGAAAGCTCGAGCGGGCGAACGTCCCCACCCTCCTTGTGATCGATCCGGGTGACGAGCTCGTCAGCGAGGCGGGTCTGCAGCGTCTCATCAAAAAGGGGAAGCTTGACAGGTGGACGATAGAGGAGGTCCACCACGAGGGGGTGATGCCGCGCCGCGGTTTCCGCCACCTCATCGTCGACAAGGAGAGCCTCGGGGCGAGGGACTGGGAGAGGCTGTCACAGTGGGTCAGGGACTTCTGCTACAGGCCAATGATCCCCGACAATGACAGCCAGGGCCCTGACATATCGCGTTTCGAAAACCCGTCCCTATACTCGCCGAGCTTCGCCGCTATGCCGACCTCGTCATCCCCGCCAAGTACGGCATCATCCAGACCGTGGGCGACAGCGTGGGTCCGGGGGGTCTCCTTCGGGCCCTGCGCGCCATGCCAGCGATGGCCGAGATTGGCCGCTCCGTCATGGAGCACTGCCCCCGCGCCCATGTCATCAACTACACCAATCCCATGACCCTCTGCGTAGCTGCCCTTTACGATGCTGCCCCTGGCATCAAGGCCCACAGCTGTTGCCACGAGGTGTTCGCCATCCAGGAGAGGGTGGCGCGACAGCTCGCCGAGGAGCGCGGCCTCGCCCTGGTCCCGGCGCGCGCGCAGATCGAGCTCGACATAGCCGGAGTCAATCACTTCAACCTCGCGAGCTCGGTGCGGTACCGCGGCGAGGAGCTCCTGCCCTGGCTCCGCGCCGGGGCCGAGGCCCTCCGCGCCTCGAACGGCGGGACTTTCCCCGACCACAGCGCCCAGGCCCGCTCGAGGCGGGATAGTGAGTCCTGGTTTGAGTGCGACGGCCTCGTGAGCCTCGGGTTCCTGGTCCGCTTTGGTGTCCTCGGCGCCGCCGGTGACCGCCACCTCGCCGAGTTCGTGCCCTGGTTCCTTGGCGATGAGGCCCTCATCAATTCCTACGGCGTCCCCCTCACTCCGTATGCGTGGCGGATCGCCACAAGGGACGCTCCCCGTCCATCGGTCGCCTCTCTGGCATCAAAGACCCTCGAGAGGTCGGGTGAGGAGGGCGTCGCCCAGATCGAGGCCCTCCTGGGTTTCGCCGACTTGAGGACGAACGTGAATCTGCCCAACCAGGGCCAGTGGGCAGACGCGCCAGCTGGCCACATAGTCGAGACCTACGCCCTCTTCCAAGAGGGCCGCGTCACTCCGCTTGCGGCGGGCAGGCTCCCTCCCGCGGCGGCCGCCCTCGAGTCCCGCGTGATCGAGGTCCAGGGCCTCGTGCAGGAGGCCTCGAGGCGCCGCGATCCCGAGCTCGCCCTCCAGGCCCTCCTCCTCGACCCCCTCGTGAGCCTCCCCCTCGGCAAGGCCGAGGCCATGCTCGCCGAGATGCTCGAGCATGCGCGGCCCTGGATGCCTGACTGGCCGGCCCAGGGGCCGCTCTCGGCCTTGGTCTAGAAGATCGATTCGCCGACTCGGGCCACGACGCCGGTGCGTAGCTCCTTCATCCTCGGGCCGAAGTCCTTCATGTGCTGGGACTGGCCGTGGGCCTTGAGGGCCTCGCGCGTTTCCCAGAGCTCGACGAGGGTGATCCTGTTGGGGTCGAGGGCTTCCTGTATCGGCAGGACAGCCTCGAGTTCCCGGAAGTAGTCATAGCGGAGGCAGCCCGCCTCGGCGAGGACATGCTGCCGGAGGCTCCCGCAAAGAGATAGGAACTCCTCCATGCAGCCTTCCTTGATCGTCATGGTTACGATGATGTGTATCATGCCTGTCTTGTTCTCCTCGTGCCGTCTTGAGGGGAGTATACCTTCGCGCCGCCGCCTGAGGATAGGATGGATGCTGCAAGACAGGAGCCAGGGAGGAGGGGACGATGGGCGATGAAGAACGGCTGCGCGCCCTGTGCGGCGAGGATGAGGCGGCAGTCGCGGCCCTTGACCGCATCCTCGGCCGGCTCGCGGCCGAGGAGAGGGTCTGCGAGCTTGTCAGGGTGAACCTCTCGCCCAGGCTGCGCAAGGAGAGCGTGAAGAAGATCTACTGGTGGGACGTCACGACCGCGCTCAAGGAGTGGGAGGCCAGGCTTTAGGGTACAGTCTTCTCGAGGCCGCAGGCGAGCTCGCCCAGACGTCGCAGCGCCGTCTCGACCCCCGGTCCGGACAGGCTGCCGTTGAGCCGGAGGTGGGAGCGGAAGGCGCCCGAGGCCGAGAAGATCGAGCCCGGTGCGAAGAGGATGCCCTCGGCCAGGGCGGCCTCGAAGAGCTCGTCGGCGTCGAGATGCGAGGGCAGCTCGACCCAGACGAGGATACCCCCGTTCGAGCGCGAGACCCTGGTGCCGGGAGGGAAGGCCTCGGCGACGAGATCGCGCATCGCTCCCACTCGCGTGGCGAAGGCCGAGCGCTGTCTGCGCAGGTGGCGCGCCCAGCCGCCTGCGTCGAGGAAGGCCGCAGCCGCGGCCTGGCTCAGGCTGGCACCCGCGAGGTTCAAGGCGGCCTTGAGCCTCGCGATGCGTTCGGCGTGGCGGCCGGGCAGGATCCAGCCGAGCCTGAGGCCAGCGCCAAGGGTCTTCGTGAAGGAGCCGCAGTAGATGACGTTCCCGCTGCGGTCGAAGGACTTGGCCGCCGGCGGCCTCGAGGCCGACCAGGAGAGGTAGCCGTGGGCGTCGTCCTCGATGAGGGGGATTCCGGCAGCCCCGAGGATGCCGACGAGCTCGAGCTTGGAAGAGTCTGGCATCGTGGAGCCGCTGGGGTTTGAGAAGCTCGGTGTCACGAGACAGGCCGAGGGGGAGTGGTGCTCGATCGCGAAGCGGAGTACATCGACATTGAGCCCGTCGCGGGGATCGGAAGGGATCTCGAGGGCCTTGAGCCCGAGCTCGCGGAGGACCTCGAAGAAGTTGAAGTAGGCCGGGGATTCGAGGGCCACGACCTCCCCTGGCCTGCACAGTGCGGCGAGGGCCAGGTAGACGGCCTCGCTGCAGCCGTTGGTCACGATGATGTCGTCGGCCGCACCTGCGATCCCCGCGTCGAGCTGGATCCTCGCGATCTGCCTGCGCAGCTCCCTGTCCCCGGGGCCCACACAGAGGTCCAGCATGTCAGCCGGGCGGCGGCGCATGAGATCCGCCATGATGGAGCCGAGGCGGTCGCCGGGCAGGAGGTCGGGGGAGGTGAGAGCAAGACCCATGGCCGCCGATTCGGGGCTCCCGCTCCTCTTCTTTATCTCGGCGTAGATCCTGCAGAAGGGCAGCTCGGCGGGCCGGAGCCTCCTGTCGGCAGGGGCCGGAGCCGGCTCGGGCGGGGGCTCGCGGCGCACAAAATAGCCCGCCTGGGGCCTGCAGTCTATGTAGCGCCGGCGCTCGAGGAGCTCATAGGCCTGGCGCACCGTGTTCACCGACACCTCAAGGGAGGCGCTCAAGGAGCGGATCGAGGGGAGCCTGTCCCCGATAGCATAGCTTCCCTGGGAGATGCAGGAGACAAGCCATTCGGCCAGGCCTGAGTACAGGGTCGAGCCAGCCTGGAAACGGGGGGCGGGGCGGCCCAGACGCTGCGGTCTTCCTTCCATGGGCCTAAAGCTAGCACGAAGGGGATCTGTGCGATAGGTACAGGGAGATGGCGATCCAATGGGCACAGTTGCCTCGGGCCCGCCCCTGTTCGGTCATCTTTTCCAGGCCTGGCTCTTTTCAATCCTGACCAAAGCGTTGCATCTTGTCTCTTTAGGAGCAACCGCATGCAAAACGAGCTCTTCTACCCCTGTCTCAGCTATGTCCTCCTGATGACCTTCACCCCCGGGCCGAACAATGTCTCGGCCTCGGCCCTCGGCCTCAAGGCGGGCTACCGGGGAAGCCTGCGATTCATCATGGGCATGACCACGGGCTTTATGATCATCCTGAGCTCGGGAGGCCTCCTCACCGAGTTCCTCACGCGCAACTACCACGTGATCTCGTCCTGGCTCAAGTGGATCGGCGCGATCTACATGGCCTATCTGGCCATCTCCCTGTTCCTGGACTCGCCGGGCAAGAAGGGGGCCGCCACCACGGCCCGCGAGAGCTACCTGGGGGGCCTCCTCCTGCAGTTCGTGAACCCGAAGGGCATCCTCTTCGGCATCACCGTCTTCTCATCCTTCTCGTCCCTGCTGACCGGGGGGACGGCGAAGACCCTGGCCTCGGCAGCCCTGCTCTCCTTCATAGGCTTCACTGCCGTCTCGGCCTGGGCCCTCATGGGCTCGACCTTCTCCCACCTCTTCGCGAGGAAAGCCTTCCGCCTGGGCTTCAACATCGTGATGGCCCTCTTCCTGGCCTGGTCGGCCCTGTCGATCATCCTGCACTAGGCTGGGCATGAAGGGGGACGTGTCGAGAAGAAAACCACCAACGAACACGGACATATACGAAGGTCAGCTGCTCCGATGTGGCGGATCCTTCAGGAGGACACCGATTCTCTGAGTATTCCGGTTCGTGTTCCTTCGTGGCGCTTGGTGGTTGTAGGCTATCGGCGAGCGCCCCTGGCTGGCCTTGGCGGCTCCAGTTTGCCCAGGTAAAGTGCCTCGACCTTGGCCCTCGCCCAAGGAGTCCGCCTGAGGAAGGTGAGGCTGGACTTGAGGCTCGGGTCGCTTGAGAAACAGCGGACAGGGATATGCTCGGCGAGGCCTGGCCAGCCATAGGCGGCGATGAGCTCCACGAGCATGGCCTCGAGGGTCACGCCGTGCAGGGGATCATTGGACCGTTCTTCTGCCATGGGCGCAAGCATAGCCCGGGAGGGCAGTCCCCAGGAAGCCGTGGGGGCGCCGCTTGGCTGCCGCCCCTCAGCCCTGGCCCTTCAGCTTCTCGTATTCCTTGACCATATTCCTGTTCAGGGCGCGGGCGAAGCTCCAGTCCGCGTCGGTGATGGGCGGGGCCCCGAGGATTGCGCCATCCTTCTGGCTCAGGGCGAGGGCCCCGGCCGGGCAGGAGAGGACGCAGAGACCGCAGCCGAAACACTTCGCCGAATCGACGGCGCAGCGCCCCTCCTCGTCGAGGGACAGGGCTCCGAACTGGCAGGCACCGAGGCAGTTCCCGCAGCCCGTGCAGACCTTTCGATCCACGACGCTGAGGAAACCTGAACGCGCCACGGGATTGGAGACACCGAACTCCGTGGCGGCCCGGAGGAAGCCGCAGGAGCAGCTGCAGCAGTTGCAGATGTAGCTCACCCCCTCCTGGGAGTTGGCGGTCGTATGGACCAGGCCCTCGGCCGATGCGGCCTTCAGGACCCCGAGGGCCTCTTCGCGGCTCAAGGCCCTGATGGAGTCGAGACCCGCGAAGGCCTCGCTCCGGGAGGACAGGGCCAGGCAGTTTTCCAGACTATGGGCGCAAGCCTCGCCCACGAGGCGCTTCTGGAGCCTGCAGATGCAATTCAGGAGTCCCCAGGACTTGGCGGCCTCGACATAGTTCGAGGCCCTCTGGTATGGCATGACCTCGACGCAAGTGGGGATGGCCCGCTCCACGGGGATCACCCGGTGGGAGGAGGGTTCCATGGTGATGGCTCCGGCCAGGCCCTCGCGGTAGTAGCGCTCGAAGAGCAGGGCGAGCTCCCTGTCCATGGTGGCAGACTGCCGCTCGTAGAAGCCCACGACAAAGGGCATGAGCCTGAAGCCGATCCCGCCCTCGGCCTTCTCGAACTCGACCAGGCCCTTCTTCGCCATCGACTTCAGGCTGGAGCGTATGGCGGCCTCGTCCCGGCCCGAGGACGAGGCGATCTGCCTCGGGGTCCTGGCCTTCATCGTGAGGAGACAGGCCACGGCGGCCTCCTCGGGGCTGAACAGATATTCCAGGATCTCGACCTCGACCCCGCTCTTTGTCGCAGGATAGCCCTGGGGCATGGTGTCGAGGAGGAGGGCGAGGGAGGGGTGGGCGCTTCCGCTCATGCCATGAGTCCCCTGACCAGGGTCTCGCAGTCGGCCCTGCCCATGAGCCTAGGCACGGGGTAGAGGGGATTGCCCTCCTTGAGGGTCCTACGCATGAGAAGCTGTATGTCCTCCTCCCTGATCTGGGAAAAGCCCGAGGGGATGCCCATCCTGCGGCCCATGCCCTTCACCGCCTCGATGAAGGCCCTGGCCTTCGCGGCCTCGCCCGTGCCGGGCCCAGGCGCGCACAGGCCGGCCAGCTCGGCGAGGCGCGCGAGGGGGGTCTGGGCGGACTCGCCGAAGTACTCGAGCACGTAGGGGAGGATGACGGCGTTCGCGAGCCCGTGGGGGATTCCGTAGAGCCCGCCAAGGTTGTGCGCTATCGCGTGGACATAGCCCACATAGGCCCTGGTGAATGCGACGCCTCCGCAGTATGAGGCGAGGAGCATGTCGCCCCTTGCCCCGATGTCGCTGCCGTCCGCCCAGGCTTTCTCGAGGCTTTTGAAAACAAGGACGACGGCCTTCTCGGCCATCTCCCTGGTCTTCCTGGTGTTGCTCCGGCCTATGTAGGCCTCGACGGCGTGGGTGAGGGCGTCCATGCCAGTCGTCGCGGTGATCTGGGGCGGGAGGCCCAGGGTCAGCTCGGGATCGAGGACGGCGTAGTCGGGCATGAGCTTGGGGTCGGTGATCGCGTACTTCTCGTGGGTCGAGGGGTCGGTCACGACGGCGACAACCGTCGTCTCCGAGCCGGTGCCCGCCGTCGTAGGGACGGCGAAGAGCAGGGGCGGCCGCCTCCACACCTTGAGCAGCCCCCGCAGCTGGCCCAGGGTCCTGCGGCGGTTGGAGGCGAGTGCCCCGGCGGCCTTGGCGCAGTCCATCGACGAGCCACCGCCGAAAGCGACTATCGCGTCGCAGTGCTCCGCGTCGTAGAGGGCGAGGGCGTCCTTGATGTTCGGTATCGTGGGGTTGGCTTCCACGCGGTCGAAAAGGGCGTAGCCGAGGCCGGCGTCTTTCAGGCCCTCGAGGAATCCGTCGAGGAGGTGGTGGGACATGATGCCCTTGTCGGTGACGACGAGGAGCTTGTGCCTGCCCCGCGAGGCGATGAGGCCCGGCAGGCCAGTGAGGCTCCCCGGGCCCTCAAGGAGGCCAGGCTCACTGAAGTCAAGGAAGTAGCCGGCTGCCCTCATGACCGTCTGGTAGGTCCTGCAGAAGACCCGTTCGAGGAGGCCCACCTGGCCATCGCCCGGGGCGGCCGCGCCCCGCCTTGTCTCGGGCAGGGGGATGCCGAGGGACGCGAGGAGCCTAGGAGTGGGCGCGCCATCCCTGTCGTAGCCCTTCTTGCGGTAATAGGCCTTCACCATGGCCTCGACGGGCACGACGCTCGGTGAGCCGTGCTTGGTCTTTGCCTCGGTTAGGAAGCGCGCAGGGAGGGTGTCGTCGGCGGCGCCGATACCCATGAGCATGTTCATCCTGCGCTCGAGGACGTGGGAGCGGCGGCCGGCCATGAGGAAGTCCCGTCTCGTGACCCGGCGCCCCGTGATGGCCGAGACCAGGCCCGAGAGGGCGCCCCAGTCGAGGACGAGCTGGGCCACATCGGGCAGGAGGGTCATCGCCAGCTTGAGGAGGAAACGCGGGGTGTACTTGGCGACGACAGGCTCGAGGAGGTAGCCGAAGGCTGTGAACTGGCAGGTCTGGGCCGCGTTGATAGCGTCGAAGAGGTCCTCGAAGAAGGCGACCCAGCTTGCCTTGGAGAGCCTGGTGTAGGGGGGGATGAAGTTGAAGATCGCCTCGAGGGCGATGGGGTAGGCGTTGAGGTGGCAGCCGCCGCGGTTTGCCACAGCGTAGTTCAGGCCCTGGCCCCAGCCCCCGCGGGGATCGTAGGCGGCCATCTCGAGGCCCTTCACCTGGGCCGCGAACTCGAGGCCGCCGTGCTTCTGCGCGAGGCGCCTCGAGCCAAGGCAGAGCTCGGCGCCCTCCCCTCTTCTGTGGGCGATGTCCTCGAGGATCCTCGGAATGTTGTCCGTCCGCCCAAAGGCGAGCTCGCTGGGCCTGAGGCCCTTCTCGGCGGCCTCCATCGCCCAGCTCGCCGTTACCCCGCAGGAGATCGTGTCGAGGCCGAGCTCGTTCATGATGTCGTTCCACTCGGCGACGAGGTCGCTATCGAAGTTCATGATGTTCCCGCCCCACACCCCCACGGTCTCGTACTCGGGGATGTGGCGGACCTTGCCGTCGGGGTAGGAGCCCTTGTGGCCGCAAAGGACGGCGCAGGGAGAGCAGACGGCGTGGGTCGTGTGGTAGCGTTCGGCCATGGCCTCTCCCGAGAGGGCCAGGCAGCGCTCGTCGGTGCGGTCGCGGAAGTTGCGCACAGCCGCGTAGCCTGCCTTCACCCCGGGGGCCACGCCGAAGTTGGTGCCATAGGCGCGGTAGGAGAGGACAAAGGCGTTGCGGTTTATGTGCTTGCGCGCCCTCTTGCCGTGCCGCTCGAAGGCCTGGGGCTCGGCTGGCTCGATCTTGAAGGAGCGGCCTGTCGCGACGATGGCCTTGAGCTTCTTCGCCCCCATGACCGCCCCCATGCCGCCCCGGCCGAGGTAGCGCTCGCCCGAGCGGATGTTGGCGTAGAGGACCCCGTTCTCGCCGGCCGGACCGATGACAAGAGCGGCCTGGGCCGCCTCGGTCACGAGCCTCCCCTGGGCCTCGCCGGTCCCGAGGCCCCAGAGGCCCGCGGCCTCCTCGAAGCTCGCTCCCGCCTCGTCGATTCGCAGCACGATGGGCGCGGACGCGGCGCCGGAGACGAGGATCCCGTCCCAGCCCGCGGTCTTGCATGCCATGCCGAAGGGGCCTCCGCAGGAGGAGCCGACCATGATGCCGGTGAGGGGGGACTTGGTGAGGCCGGCGAAGCGGGCCGAGCAGGGCGCCCCCGTCCCGATGAAAGTCCCCATCATGAAGGCGAGGATGTTGTCGGGCCCGAGGGGATCGAGGCCCGCGAGCTCCTTGCCCCGGCCCATGCGGTCATAGAAGAGCTTGAGCCCAAGGCCCTTGCCCCCGATGTAGGCCCTAAGCTCGTCCTCGAGCGGGCTGAACACAGTGAAGGAGCGGGCTGTGAGGTCTATCTCGAGATAGCGCTTGGACTCGCCCTTGATCGTCTTCATGCCTGGCCTCCGAAGCGGGGGCAGCCTCTGGTGCCGCCTTCTGGGAAGGCACACTCTATACCTGCTCATCGCGGTCGTCAAACAGAAGGCGGCCGGGGCTGGGGAGCCGGGAGCCGGGAGCCGAGGGACTAAAGGCTCTATCGATCCGTCACCGGCGGGCCCTGGGCACGAGCCGGGGCCTCTGTGGCTTCGACCTCGGCCTTTGGCACCCAGGCTGTCTGCCTGCGGCGGGGAACAAAGACCTCGTACCAGGAGCCGCGGGAATCAACCGGCAACATCACCGTGCCCGGCTCGATCGCCCAGAGAGAGGGGGCCGCGGGCTCGGGCAGGCTGCGGCCCTTGAGGCCATCGGCTCCCACCTTGACCCAGGGATAGACCACGGGCCTCAAGGCATCGGTGTCGCCGCGCGGAGAGGCGGCGATAAAGCCCTCGAGGCCGCGCATGATGATGCGGGCCCAGTAGCCTGGATCGTCGCGGAGCCTCGAGCGCTCCTCGTCGTTGGTGATGAAGCCGAGCTCGACGATCGAGGCTGGGGTGAAGGGGCTCAGGGCATGGCTAAAGCGCCGGTAGCTGAAGGCGAAGTAGCCGCGCATCGAGACGGTGATGCCCCCGGCATCCTCGACTCGGCCCGGCTCGGCGGAGAAGCTCGCCGCGAGCTCGGCGGCGAGGCGCTGGCTCGCGGGCGAGGCCCTCCAGGGCGGTGCGACCTTCCAGCCCCTGATGCCCGGCCTCGCGCCCCAGTCCGCGTGGATGGCGACAAAGGCATCGGCCCTGAGCCCGGCCGGTATTGTGGCAGGAAGGACCAGGGCCTTCCATCCCTTGGCCTCGACCAGGGCCGAGAGGGCCGTGGCGACGGCCCTGTTGATGTCGACTTCCTGGATCCCGCGGTAGCTCGCTCCCGTGCTCTCCCGCAGGCGCCAGAGCTCGTCGGGCAGCTCGGACACCATCAAGTGCCCAGGCTGGATCGCGATGGTGATGGGTCCGCTCAGCGCCTCGATGGGAGCGAACTCGGGCGCGAGCTCGGGAGTGGGCAGTGGGGCGAGGAGGCGCCGGACCGGCAGGCCAGGACCGATGAGGGAAAGGGCGAGGGCGGCGACGGCGAGCATGGTCGTCGCCCCGCCTCCGATGATGATGGCCCAGGCGCGGCGGGAAAGACCGGGCGATCCGCTTCGCGGCATGCCCGGATGATACGACAGGGAGACCGATCTGGACAGCGGGCAGGCAGGGACCCTAGACTGTGGCACCAGCATGCAAAAAGAAGCACAGGATGACGACGCCCTCCTTCGCCGCATCGCAGAGGCCGAGGGGGAGGCCCTCCGGGAACTCTACAGGAAGTACGGCGGCCTCGTGTATGGCATCGGCCTGCGGATAACGGGGGATGCGGCGGTGGCCGAGGAGGTCGCCCAGGACGTCTTCATGAGCGCCTGGCGGGGCGCGGCCTCCTACAGGCCAGACCTGGGCGCGGTAGCCACATGGCTAGGCCGCATCGCGCGCAACCGGGCCATCGATGCCCTGCGCGGGATGAAATCAAGGCCCATGCCCCTCCGCGAGGACTGGGGAGAGCTGGCCGATGCCGAGGACACCAGGAGCCCCGACCCCGCCGAGGAGGCTGGCCGCTCCCAGCGTGCCAAGGAGGTCCGCGCAGCCGTCGCCGAGCTGCCCGAGGGCCAGAGGACGGCGCTTTCCCTCGCCTTCTTCAAGGGCATGAGCCACAGCGAGATCGCCGCCGCCCTCGGCCTGCCCCTGGGCACCGTCAAGTCGAGGATACGTGACGCGATGCGGAGCCTCCGCGACAAGCTCGGCGAAGGAGGCTCGGCATGAGCATCCGGAGGGCCGCCGCATCCGTATATGGCATGGGGGGAGATCTGCATCCGGAAAGGACAGGAGGAGCGGCGTGACCGATCATGAGGAGATTGCCGGCCTGCTCACAGGCTATGCCCTTGCCTGCCTCGACTCAGAGGACGAGGAGGCGGTGAGGGAGCACCTCGCAGGCTGCGCCGAATGCCGATCCGAGCTCGCCGCCCTCCGCCTGAGCGTCGGTGAGCTCGCGGCGGCAATGGCCCCCTGCCCCCCTCCCGCTGGCCTTGAGGAGAGGATCATGTCGGCCCTGCCCCGGATCCGGGCCAGGCCACGGCTGATCCCCCCATTCCTCGCCGCGGCCGCGGCCATCCTCATAGCGCTGCTCGGGGCGGGCAATGTCCTGCAGTGGCAGCGCTCCCAGGCCGATAGCGCCCGCCGCGCCGCAGGGGGCCTTGTCACCATGGCCCTCCTGGGCTCGGGTGCGGGGAGCTCGGCCTTTGGCACCATCGTCCTCGACCCCGAGGACAACGAGGGAGTCCTGGCCGTCAGGGGCCTGGATAGCCCGGGCGCCTCCGGTCGATACCAGCTCTGGCTCGTCAAGGGCGAGCGCAAGGCGAGCGGCGGCCTCTTCGAAGTGGACAGCCACGGCTACGGCTCCCTCGTCCTCGATGTCCCGGCGGACTTCCGCGGCTTCGACGCCCTCATGGTGACACTCGAGCCCAGGGGGGGCAGCGCCTCGCCCTCGGGCAGGGCCGTGATGCAGGGCAGCCGCTAAGGCTCAATCCAGTCCAATCCAATCCAATCCAGTCCAATCCAGTCAGGCATCGCCTCCGTATATCCCTCGCGTGGGCGGGAATAGCCCACTCCCCTGCATCAAAGGGAAAAGGAGAAACACGATGTCCAAGCGTCTTTACCTCGCCTTTAGCGTGCTGATACTCTCGGCCTCCATGGTCCTCGCCCTCGGCACGGGCGGAGGCGGAAGCACCGGCGGCTCGAGCGGGGGCAACGCCTCCATGAGCCCGGCCCCGAAGACGGCCCTGCAGTTCTACAACACGGGCTACAGCGCCTCCCAGGCCGGGCGCTACGAGGAGGCGGTCACCAATTTCAGGCAGGCGATCGCGCTCAAGGCCGACTACGCCGAGGCCTACAACATGCTGGGCTTCAGCCTCAGGAAGTCGGGCAACGTGAAGGAGGCCTTCCTCCAGTACGAGAAGGCCCTCAGCCTCAAGCCCAATTTCCCCGAGGCCAGGGAATACTACGGCGAATCCTTCCTCCAGGTCGACAACCTCAAGGACGCGGTGCGCCAGTACGTGATCCTGCAGAAGGCCGGAAAGCCCCAGGCGAAGGAGCTGCTCGACAGCATCGCCGAGTACCTCAACGCCCACCCGGGAGCCTAGCGGCCCCTAGCCCCTGAAGGGGAAGTCGAGCTCCACGGAGCTGCCGTTGCGGCCATCGATCCTCAGGCTGCCTCCGTGCTGCTCGACGAGGGCCCTGACTAGGATGAATCCGAGGCCCCCCGTTCCTGGGGCGGGGGGAGAACCTCCCGGCAGACCCAGACCGTTGTCCTTCACGCCCACCTTCAGCCTGCCCTCCACATGCCTGACAGTGACCACTATCATCCCCTCGCGGCCGTCGGCGAAGGCGTACTTGATGGAATTGGTGACGAGCTCGTTGCAGCAGTAGCCGATGGCCGCCGCGAGACCCGAGCCGAGGCTGAGGTCGACGCAGTCGGTGAAGATCTCGATCCGTCTGCCGTCCTGAAGGAAGATGCCGCGCAGGTGGTGGACGATCCTTTCGATGTACTCTCCTATGTCCACCGTCGAGACGCCTTCGGCGACAAGGAGGAGGTCGTAGAGCTCGGCGATTGAGACCACCCTGCCCTGGGCCTCCTCGAGGGCGAGCCTCGAGTGCTCGTCGGGGGCCTGGCCTGACTCCAGGCTCAGGATGTTGCCCACAGTCGCGAGGCTGTTCTTGACGCGATGCGCGAGCTCCTTCATCAGCCTGTCTTTTTCCTCGATGGAATTGCCCAGCCTTGTGTTGGCCTCCTCGAGGGGCAGCGTCACGCGCCGGGAAAGGAGGACGCCGAAGAGCAGGGCGACGCCGATCGCCGCCAGGCTGGCGACGATGGCGAGGATGGTGAGGTCGCGGGCCCGCTGGGCATCGGCTGCCGAGCTCGCCCTCGCGAGCTCGAGCCTGGACTGGACGAGGGTCTCGAGGGCCGTCTGGGCCTCGAGGGAGGCCTCTCTGCCAGAGCCAGAGATGATGGCGTTCGCCTCCGCGTCCCTGTTGGCAACGGCGTAGGCAATGACGCGGTCGAGGAGCAGGAAATAGCGGGCCTTGGAGGCCGCGAACCTGTCCATCTCGAAGCGGCCGAGCTCGGTGAGGATGCTCCCGTCAAAGCCCAGGCCGACCTCATCGAGCTCGCGGCGCAGGCCGGCGATCTCCTCATTGATCCCCTTGATCTGGTCCGGGCTGTCTGCCGTGATGATGTCCCTTCCAGCGATGCGGATCTTCTGGAAGTCCTCGGTCATGACCAGAAGCTCGGACAGGGGCAGGGTGACCTGCTGGTAGGATCGGGCGCTCGCGGCGGCCATGAGCCTCGTGTTGGCGATCCCCAGGACGGCGACCGCCGCAGCGATGAGGGCGACGATGACAAAGGAAATCGTCAATCTTGTCGAGATCCTCATTTCTTGGCTGCCCCCGCGAGGTATTCCTCAAGAGCGGTCCTGGCGCGCTCGAGCATCTGGACGTTGGCGGCTATCTCCTCGCGGTTGACCGCCTCGGGTCTGAGCTCGAGATAGGCCTTGAGGGCCCTGGCAGCCTCGTCCACGAGGGGAAGCTGGGCCGCGGGGTCGCCCGAGGCCTCGGCGAGGGAAGCGCAGACGACGCCCAGGCCGAAACGCGACTCGGCGTGCATGCCGTCGGCCTGCACGCCGAGTC